>CAMWQE010000043.1 GCA_947176335.1 uncultured Porphyromonadaceae bacterium | reverse complement strand
GTTTCACGCCGTAGCACCGACGGCGGCAAAACATGGAGCGAATATGTTACAGTTGCCGCTCACGACGAAGTCGGCGGTTGTGGCGACGCTGCTCTTGTGGTTGATGAAAAAAGCGGTGACATTCTCGCTATCTTCAGCCACGGAATGGGACTCTGGCAGAAAGAGCCCGCGCACATCAGCGTTGCAAGAAGCACTGACAACGGCAAGACATGGGGCAAAATGGTTGACATCAACCCGCAGATTCTCACCACAGACCCCAACGGCAAACAGCCTATCAAATGCATAAGCGCATTCGCTACCTCAGGAAGAGCTACACAGCTTGCCAACGGCAGAATCATCTTTCCCCTCGTGGTTAGAGAGGACGGCAACCCCAAATTCAAAGTTTACGCTATCTATACCGATGACGCAGGTAAAACATGGAAAGTGTCCAAGAATCCTGCTACTACCGACGGTGACGAGAGCAAAGTGGTGCAGCTTGCCGACGGAACTGTTATCATGAGCATCCGTAACCGCAGCGGAGTTCTCCGTAAATTCTCTTACTCTAAGGACAATGGCGAGACATGGAGCGAACCAGTGCCCATCGAAGGACTTCCCGATCCCCGCTGCAACGGTGATATTATCCGCTACAACCGTGACGGCAAAGACCTCCTTCTCCAGTCACTTCCCGGAGACCCCAAAGGCAGAAACAATGTCGCTATCTATGTCAGCGAGGACGGTGGCAAGACATGGCCTATCAAAAAAACTGTCGTAAACCTTCCCAGCGCATACTCTTCAATGACAATCCTTCCTGACGGAAGCATCGGCATCCTCACTGAGGAGAGCGCCAACAACCACTACAGCTACAACATCTGGTACACCAAGCTCCCAATTGATGTTGTGCTCGCTGGCGACAAAAAGAAATAAACAGTTTTATTAAATTAGGAGTGAAGATGCGGCTATAATTGTCGCATCTTCTTCTTTTTTGCCACTATTCCAAAGGTTTTTCCTGCATTTTGTATGAATATCCACTTTTTTATGTAACTTTGTGCCTCAATTAAACACAAGTGCTTTTATAACACACCTATTTAATATATTAACGGTTTATTTTCAATAGAAATAAAAACAAGAAATGGACAACAAGAATACCGACAGGATTACAGTGGCATTTGCCAGTCCGGAACACGCCATCCATTCTGAGCGGATATGCACACTGATATATGAATCCGCCCTCCAGAGAGGAACCGGTATAGCAAGACGCTCACCCGACTATATATCAGCCAAGATTACCGGCGGCAAAGCCGTTGTGGCTCTTGACGGTGACAAGCTTATCGGCTTCAGCTACATTGAGTGCTGGGGGCACGGGGATTTCGTTGCAACCTCCGGTCTTATCGTAGACCCGGAATACCGACACAACGGGCTCGCTGCGAGAATCAAGGAAAAGACATTTGAACTCGCAAGAATGAGATTCCCTTATGCTAAAATATTCAGTATCACCACCTCGCTTCCTGTCATGAAGCTCAACAGCCGCATGGGGTACCGCCCGGTCACTTTCTCTGAACTCACCGATGACGATGAATTTTGGCAGGGGTGTCAGGGATGCAAGAACTATGACATACTCCAGCGCAACAACCGCCGTATGTGCCTCTGCACAGGCATGCTCTATGACCCGCATGTGCCGGTGGAGAAACAGTCTGAATCAACTCCTTATATCATGCTGATTAAAAACAAAATCAGCAAAATGCTTCATCTAAAGAAATAAACAGCACAAATATAATTATGGAACAGAAAAAGAAAGTGCTCCTCGCGTTCAGCGGAGGTCTTGACACATCATTTGCAGTAAAATACCTCAGCGAGGATCTCGGCTACGAGGTACACACCGCTATCGCAAATACCGGAGGCTTCTCCCCCGAAGAACTTGAAGTGATTGCTGATAAGGCTGCAAGGCTTGGAGCAGCATCCCATACAACACTTGATGTCACAAAGGACTATTATGACAAAAGCATAAAATACATGATTGCCGGAAACGTCCTCAGAAACGGCACCTACCCTATCAGTGTGTCTTCCGAGAGAATTTTCCAGGCTATAGCCACAATCGAGCACGCTAAGAAAATCGGTGCGCATGCTGTTGCGCACGGTTCTACCGGTGCCGGAAACGACCAGGTGCGTTTCGACCTCACATTCCAGATTCTTGCTCCGGACATTGAAATCATCACACCTACCCGTGACCTCACACTCACCCGAGAATACGAAATCAACTACCTTAAGGAGCATGGCTACGAAGCCGACTTCAAGAAGATGGAATATTCCATCAACAAAGGACTGTGGGGCACAAGCATCGGCGGCAAAGAAACACTCAAATCTGAGCAGACACTTCCCGAAAGCGCATATCCCAGCCAGATTACGGAAACTGAGCCGGAAACACTCAAACTCACCTTCACTCAAGGCGAACTCACTGGAGTGAACGGCAAGGAATATACCGACCGCATCGAAGCAATCCGCGCGGTTGAAGAGATTGGGGCAAAGTTCGGAATCGGACGCGATATGCACATCGGCGACACCATTATCGGCATCAAAGGTCGCGTAGGATTTGAAGCCGCCGCGCCTATCCTCATCATTGCTGCGCACAAGATGCTTGAAAAGCACACACTCACCAAGTGGCAGCAGTACTGGAAAGACCAGATTGGCACATGGTATGGAATGTTCCTCCATGAAGCGCAATACCTCGAACCGGTGATGAGGGACATGGAAGCAATGCTCGAATCATCACAGCGCAATGTCACAGGCACTGTTGAGGTTCTCCTCCGTCCTTACACATATACTCTCGTCGGAGTTGATTCTCCCTTTGACCTCATGAAGACTGATTTCGGAGAATACGGAGAAGTCAACAAGGCATGGAGCGCCGACGATGTCAAAGGATTCACAAAAATCCTCGGCAACCAGATGAAAATATACCATAACGTGCAGAAGCGCAACGGCAAATCAGAATGAAAGCCGGAATAATTGGCGGAGCAGGCTACACAGCCGGCGAACTTATCCGCTTGCTTATCAACCACCCCGAGGTGGAGATTGCTTTCGTCCACTCGACGAGCAATGCCGGAAATCCTGTCACAGCTGTGCACGGAGGACTTCTCGGAGAAACCGACCTGAAGTTTTCCGACACTCACCCGTTGGAAGACATTGATGTCCTATTCCTATGCTCTGGTCATGGACAGAGCACGGCATTTTGGGCGGAAAACCCTCGTCCGGATAAATTGAAGGTCATTGACCTTGCCCAGGACTACCGCGATGAATCCGCCGGCTATGTCTACGGGCTGCCTGAGGCGAACCGCTCACGCATCGCCTCAGCACACCTTGTGGCAAATCCGGGATGTTTCGCCACTGCCATACAGCTGTCGCTCCTCCCGCTTGCTGCTGCCGGAAAACTTGATTCTCCCGTGCAGATTACCGGAATCACAGGTTCTACCGGAGCCGGAGTAAAGCCGGGAAGCACAACCCACTTCAGCTGGCGTTCCGACAACCTGTCCGTCTACAAGCCTTTCACCCACCAGCACCTTGCAGAAATAAAGCGCACCCTTGAGGCTGCGCAGTACGGTAAGCCTGTTGACCTTAACTTTGTGCCGGTGCGGGGCAACTTCGCCAGAGGAATATTCATAATGGCTTGGCTTGAAACAGACCTTACAGCGGAGGAGGCTAAAAAACTCTATGAAGATTATTATGCTGCGGAGCCATTCACCCATGTTTCACCGGGACCTGTGGATATGAAGCAGGCGGTGAATACCAATAAAGCGATTATAGGAGTGGAGAAATATGGCTCCAAACTGCTAGTCACCACTGCAATAGACAACCTCCTTAAAGGGGCGAGCGGTCAGGCGGTCCAGAATCTGAACATCATGTTTGGTCTTGATGAGCGCACAGGTCTCCGCCTCAAACCTTCCGCATTCTGATTAACTGCGTAAAAAGCGTATTATGGAACTATTCGACGTTTACTCATTATATGACATAGAGCCGGTTTCAGGAAAAGGCTCATACGTTTACACTGCTGACGGCACAGAGTACCTCGACCTCTATGGAGGCCATGCGGTAATATCCATCGGTCATGCCCATCCCAAGTATGTACAGGCGGTTGCGGACCAGGTTGCAAAACTCGGTTTCTACTCCAACTCCGTGCAAAATTCCCTACAGACAACCCTTGCAGAAAAGCTCGGTAACCTCACCGGCTATCCCGATTACCGCCTGTTTCTTTGCAATTCAGGCCCGGCAGCTAATGAAAACGCGTTGAAACTCGCCTGTTTCGCAACTTCACGCAAAAAAAGACTCGCCTTTTCAAAGGCATTCCACGGACGCACAAGCGGAGCAGTCGCCGCTACCGACAATCCCAAGATAGTTTCTCCATTCAATGCCACCCCAAATGTGGAATTTGCTCCGCTCGGCGATATTGAAGCTGTGGAAAAAGCACTCTCCACAGGTGAATTTGCCGGAGTAATCATAGAAGGCATCCAGGGTGTGTCCGGCATACATGAACCCTCCGATGAATTTCTGCGCCGGTTGCGCGAACTCACCCTTAAGTATGGCACACTGCTGATTCTTGACGAAATCCAGAGCGGCACAGGACGCACAGGTCATTACTTCGCGCACCAGCGTTCCGGAATCAAGCCGGACATCATTACAATGGCAAAAGGAATTGCAAACGGTTTCCCGATGGGAGCTATCCTCATTGCTCCCCACATCAAGGCGGAGAAAGGAATGCTCGGCACAACATTTGGCGGAAACCATCTTGCTTGTGCGGCTGCTATCGCTGTAGCTGATGTGATGGAAGAGGAAAAACTCATTGAAAATGCGGCGGAAATCGGTGCTTACCTTATAGAGGAACTCAAAAAGATTCCCGGACTCGTTGAAGTGCGCGGCAGAGGGCTCATGATTGGAGTTGAAATTGAGGGAGACGCTCCAGCACTCCGCAAAAAGCTCCTGTTTGAGCACAACATTTTCACCGGTGGAGCAGGAGCCCACACAGTCCGGCTTCTCCCGGCGCTCTGCATCACCAAAGAACAGGCTGACAAATTTCTCAAGGAATTTAGAAGTGTGGTTAATCAAAAATCCGCGTAATGAAAAAATTCACTTCTGTTGCCGACATCGGCAATCTCCACGCTGCTGTGGAGGAAGCAAGAAATATAAAAAAGGACAGGTTTGCGTTTAAAGAGCTTGGACGCGACAAAACCCTCCTGATGCTCTTCTTCAACTCAAGCCTCCGCACAAGGCTCAGTACCCAGAAAGCTGCGATGAACCTTGGCATGAATGTCATGGTGCTTGATGTGAACCAGGGCGCATGGAAACTCGAAACCGAGCGCGGTGTGATTATGGACGGCGACAAAGCCGAACATCTGCTTGAGGCAATCCCGGTAATGGCAAGTTACTGCGACATTATCGGAGTGCGCTCATTCGCCGGACTCAAAAATAAAGAGGAGGACTACACCGAAAAAGTCCTCTCGCAGTTCATCGACTACTCCGGCAAGCCGGTTTTCAGCATGGAAGCCGCTACAGGCCATCCCCTGCAGGCGTTTGCCGACATAATCACTATTGAGGAGCATAAAACCAAAGAGCGTCCCAAAGTGGTGCTCACATGGGCACCGCATCCCCGTGCCCTGCCACAGGCTGTTCCCAATTCATTCGCCCAGTGGAGTGTTGCCGCCGGCTATGACGTGGTCATAACTCATCCTCACGGTTATGAGCTTGCACCTGAGTTTACCCAAGGGGCGACAATTGAGTACGACCGCAATAAAGCATTTGAAGGCGCAGATTTCGTATATGCCAAAAACTGGTCTGCATTCGCTGACCCGAACTATGGCAAAGTCCTCTCTACCGACCGCGCATGGACTGTCGACACAGACACAATGGCGCTGACCGACGATGCATTCTTCATGCACTGCCTCCCTGTGCGCCGAAACATGATTGTTACAGACGATGTCATTGAATCACCCAAAAGCATAGTGATACCCGAGGCTGCTAACAGGGAGATTTCAGCACAGACAGTCCTTAAACGTATGCTTGAAAGTATCTGATGATTACTGTTGTTAAAATCGGCGGCAATGTTGTTGACAATCCTGAGGCACTGAGCCGCTTTGTCACCGACTTTGCCAAACTTCAGGGGCCTAAAATCCTGGTTCATGGCGGCGGCAAGGAAGCTACCAGGCTTAGCGCGCGCCTTGAAATACCCACAACGATGATTGATGGCAGAAGGGTAACGACCCGCGAGACCCTTGATGTTGTCACGATGGTTTATGCAGGGCTTATAAACAAACGCATCGTAAGCGCGCTCCAGAGCTGTGGTTGCAATGCGATAGGATTGTCCGGGGCAGACGGCAATATTATCCCTGCAACGCGCCGCCCTGCAACACCGGTTGATTACGGGTTTGTGGGAGATATAGACGCCTCCAAAATAAACACTGCATTCCTTGCCACTCTGCTTGACAGCGGAATCGTGCCGGTGTTCTGCGCGATTATGCATGATGGAAACGGCACCTTGCTCAATTGCAATGCTGATTCCGTTGCTTCGGCGGTCGCCGTTGCAGCAAGCCGCATCGCCCCTGCAAGGCTTGTGTTCTGCTTTGAGAAAGACGGTGTACTCGCTGATGTCAACAATCCCGGCTCACTCATTGAGTCCGTCACTCCGCAGTCATATACCGGGCTCAGGGAGAAGGGTATTGTAAACAAAGGGATGATTCCTAAGATTGACAATGCTTTTGCTGCGATTGCCGCCGGAGTGGAATCCGTAACTATCAAGCACTCCGACAATCTGCTGAATCCAAGAGGCACAACTATTACCGCATGACCGATAGCGCAATAGACCTTCTTTCACGCCTCATTGCCACTCCTTCGGTCTCACGCGAGGAAAGCGGCACTGCTGACATACTTTACGAATGGTTGCGACAAAAAGGAGTTGAGCCGCGCCGGCATTATAATAATGTGTGGGCGGTTGCACCCGGTTATGACCCGGCAAAGAAAACACTTCTCCTCAACAGCCACCACGACACAGTCCGCCCTGCATCCGGCTACACCCGCAATCCGTTTGAACCTGTAATTGACAACGGGAAGTTATACGGGCTCGGCAGCAACGACGCAGGAGCGTCCGCAGTATGCCTTGCATCGGTTTTTGCCGGATTGTACAGCACTCTCCTACCGTTCAATCTCATCCTTGCCCTTACGGCGGAGGAGGAGGTTACCGGCGAAAAAGGTATGCGCGCGATGCTTCCTCATATTGACGGATGCGGCTACCGGATTGACATGGGCATTGTCGGCGAGCCGACATCGCTCCAGCCGGCGGTTGCGGAGCGTGGATTAGTAGTGCTCGACTGCACGGCGAAAGGCAAGGCAGGGCATGCGGCGCGCGGGGAAGGAATAAATGCGCTGTATAAAGCGATAGATGACATAAACGCGCTCCGTGCTATCAGGTTTGAAAAAGAGTCCGGCGTGCTCGGACCGATTTCTGTAACTGTAACGCAGATAAATGCCGGCAAGCAGCACAATGTTGTGCCGGACGAATGCAATTTTGTGGTGGATGTGCGCACAACCGATGCGTACACCAATGAAGAGACTGTAGATATTATCCGCAATGCGATTACTTCCGAGGCAAATCCACGCTCGACCCGCCTCAGGGCGAGTGTGATTTCCACGGACCATCCGCTTGTAAAGATATGTACCGCCATGGGGCTTGAACCATTCGTTTCACCCACCATGAGCGACATGGCTGTAATGCATGGCTTCCCTACGCTGAAAATCGGTCCCGGAGAGTCATCCCGCAGCCACACTGCGGACGAATTTATCAAAATAGATGAAATCTCCGCCGGAATAAACACATACATGAATATTTTAAAAAGCTTGAAATGAAACTTTGGAGCAAGGGATTCGAACCCGACAAGATGATAGAGGAATTTACCGTAGGCGCGGACCGCGAACTTGACCTGCAGCTCGCACGCTACGATGTGCAAGGTTCTATGGCGCATATCAGGATGCTTGAGAGCATAGGGCTGCTGACATCGGAAGAACTTGCCACACTCCTTGACGCGCTCAGCGACATTGCAGCGATGATTGAGCGCGGAGAGTTTACCATTGAGCCGGGTGTGGAAGATGTGCACTCGCAAGTCGAATTCCTGCTGACGCAGCGTCTCGGCGACACCGGCAAGAAAATACACAGCGGCAGGTCACGCAACGACCAGGTGCTCGTGGATCTTAAACTTTTCCTGCGCGATGAGCTTAAGAAAACAGCGGAATCGGTAAACCACCTCTTTGACCGGCTGCAGCATCTCAGCGAGCAGCACAAGGATGTGCTTATGCCTGGCTACACCCACCTGCAGATAGCAATGCCCTCCTCTTTCGGGCTATGGTTCGGCGCATACGCGGAAGCCCTTGTCGATGACATGCAGTTTGTTGCCGCAGCTTACAATATCGCAAACCAGAATCCTCTCGGCTCTGCGGCAGGCTACGGCTCGTCATTCCCGCTCAACCGCACCATGACAACAGAACTGCTTGGCTTTGAAACGATGCACTACAATGTCGTTGCCGCGCAGATGAGCCGCGGCAAAACAGAGCGTGCCGTTGGCATGGCGGTTGCCGCGATAGCATCCACTCTCGGCAGGTTCGCTATGGATGTGTGCATGTGGATGTGCCAGAACTTCGGATTCATCTCCTTCCCGGATGAACTTACCACCGGCTCAAGCATCATGCCTCACAAAAAAAATCCGGACGTTTTCGAGATTATGCGCGGCAAGTGCAACCGCCTGCAGTCGATTCCCAATGAAATCGCGCTGCTCACAGCAAACCTTCCGCTCGGATATAACCGTGATCTCCAGCTCCTCAAAGACATTATCTTCCCCGCAACCGCCGAGTTGCGCTCATGCCTTGACATGTGCGACTTCATGCTTGCCCACATTAAGGTAAAAGACAACATACTCGATGACCCGAAGTACAATTACCTGTTCACTGTGGAGGATGTAAACCGTCTCGCGCTTGCCGGAATGCCTTTCCGCGAAGCTTACCGCACTGTAGGGATGCAGGTGCAGAACGGTGAATACACCCCTACCAAATCGGTGCACCACACCCATGAAGGTTCTATCGGCAATCTCTGCAACCACGAAATCGCAGAAAAAATGCGCTCCGTGATGAACCGCATACTCTGATAGCCGCACAATAAAAACACATTGCAGAACGTTGTTACCCCAAACAACGTTCTGTTTATTTTCAGATGATTCCACCTGTCATACATTATTGCTGGTTTGGGCGAAAACCACTTCCGAAACTTGCACGGAAGTGCATGAAGTCATGGAAGGAATTTCTCCCCGGCTTTGAAATACGCCTGTGGAATGAAGATAATTTCAATGTCAATGCAGTTCCGTACACAGCGGAAGCGTATAAGGCAGGAAAATATGCATTTGTGTCTGACTACGCACGGTTTGCCATTTTATATGAGCATGGAGGTGTGTACCTTGACACAGATGTGCAACTTATACGACCTTGGGAAAAATTATTGACATACGCACCTTTTGTCGGTTTAGAGGAAACCGGGCTCATAAATCCGGGACTCGGACTTGCCTTTAATCCGGGCAATGATTTCTGCCGCAGCATGCTCGATACATATTCGCGGCAACATTTTATAAATACGGACGGCACCTACAACCTATCCACCGTTTGCGACTACGCAACAGCCTATTTCCTTGACAAAGGATTTTCGGCTAAAGCCATGCCGGAAACGATTGACGGCATCAATATACTGCCTCCTCAGGTGCTTTCACCTAAATCACAGATAACCGGCAAAATAAATATCACGAAGGAGACATATGCCATACATCACTATGCTGGGAGCTGGCTGACACCATTCGAGCGATTCAAGCTCCGTGTCAAGGATTTCACCGGACCGGCATTCGCCAGGTTCTATATAACCCTCAAACATAAACTGACAGGTGCATGACCGCGATTCGCAAAAATATCCTACTGAATGCGGTAAACACTGTAACCTCTGTTCTTTTTCCGGTAATCACTTTCCCCTATGCCGCACGGGTTCTTATGCCTGAGGGCATCGGCACCATCTCATTTCTCAACGGCATAGTATCCTATATCGTATTGGTTTCCTCGCTTGGCATTCCATTGTATGCCGTAAAAAAAATAGCATCTGTACGTGACAACGAAGAGGTCCGCAACCAATTGACTGTCGCAATCCTCGCACTTGGATTCGCGCTGTGCATTATCGGCTATGTAATAGTCGTAATACTCGCAAATATAGTGCCGGAAATCCACGAACAGTCGAAAATATTCTACATCCTAAGCATTTCAATCCTGTTTACCACAATAGGGGCCGAGTGGTTTTATCAGGCTGTAGAAGATTTCAAATTCATCACTACCAGAGCGGTTTTCGTGCGGACGGCAGCCGCTATAGCACTTTTTTTATTTGTCAGGACCCCGCAGGACCTTGTTCCGTACGCTTTCATCACAGTCGCATCGACAATCGGCAACAATATTCTCAATTTCCGGCATCTGCGTAAATACAACATCTTTGATTTCGCCAGAATAAAGGAGCTCACTTATTCCGACATAATCTTTCACCTGAAACCCTCACTTATAGTTTTTTCTGTAAGCGCAGTCTCAAGCATATACCTTTCCCTTAACTCAGTGATGCTCGGCTTCATGTCCACCGAAGTCCAGGTGGGATACTATACCGCCGCATCAAAAATCACTCAGATTGCCATTATGCTTGTCTCTTCGGTCGGCATAGTGCTGCTTCCGAGAATGTCCAACCTGGTTGCAACCGGAAACAAGGATGAGTTCAAGCGCATTTCAGAAAAATCGCTGAAAGTATCGTTAATTGCCTCACTGCCGCTTGTTGCAGGAACAGTTGTGCTCTGCGCCCCGATAATCTCGGTGTTCTGCGGTGATGATTACCGCCCGTCGGCAGATATGCTTGCCGTATGCGCGCCAACAGTTTTCCTATCTTCGCTCTCATCATTAATCGGAATCCGGATTCTGTATTCATGCGACAAAATAAACATTGTTGTGTGGAGCGCGTGCGGCGGAGCAATCGCAAACATACTCCTGAACATACTTCTGATTCCTGAATATGAGGGACTCGGTGCCGCTTTCTCCTTTACGGTTGCGGAACTCATAGTCCTTGCCATTCAGCTTGCGTTGGGGCGCAAATACCTTCCTTTCCGCATAAGTTCTATCTTTCAACCGAAGTATTATATCGCAACCTTCATCATGGTTGCTGCGATATTGCCGCTCCTTCCAAGACTCAGGGGCAGCGTCATACTGTGCCTTTCCATTATTCCGGCATGCGGCGCGACAGTATATCTCATTACATTGCTTGCCCTACGCGACAATTTCACAATAGAAATATTAAAAGGATTCCTGCACCGTTCACACAAATAGTTTACCTGATATGGCACAGAAAAAAGCGTTACTCCTCACAACAGGATTCATGAGCCTGGAGCAACCACTTGTCAATGAACTTGAACGGTTAGGGTGGAGCGTCACCATTATCAAGGATTGCCTGCTGGAAGGGGATCCGAAGCTACGCTCAACCCCACTGAGGAATTTCGCAAAACGCCTTATCAGGCTGCCGAAACATATCACATGGCAGCGGCGCGCGGAGCAATACTGGGAGGAGATTTTTCCAACCCTCGGCAAGCACTACAATCTTTTCATCTGCCTCAACGCATTCACGGTCTCCCCGACCCTACTCAGTAAGATAAAGGAGAGAACGGACCGCTGCGTGCTTTATGTGTGGGACTCCTCGGCAATATGGGACTTTTCGGAGATTGCCCGGCACTTCGATGCGGCTTACACATTTGACCTGAATGATGCCGGAAGACACTCATCGCTCTCACTGTTACCGAACTACTACGTCGCGCCTGAGAGTTCCGATACTCCTGAAGAAAAATACCCGGCGATAATGCTCGGCTACAACCGTGACCGCCGGATAGATTTCATCCATGCCCTTGCAGGGCAATTCTCCCGCTACGGCATAAAGGATTTTAATTTCAAACTGCTTCCACATCCCCTGCCGCCATTGCCGCAACGCATTTTTAAGGACTATTCGCTATCCAAACGCCTTAATAACGGACAGCTTGAGGAATTTACACTGAAAAAACCGGTCGAGCCGGAGCAATATATGGAAATGATGGAGCAATCCGCAATTATTGTCGATGATGTGATGCCCCGCCAGAGCGGACTGACCCCGAGATTCATCTGGGGGCTCGCACGCAACAAAAAAATCATCACCACCAACGCCTACGCATTGCAATATAACTTCGTTGCTCCGGAAAATGTGCTCATAGTCAACCGGAAAAAACCTGTTATTACGGAAGAATTCCTATCCGCGCCGGCTGCTGTAAATCCCCAGGCACTTGAAAGCCTTGAAATAAGAAACTGGCTGCGGATTCTCACCGGCGACCAGCCCCTCCCCTCTTTCACCGAAAAATAATTGTAATAGATTTCCGGCACATTGAAAATAAAGTTAAAAGGGGTGCAA
>CAMWQE010000042.1 GCA_947176335.1 uncultured Porphyromonadaceae bacterium | reverse complement strand
ATGAAACCGGGAATTTTTATATCCTGTTATAAGTAAAGTGGCTATCTTTGCCCTACAGAATACGGAAGCATGAGTGTGAAACAAAATTACACACTCTCATCTTGGATTTCTGCAAAATCTACTGCAATTTTGCATCGCAATACCGATCGGCAACTCCACCCCGGTCGGCAGGGAAGATTACATCACCCCGGCAATTCGGCTGCGCAAGCAGCGGGAAGTGATGAGAACCGCTCTTCTTTCCTTGGCACCACAAAAGGTACCTAAACGAAAAATATCGATTGCATCCGGTGTGCAATTTTTTTGACCGGCAGCCGCACTGCCTCCAAAGCGTATCCGACACCGATACACTAATGGGATTGTAGCAAGCTGACATGAAAAGATGCTATTGATATGAAAGAGGATAATCAGGAACCGCTTGAAAGTGAACCGATTTACATAGGAAAGATAATCGAGGAGGAACTCCGCAATCAGGAGCGGACCGTCACCTGGCTCAGCCGCAAGATACATTGCGACCGTCGCAACATATACGATATATTCTCCCGCACCAGCATTGACACCGACTTGCTTTACAAACTAAGCTTAGCACTCAACAAGGACTTCTTCGCCTATTTCTCTACAAATTTGCAATTAATTAGCAATCAGTCAATTACCCCCCCCCACATATATAACTCCGGCAAACACCATCGAGCCCATCGGGCATAACAACCGTTGCTTTTGGTAATAACAACAATAGTACGGAGTTCACGGTCAATGCCGGGAACACAATCCACTCGTATTACGGGAATTCACCCATAGGCGCAACGGGAATATTATATCACACTTTCGTGAAATATCTATCACACACCCGACATCATACAGCTTACTAATAGCATTAATTTTGTAAATGAAAAAATTACAGTAACTTAAATAATACTTTTATGGCAAAGAAATCAGCTATTACCGGAGAATACATCATCACTGAAGAAGACAGCGGCGCTATCCGCGTCTGCCAGATTTATGACAATGTGTTGGAGTCACTGCGCCAGTGCGCGAAAGAAGTTGGCTTTAAGGCAGATCCAAATTGGAATACCCAGACATTTGGAAAAAAAATCATTGATCAGTATGGTGATGGTTCTACTGCTGTAATAGGCGAATATACAATCTCACGCGACAGCTCCGGGCATGTTGACACTTATAGAGTGTTTGGCAACACAATCGCTGTGCTTCGCAAGATTGCGAGTCAGATTGGAATGGAGCAGCAATCCACTTGGAATACACGCCAGTTAGGCAACAAACTTATTGACTTTGTAAATGGCGACGCAGACAGTGAGGTAGTGGAGGAAGTGGGATTCACAATCTCTCCTGATATGACTACTTACGCCCTGTGGGAGGCATTCCGCAAAGAATTCGGAACTGTGCTCCGAATCAAAAAGGGAGTGAAACGATGCGATCCCTCATTGCCCGGCGTATCCCCGAGAGATACCCTCGCAGAGATGCCTCTCTCTGAAGCCGGACTGAAGGAAACAATCACCTTAAATGGCGACATGACAGTGGGTGAGGTAGAGGAACTCGCAGCATCAAAGGGTCTTAAAGTCCAGGTTGCTACTGTAGACGATTGGACAACCTGCCTGCCGCAGACTCCGCTTGACTCTGCCAAGTTCATGCCGAAACAGACCACCAAAGCCAAGATGCAGGAGATCTTAGACCGTTAAATTTACGCCCGACCCGTTTGGCTCATAGGGGTATAGCGCACAATGACCGCTTGAAGAAACATCAACTATGGCAAAAAAATCAGCAATCAGCGGCGAATATAGCAGCACCTAACTGAACAAACACTCAAAGAGGCGAAGGAAAATATTACTATAAAGATAATAAGATTTCAATAGAGTTCTTGATACCTATGGCTATCAATCGAATACCCTTAGAAGAATTGCAGGCATTAAAGACCGAGATGCTACAGCATAGAGCAAAAGTGCATGAAACTAAGATGCCATGCCATAGATCAAGTTCTGCTGCAACCACCATAGACTCATCTGAATCTGTAGTTACCGGACAGCTCGGAGACCGTGACAACGATTACAGCGACATTATCTCGCGCCAACCTGTCAAGTCCGGTCTCCCCGCCTCCTACGAGCCTTCTATCAGGGAACTACAAGGCTATCTGGCTAAATGGGACACGCTTAATGTCTATGTAGAGCATGAAGCCGCACTCGAGATGCTGTTTCGCGGCGACACGGAATTCAGCCGCAACACAAGCCTGCGGCATATCATCGTTAAATGTGCGGTGCTCAATGATTTCTACGCAACAAATATCTATCAGATAGAGCCCGTGGCACGCAACATCGCATCTATCCGCGATTTCGACAGGCGTCTCGAACATGGTGACCTCTCGCTTGTAAGTGAGATTGCAAAGGCTGATAAAGTGAAAAACTTCAATTACTCTTTTGCAACAAAGTATTGTTCACACCATAAACCGGAGCTTTTCCCTATCTACGATCGCTATGTCGCGGATGTACTGATGTTCCTGCGCCGTAAGTATACTGAGATATTCAACTTCAAGAGTCGTGAGAGCCTTAAAGACTATGGCACCTTTGTAGAAGCCATAGAGGCTGTGCGCCAAAACTTCGGGCTCGAATCTTATTCGTATAAGGATATTGACCGCTATCTCTGGCAGCTTGGCAAAGACTTCTACAACCCCTATGTAAAGTAAATATCAATATTAAATCCAATCATAACTATGGCAGTAAAGACAACCGCCTCAGGCAAGATGGACAAACGCACCAAGGAATATAAGGAACTCAAGGAGCGTCTTGCCAAAGCACGCGCCGCCAAGGCAAAAGCATCAACTCCCAAGAAACAGACATCCACGCTGAAAAAGACGGCTTCCGGCAAGGTAGACAAGCGCACCAAAGAAGGAAAAGCTATCTGCGAGCGTATGGCGAAAGCCCGTAAAGCACAGAACTCCCTCAAAAACCGCCTGAAACGTCTTTTCAAATAACTCAAACGAAAAATCATGCAGACACCTACCATAACATTAGCATCCATTCTCGCCGCCATCATCTGGGCGGATGGAGAATACTCCGACGTGGAGCGCACCACTCTCAGCGAGATTGCTGACGCTCTCGGAATCCCTGAAAAGGAACTGACAATGAACGTAACAGCCGCTCTCGTGGAGCTCAAAAACATGGACGAGGAGAAGGCTACCGACTTTGCCGTGAAACACGCCGCCAAGGTCAACGACGAAGAAACCGGCGAAGTATTTCAGGCGCTCCTCCAGATGGCGCTCTGCGACAATGTGCTCACTTACAATGAGGTCCACAACCTTCTCGCCCTCGCCGAAGCCCTTGACATCGACCAGGACGCAGCAGTGCTCATGCTATGCGACCTCGTGAAGACCGAACCCGAACTTGAAGTTTCATTTGAACCAGAAGACGAATAAGAATATGGATTATAGAGTAAAAGTTACCGGTAGGTCACAAAACCGTACCGCTCTGGGCATAGTGCATGCCTATTGCCGTATGGAGCCCAGGACTACGCTCGAATCGCTGCGTCAGGCATTCCCGAATTCAATCTGCCCGGATTCCGGAGTAAAAGAACTCTTCCTGCCGATAAAGGAAGCTGAGACATTCAACACAAAGATGAATCTCTACTTTTCCAAACCGGAAGAGACAATCGTTCTCTCCGACGGCACAGTGATCGCAATGGCTCAGGTATGGTCAAAATCCTCATTGGACAAGATTACAGCACATGCCGCCAAATACGGTATTGAAAAAACAGAACCTGACAAGAGCGTAGGAGGTGCGGGAGGTTTCTCAATCGAATGCCTTGACGGATATACCTTCCCTAAAGCGAGGAAAGGATGCCTTGGCATGCTTATGCTGCCTCTGGTAGTTGCCGCCGGAGCTCTTGCTTACCTTTTATCATAATCACTTTTTAACAAATATAATCATTCAAACAAAAATCATGGCAGAATTCAAAATCGATGGCCGAATGAAAGTGAAAGGCCTCAAGGACAAATTCAAGGAAACATTTGGACTCACCCTCCGCGTCTACACCACCCTAACATGCAAGGCTCCCGCGAAGGATGACGCTACTCTTGCGTCAATCCGCGCAGAAGGCGCGAAAGGCGGTGAAATAACTGTAGGGTCCAACCGCAAGGTGGGGAGCTTCGAGAAAATGGTGGCTGATGCCTACGGTATCGGTGTACAGGTAGCAAACGCCGACAACACTAAGCTCGCAAGCGACGATGACACCCTCGCAGCAGCAGCAAAGAAATAAGGAACTCCTTTAATAGAAAGCCGCCGCAGTAATTCAAAAATATCGTGGCGGCTTTCTATAATTTTTGAAACACTTATTTACAATGAGTACAAAGGCTTATTATCAGAAACAGATAATTGACCTCCGTGCAAGAGTAGCCCGGGAAAGGGAGGCGATGAAGCGCGACAACGAGTCGTATGCACGCCAGATAAAATCTGCGTCATCACCGACTTTGAAAGCAACTTACCGTAAGAATAAGGTCGACCGTCAGGAGAGCCACAAACGCACTATCGAATCGCTGCAGCGGCAGATAGCGCAGGCACAGCTCAACAAAACCCGCGCACCGAAATAGATCTACATGAAAGATTTCTGGAAAGGAGTCATAGCAGTACTTACTCTCCAGTGGCTGTTTGGCGGCGGAAAAGGCAACAGCGGGTGTGGATGCGGAGGATGCCTCGGTTATCTGATTCTAATAATTTGTTTAATTCTTTACTTATTAGGCTTAATTTAGAAAAATGAAAATACCGGGACTATCCTTCTCATGGAAACGGGCTCTTGGCATCCCCGAGGCTAAAAAGAAATTTTCACGCGCCACAGGCATACCCACTTCACGCGCCGGACTTGAGCATAAAGTCGGCGCTTTGATAGTCGGCGCGGTGTTGGGAACCAATAAAAAGAAAAAACGCAGATGAGCGAAAACAAACCGGAGCCGGAAGAGCCATTGAAAATGAAACTGGCGCGTGCGCTGGACGACAACCTCCACACACGCCAATGGCATAATATCGTCGACTGGCTTATCATAGCGATGATTCTGATAAGCACTACCGAGATATTCCTGTCCACATTCGATCTCGACCCTAAATTACGCAGAATCCTGTTTTGGGTAGATATAGCAACTCTTGTCTTTTTTACAGTTGAGGTATGTCTCCGCATCTGGGTAGCACCGATAATCAATCCAAAGTTCAAGGGATGGAGAGGGAGACTGAGATATTGCTTCACTTTCTATGGAGCCATCGACGTCATCTCTACATTCCCATTCTATCTCCAATGGATATTCCCTTTGCCGGTGATGGCTTTCAAGGCTCTCCGTACAACAAGGGTGGTGCGGACATTCCGCATAGGGCGCTATACAAAATCCTTCAATCTTCTTACTGACGCAATCAAGGAGAAACGCCACGAACTGATCGTATCGATGCAGTTTCTTATAGTCATTACAGTCATTTTAAGTCTGATATTGTTTTTTGCGGAGCATGACGCCCAGCCGGATGTGTATGATAACGGTGCCGTATCCGTAGTGTGGGCGTTTGCCCAGTATATCGGAGACCCCGGGCAATTTGCCGACACTCCCCCTGTGACCGCTTTCGGCAGAGTCATAGCATGCATAGTCGGTCTTCTCGGAATAGCTATTGTAGCAGTCCCCACCGGAATTATAGGAGCCGGATTCACCGAAGCAATCGAAAACCGTAATCATGATGCTGAAGTCAAGAACGACGCTGATAGGCTGCGCAATGGTTTTGAGCGGAAGCTCGACCGTCCTACCGGCATACAGGTGGTGCCTCCGTTCAGGAGTGTAGACGATCTTAAAGCCCACCTCAACATGAAATCAGACAACATATCTGAAGCTGTCAGCTATGAACCCGGATTCCGGATTGTAAACCTTGCCGTCACAGTCCCGACCGATGACGGAGAGTATGTGGCAGACCGTATCGCCGTGGAGCATTATCCCCGGAACACTTCATACGGTTGCTGCATCGACCGGGATTCGCGCATCACTATCATTGCCCCGTCAAACATGGTTGATCCCGGTCTGTCGCATTTCTGTTTCTATCTCGCGTATTTCGGGCAGTTCAACTACATCAGCCGCGAGATTGGTGAAAGGGCGCCATATAAGTCTTATTATGCTTTCAATTCAGAGGATGATGTAGAAGGCATTAAGGAATATGCAGCCGATCTTAAAAGGCTGATGGCAAAGGATGGTGCTTGGACACTCACGGTCTTAGTGGCAAGCGGTGCGCTGGATCCACCGTATCCCACTAATATCCATCTTAGCATCGGTGGCAAAAAAGGCGATACCCGGACATCAGGAGAGGACCTGTTTGTAAAGGATAGCTCGACCTATGAGGCTTTCTACAACACTCTGGAGAAGACACTGGCATCCGACCTGAACCTTACACTCGACCATCAACAATTCCATAATAGCCATTCCCCTAACAACTTCCTACGCAAGCTGAGTCTGACGGAACAAGCCAACCACATTATAATGCGCATTGAATGGAAACAGCTGCTCTGGTCTCAAAAACGACTGAAGCTCGCACGGGATATAGCGGAAAGCCTTTGCTCGGCAATTCTTGATGTACCGCTTCCCCCCATCGCTCCAGAATTGAAAGTCAAAGCAATAGGCTATGAAGGCTATGAATGTCTTAGCCCGCAATGACCGATGCTGAAATTACAGAGCGCGAAAATCTGCTCTAACCAATAATTATTCCCGGTGCCGTCATGCTAAAGATGAAACCGGGAATTTTTATATCCTGTTATAAGTAAAGTGGCTATCTTTGCCCTATGGATACAGGGATAAAAATCAGCTATTATAAACCATGCGAGGCATTGAAGCCTTATGTACGGTATTATTATACTCTAAAATGCGGCAGCCACACCAATGTACTGACTTTTCCACTCGGCTTGCCTCAGATTATCTTTCACTTCAAAAATCCTCTATATATCCCTGAACTGAAAGAATTTCAATCTAAATTCACTATAAGCGGACAAGTGAATTTTCCTTCTCATGTTGTTTCAGACGGCAATACGGAAATGTTTGTCGCTGTCTTTTATCCTCATACTCTGTCACATTTCATAGCAACTCCCCTCTCGGCATTCTATAACTGCGAAATATCCGGCTTCGACCTTGAAAGCGCTGACATCAACACTGTCGCCGCACAGATATTTGATTGTGAGGATACCCGGGCACGCATTTCCCGGTTAGAACATTTCCTGCTGTCCCGGATATCAAATAACTATTCCCGAAAAGATATGCTGCGGGGAGCAATACAAACCATTTTAAGTGACCCGTCTGTCTCTGTCGACCGGCTATCATCGCTAAGCTGCATAGGCAGGAAACAGTTCGAGCGCATATTCCACGCAAACATAGGAATGAATCCAAAGGAATATGCCGTTATCGCACGGTTCCAGAAATCCCTATGGCTCATGCAACAAGGCAACCGTAATTTTGCGGATATCGCATATACCTCCGGCTATGCTGACCAATCTCATTTTAACCGTGACTTCAAAAGATACGCAGGCATGACACCATCAAGTCTATTGAAAACTCAGCCGATATACTCCGACTTGTATTCATGCCCTGTGTAAAATGTCTCTTTTATGCTATTCGCTATAAAATCCGCTCTATATTTTTGCATCAAAAAATGATGCACGAGATTGACCCGACAGAGACTACACGCGCCTACGCATTTGAAATGTGGATGAACGCCCCAATGCCAATGGTAACACTAATCCGGACACTTGATGTGACACACCTACGGCGAATAGCGAAACGCCGTAAAATGAAATTCAATATGCTCATGTGCTGGTGCATAGGGAAAGCCGCGACCAAAATCAAAGAATTCTATATGTTGCCGGTAAATGGCAGGCTGATACAATATGACTCAATCGCAGTCAGCACTATTGTCGAAAACTGCAAAGGAGACATAAACTCCTGCGACATACCATTTTCACACGACATATACCGGTTCAACGATGTTTACCTCGCCATAACCGGGAAAACCGCAGCATCATGTTCCAACCATGACATAACAGACAGAATGGTTATAGGTACTTCGGCACTTGCAAGATATGAAGTAGACGGTGCAATAGGGATGTACAGCGGTATCTTCAATAATCCGTTTTTGATTTGGGGACGCTACCGCTCCGGATTGTTTCGCTCTAAACTCACTGTTTCATTTCAATTCCATCACACCCAAATGGATGGAGCCCATGCGGCACGCTTCCTTGACCTTCTGCAGTCTGAAATCAATATCATTTCCCTTCCCCCCGATATAAACTGATCTATTTTTCGAATGTACTCGAAAAATAGATCAAATCCATTGAAATTTTCGATTATACTCGAAAATTTACCACATTTATACTCATTTTTCGACTGCAGTCGAATTTTTCTCATTATCTTTGTAGGAAAAATTTGCACATGAAGGATATACTGGATAGAATAGCCCCTTATAATCTTTGGAATGGTAATGTCCTCCCAACAGGGTACCCACGCCATGAATATACTGCGAAACTTTCAAGTTTTACTGGTAACCGTTTAGTGAAAATTCTTACAGGGCAAAGAAGAGCAGGAAAAAGTTATATCATGCGCCAACTTGCCATGCAATTGATTGAATCCGGAGTCAACAAACGCAATATATTGTTTATCAATAGGGAACTTTCTGCATTCAACTTCATTCAAACATTCGAGAATCTTGATGCTTTGATTGAGGCATACAGAACAGAAATCGCTATGGAAGGGAAAATCTATATCTTCATTGATGAGGTACAAGATATTTCAGGGTGGGAAAGAACTATAAATTCTCTGTCACAGGATTATACTTTTGAGGCGGAGGTTTTCTTATCCGGTTCAAACTCCCGTCTCTTGTCCGGAGAACTGTCCACATTGCTGTCGGGAAGATATATTGGAATGACTGTATATCCATTTTCATATACAGAATACAGAGGAATATGGAATTTTGGGAAAAACAGGGAATCATTCCTAAGCTATCTTAAAGACGGGGGACTGCCGGAACTTATTAACTTAACGGACATAAATGTAAAGCAACGTTATGTTGAGGGGTTAAGAGATTCGATAATGTTAAAGGACATCGTTAGACGCTATGCAATTAAGGACGTAGCTCTATTGGAAAATCTGTTCTCATTTCTTGTAAATAATGCCTCTAATATGGTATCAGTCACAGGAATACTAAAATATCTCAAGGGAAGGGGAAGCAAGGCAAGCTATGATACGGTAGCGGCATATATAAAATATCTTCAGGAAGCATTTATCTTGCATAAGTCGATACGGTACAATATCTCCGGCAAGGAGTTGCTTGGAGGAAACTTCAAGATATATCCCAATGATCAGGCTTATCATAACTATCTGTTTCCAACAGTAGGGTACGGTAGAGGATATACCCTTGAGGGAATAGTGTTTATGTCATTATTAAGGAAAGGCTATGAAGTCAATACGGGTGTACTGCATAGCGCCGAAATTGATTTTGTTGCTAAATCCGGGAGACATACCCTATATATTCAGGTTGCCTACAGCGTAGAGGATCAGACTACAGCCGCCAGAGAATACGGAGCCTTCAATGGCATCAAGGGAGAAGGAGAAAAAATTATCATTACTATGGATGAAGACATTTTACCGATGCGTGACGGAGTTAGACATTTATCTGCTTGGGATTTAGACGATTTCCTTTCAGAAATGTAGCTTATCATATCAAGTCTCCATTTTTCAACTGCAGTCGAATTTTTCCATAAAATATAGGTGGAAGTAAAAACACCGGGAGTTAAAGTATACTAAATATATGAAGATAGTTTGGAAATCTTCGGTTTAAGCTATTCCTTTGCAGCACTTTCACCAGATATCACTTAAACCATTAATTATGAGACATATTTTCTCCCTCAGGCATTACGCTTGCATGATTATGGCAATAGCCTTTTTGCTTCCGGCATTGACTTCCTGCTCGGATGACGAGAATAATGACGATATAATATGGGATATCAGTCCTATCGTTGTTTATATGACAATCAATGACGCGAATGGAAATAATCTCCTGAACCCTCAGGCAACCGGTAGTTTGTTCGGGAAAGACATTGTAGCGGAAGTTAATGGAAAGACATTTGACGCACAATGGGAAGATCCATATAACCGTAGTTCTGAGTCACGGGCTTACATGCCACATTTTTATGGCTTCACATTTATTGAAGGATATAAGAAAGTAGATGATAAATTTGTAGCAGACCCTAACAATAACCGCATGATGTTCGGTGAGCTGGATGGTGCCACGGATCAGAAAGTTTCAATGAAAATCAAAGTCGAAGGTTATACTCAAACCTGGGAGATAAAGATTGAAAATCGTTGCAAGTGGGTGAAAGGCACTCCTGAAATTACCCGAAGCGCAACCCTCAATGGCAAAGAGGTTGATGGAGGAAACATTGTAATCACTCTTCCATGATAATAAAGGACAGCAAACATAAGAAAGACCTCGGGGCAAAAACTCCGAGGTCTTTCCTATATGTTCTTTTTTAATCAGTTGAAAGCTCTGCCGAGCATATCTTCAAGTTCGCCAAGCGTCTTTCTTCCACTTTCTCTCATCAGCTCCTGGCCATCCTTGAAAAGGATAAAGGTAGGATATTCCTCCAGTTTGTAATGTACCTTATATTCACCATTATATGAGGCATCTACACGAACAATGCTCACTCTGTCGCCATACTTGGCGCGGAGCTCCTGCAGGAGATACTTCACTTCAACGGCATCCTGGTTGCCTGCATGCTGAAATACTACTAATGTGGGGACTGATTCCTTGATTTTTTCTACTAAACTTTTCATAGGTCATTATATTTTTTGTCTTTTGAAAATATAACGTCGATATAAGACGTTTGGTTTTGCCACGGCTGCTCCCCGGGTAAAAATATTCACATTATACTTTTTTCGTAGATTTGTGCAACTATTCAAGGATATTGTGCAAGTAATCCTATTGTCCGCAGGTGTTATATTTGCAGAAACAAAACTAAAAACGAATTATATGGAAACAATCAGACTTAGAAACGGAGTTGAAATGCCGATACTTGGCTACGGAGTGTATCAGGTTGACCCAGCTGAATGCGAAAAATGCGTATCAGAAGCAATAAGCGCAGGATACAGGTTGATTGATACAGCACAGGCTTACAACAATGAGGAGGGTGTTGGCGCGGCAATTGCAAAAAGCGGAGTACCACGCAAAGAGCTCTTTATCGTGACAAAGATATGGATTTCAAATGCAGGCTACGAAAAAGCTAAGGCATCTATCGAAGAATCACTGCGCAAACTCGGCACTGACTATGTTGATCTGTTGCTGATACATCAGCCTTTCAATGACTATTACGGCACCTATCGGGCTATGGAAGACGCTTATAAGGAGGGAAAAGCAAGAGCGATAGGAGTAAGCAACTTCTATCCGGACCGACTCATTGACATCGCATCATTCGTAGAAATCCCACCTATGGTAAACCAGATCGAGACTCATGTTTTCAACCAGCAGAAAGAAGCACAGAAAATCAATGAGAAGTATGGTTGCCGCATAATGTCATGGGGACCATTCGCCGAAGGGCGCAACAACTTTTTCACAAATCCGGTACTTGAGGCTATCGGTAATAAATATGGCAAGAGTGTTGCCCAGATTGCACTCCGTTTTCTCATCCAGAGGGGCATCATTGTAATTCCCAAGTCAACCCACAGGGACAGGATGGAGCAGAACATGGATGTTTTTGATTTCTCCTTGAGTTCTGAGGACATGAAAGAAATCGAAGCACTTGACATGGAGCAGAGCCAGTTTTTCAGCCACTATGCTCCCTCAACAGTTGAATTTCTGGTATCATTAGGCAAATAACAGCCACATACCTAATAAAATATGAGGAAGATAACAGCAGTTTTGCTTGCGATGCTCATCGGGCTGTTCTCACAACCTTTAGCTCAGAACAACCGGACAGCGACCGGAATCCGAGACCATTCAGAAAACAATTCAAAAGAGATAAAAATGATAGACCCGAATAAAACATTAATAGTATTCTTCTCCCGCGCGGATGAGAACTATGCGGTCGGCAATATTGAAAAAGGTAACACCCGCATCATAGGGATGCAGCAAAGAAAAGTGTAACATCTTGGCTTGACAAACTAAAATAAACCGCTATGGAAGAGATTCGTATTGACTGCGCGCATCCGACAGAAGAGGAGGCACAGATGGCTCTGGAGCAGGCGCAGCTCCTGTTCCGTCTCAACCACACCATGCCCTATACTCCTGAATATGACGAGTTGGTTCACCAACTAATTCCGGAAATGGATAAAAGCGCAAGGATTGTCACTCCCCTGAATGGAGTGCGGTTCAACAATGTGAATATAGGCAAAAACGTGGTGATAAATTCCCGCTGCCTGATGATGTCGGCAGGAGGGATAACGATTGAAGATGAAGCGATGATTGCCGCAAACGCGCAACTGATTTCAAATAACCACGACCTTGACAACCGGTGGATCATCACCTGCAAACCGGTGAGAATATGCCGCCGCGCATGGATTGGTGCGGGAGCCACTATCCTTCCGGGG
>CAMWQE010000041.1 GCA_947176335.1 uncultured Porphyromonadaceae bacterium | reverse complement strand
AATATGTGCATCTGTCGGAGCGGTACAGCTCAGAGCGGCGGGAAATGAAAAAAGTAAACTTCCTGCCGGTTTTGCGTGGGGGGCGGATATTGGCGGGGCAATTGACCTTTCCGGCAACGATATGTCTACCCTTAATGTAAATGCCGCTTTCGGTTACCGCCGTGGAGTTATTGACCTTGTGGGGATAGGCACCGGAATGAATGTCATGGTCAGCAACAGTTCCCGTATGTTTCCGGTATATGGCATTATCCGCTCTAATTTCCGCACCACTCCTTCCCTATGCTTCCTGGACTTGCGCGCCGGCTGCGCTTTCATGAATCTTGATGACAACAGCAACCATACCGGGGCATTTGTCTCTCCCGGAATTGGTTTCAATCTGGCGAAAGGCAGGACATTCTCCTCTTATCTGGTCCTGAGCTACCAGTATGTGGACGTGCGCTCCAAGAGCGAGTCCGGTTTCAATATCGACGGATTGAATTTCGCTTGCGTCAGGCTTGGAGTAAGTTTCTGAAATATAGTAAAATAAAAAGTGCCCGCACTGGTGAATACCGGTGCGGGCACTTTTACTGTCTGTTGTCAGTTGCCGAATGTAAGGGTAGTGAAGAATTGGTTTGCGCCTCCGTAGGTCGGACGGCTTGAAAATTCGAGCTGCACATATCCTCCGTCGTTGCTGAACCATGTCGCCTGCACGCCTCCGCCGGGCAATGTGGTGCGCACCGGTGCTCCAAACTGTGCGTAAAGGGTAGAGTAAACCTCGTTATAGCGCACGGTGTCATAATTAGGTGTTGAATAATAGAGTTGCGTGCGTGCAAGACCTCCGTTTTCATAAAACACCATTCCTTCCGGCCATATGTAATTCAGCTCGTTCACATTATTGAGGTAAACAATATTGTCACCATAGCTGTGGATGTTATATCCGTTGTTGTTCAGCAAGTTGATTGATACATTCAGCCCCATGCCGAAATTCAACCCGAAAAGCGGGCGGATTGCCGGAATCACTCTGACTGGCCGCCATGCCGCAGGGCGTATCGGGCGTACCCAAGGCTGGTAAACCGGTCTGCCGGGACGGTACACCGGCCGCATCGGTCTTACTGGGGCAACGGGTCTCACCGGTCTTACAGGTGCCGGTCTTACCGGTCCTACAGGTCTGCCGGGGGCAACCGGTCTGTTGGGTCTTGCTGGTGCGGCGGGGCGATGGTCCGGTTGTGCTTGCGGTTGCCGTCCGGGACGGGTATAACTGTTATTGTCCTTATTGCCGGACGGACGGTTTGGTTTCTCCTTTTTATTATTATGGTTGGGATTGTGGCTCGGTTTTATGCCGGATGAGGAGTGTCCCGCTCCATTATGGCGGTTATTCCTTCCATGCGAATTATCTGCGCGCTCGGTGCGCTGCTTTTCTCTATCCCCTCGTCCGGGACGCTGGGCTAATGCTTCGGGATTGCCTGAAGCAAGCAGTCCTGCGCATAATGCGATTGTCAGCAATGTTTTCTTCATGACACTAAATTTTACGCGTTTGTTAATATGACGCTTCCGATGCTGTAAAGTTTACTGATTCAACCGCTAAATTATAAATTATTACCATTTATTTGTATATTTGCACCTATTAAATCCATGTTTTGGTGGAATTAGTAAAGGTTCTTCTCATTATTTAACGAATATATAACCGATGACACTCAAAAGTAAAGTTGTTTTGCCCGCAATCAGTGCGTTGGCAATTCTCTCCACCGGCTGCGGCAAAGGCGCGGATGGTAACGATGTGGTGACTATAGACCTCGCCTCTGCGGTAGAGGGAGAACCTGTCAATCACCTTAAAGCCACCGATGTGGTTTACACTCCGCTTGACACCGCCGCTGCTGCTATGTTCAGTGAGCTTGGAAATATTGTTGGACTCGCCGGTGATACTGTAATAATCCATGACATGAATGACAGCGAGGACAGGCTGATACTTTTCACTCTTGCAGACGGTAAGATGGTAGGGCAAATCAACCATAAAGGAAATGGTCCCGGAGAGTACCAGTGGATTGAGGCTGTGTATATTGATCGTCCTGCGCATGAAGTCGTGATTAATACACCTTATGGTGTTGCCCACCGATATACTATGGATGATAAATATATTGATTCTAAGCACTATACACCACCGTATAAATCCATTCGCCTTTCAATAGGGTCGCTTGATGACTGCATAAACATGTATGGAGAATTTGACGGTGGATTCTTTATACATCAGTATGACAGGGATTTTACAAAAATCGATTCTATCAAGGTCGACGGTTATAAGCTGGGCTATAGATCCGGTATATTCCAGACTGTGGGGGAATATGCAATCTTATCTATGGTTGATACTCTTTATTCAATTACTCCGGGAAAACTTGAAAAGTTTGCGATTATCGACCGCAAAGGCAAGACAATAACTCCTGAAATTGAAGAGGAATTCAATAAAATGATGAGAAGTGACCGTGAAAGTGCCAGGAATATGCAGGCTCAGAATATAACGCTGGATTATATTATGATAGACAATGACTATATCATAATTCCATCCTTCTATAATAATGCAAACTCTTATGATATTTTCCGGCGCAGTGACGGTGCGCTTTTGACGCATATCCCGTATTCATGGGAAGAGGAAAATAAAGTTGGATTTGAATTCGAATATTCCGGCGCGAAGATGCGTGTTCTCCCGAGATTCACTCAGGATGGACGATGGTATGCTATTATCGGAGAGGAGCAAGCAGTGGGTCCCAACGGGGAGCCTAATGACGGCGACCTGAATGCAGCTATTGTAAGTTTCAAGCTCGAAGAGGAATAAATATCAAATTATTACATAAATGACACTCAAAAGTAAAGTTATTTTGCCCGCAATCGGTGCGTTGGCAATTCTCTCCACCGGCTGCGGCAAAGGCACGGACGGTGGCAATGTGGTGACTATAGACCTCGCCTCTGCGGTAGAGGGAGAATCTGTCAATCACCTTAAAGTCACCGATGTGGTTTATACTCCGCTTGACACCGCCGCTGCTGCTATGTTCAGTGAGCGTGGAAATATTGTTGGACTCGCCGGTGATACTGTAATAATTCATGACAGGAATGACAGCGAGGACAGGCTGATTCTTTTCACACTTGCAGACGGCAAGATGGTAGGACAAATCAATCATATGGGAAGTGGTCCCGGTGAGTACAGATGGATAGAGACTGTCTACCTTGACCGCCCGGCGCATCAAGTCGTTATCAACACAGTGGATAATATTGCACATAGATATACTTTGGCAGACGAATATGTTGATTCCAGAAAATATGATACCAAGTCTACCAAGCGTTTTTCAATAGGCTCGCTGGAGAACGGCATAAATATGTATGAGGAGGTTGACGGAGGTTTTGTGATCCATCAGCTTGACAGGAATTTTAACGAGGTGGATTCCATTAAGGTAGACGGATATCAGCTCGGCTATTATTCAGGAATGTTTGAGCGTGCGGGGAATCAATCTGTCATAACTATGGGTGACACTGTATATTCGATTACTCCGGGGAAACTGGAAAAGTTTACGATTATCGACCGCAAAGGCAAGACCATAACTCCTGAAATTGAAGTAGAAATAACAAATCTTGCCAGAAGCGGTGATTATAAAGGGAGTAGTGATAAGCAAAATTCCTATATTTCACCGCTTATAATGCTTATAGGTAATGATTGTATGTTTTTACTGTCTCTTTATAATAAGTCTTATTCCTATGATGTTTTCCGTCTCAGCGATGGTGCTCTTATGACACACCTGCCATTTTCATGGGATGAGGCAGCGTCTGCCGGAATTGAAGTTGAATATTCCGGTGCGAAAATGCATGCGGTTCCGAGATTCACTCAGGACGGTCGCTGGTATGCTATTATAAGTGAGGAGCAAGCAGTGGGTCCCAACGGGGAGCCTAATGACGGCGAGTTGAATGCAGCTATTGTAAGCTTCAAGCTCGAAGAGTGATCAGTGCTTACGCTGTCCCTTGATATTTGCATGACCCGCGATTATTTCGTGGGTCTTGTTGCTTATATAATGTCACATCTTTACCTCTTTTTATAAATAATGGTGAAAAAATTTGCGAGTTGAAGCGTCAAGTAATAACTTTGCACATATCTTAGCGTAAATGTTTTTATAACCAGTAATAATATTCTACCCCATGAAACCCTTAGAAAGAATTTTAGCCGAGAAACTACTGAAAATCAGTGCAATCAAGCTTCAGCCCGAGCTCCCGTTCACTTGGGCGTCCGGTTGGAATTCACCTATATATACCGACAACCGCAAAACTTTGTCATATCCCGAGGTCCGCAGCTTCATCAAAGTTGAGATGTGCCGCCTTATCCTTGAGAATTTCCCGGCTCCTGACGCTATCGCCGGAGTTGCTACCGGAGCTATCGCGATGGGCGCTCTCGTTGCCGATACCCTTGGTCTTCCGTATGTGTATGTCCGTTCTACCCCGAAAGACCACGGTTTGGAAAACCTCATCGAAGGCAATCTTAAGCCCGGACAGAAAGTTGTTGTTATCGAGGATCTTATCTCTACCGGCGGAAGCAGCCTGAAGGCTGTTGAGGCTATACGCGCAGCAGGTTGTGAGGTTGTAGGAATGGCGGCAATCTTCACTTACGGTTTCCCCCTCGCTATCAAGCGTTTCAAGGATGCTAACGTTGATCTGCTGACTCTCAGCAACTACAATGCAATGCTTGAGGCGGCACTTGAAACAGAGTATATCCGTGCTGAAGATCTTGACACACTCAAGGAGTGGCGTAAAGACCCCGCTAACTGGACGGCCCGCAAGTAATTTCTTATAGAATCTCAAGAATGGCAAAATACAGTAGCAAGCCTGCGTCAATCGCTAAGCCTGTAGAGGAGGTTTACGAAAAAATGAGCAACATAGGAGCTTACCAGCAGAAACTTGATTCACTCCCCGAAGAGATGAGGGCAAAGATCGGCGATGTACGGTTTGAAGAGGACGCTATCGTCATCACAGCGGCGCCTGTCGGTGAAATCCGCTTTGCGGTGAAGGAACGTGTGAGCCCTTCAAAAGTCACTTTGTCTGCCGAGCAGTCCCCTGTGCCGCTTAACCTTATAGTCAACCTTGAACCTGAAGGAGAGAACGCTACCAAGGCTACCAGTGTTATCGATGTGGAGATTCCTGCTATGCTTAAGCCTATGATTGGCGGCAAGATGCAGGAGGCGGCAGACAAGTTCGGCGAGCTTATCACCACTTTCTTTGCATGAGGCATATCATTGCCGCGCTGTTGGGGGTGCTCTTCCTGTCGGCATGTGATTCGGTTGATGATGAACGCATCCCGTCCATGCCGGTGAGGATTGATTTCCCTACTGTCGGTGATTGGCAGCGTTACGGGGTTGCCGCGGCACTTGATTCACGCAGTTTTATAAAAGCTGACAGGGTTCCCCAAGGATTCCCGTACACGGAAATGTCCGCTACAGGGTTCGGGGGGATATTGCTCGTCTGCTCATTTGATAACAATCCGCTCGCTTACGACCTCAGCTGCCCGGTTGAGGTCAAACCGTCTGTAAGGGTAAGTGTTGACAAGGAGAATAATGTGGCGCGGTGCAGCGTATGCGGCAGCACTTATGATGTGTTTCGCACCGGTGCGCCTCTGTCAGGTCCCGCGGCAGACAAAGGGTATGCGCTCACCCGCTACAGGGTTGCTCCCGGAGCGGATGCGTTGCAGTACATGGTCGTGAGCCGCTGACCTTGAACTTCCGTACTGTCGGAGTGTTATATTTTCAAACATATAACGGTTACGATTATGGATGATTCATTGAAAGATAAAGTCGCTTTTGTTACCGGCGCTACCGCCGGAATTGGTCTCGCGTGTGTAAGGGAGCTTGCATCCCGTGGCGCTAAAGTAACTGTCGCTTCACGCAATAAAGAGCATGTGGATGCAACAGTGGATAAGCTTCTGAAGGAGGGGTTTGATGTGAGAGGTGCTATACTTGACGCTTCCGATATACCTTCATGCACCAATGCCGTGGTGGATACCATAAGGGCAATGGGGAGGATTGATATAGTGGTGAACAACGCCGGGGGAACCAATCTCAGCCGTGACACTGCGGTTGAAAACCTTGACCTTGATTTCTTCCGCGACGTGATGGACTTGAATGTGCTCAGCACACTCGCCGTGATTAAGGCGGCTCTCCCTTCAATGATTGCAAGAAAAAGCGGCGCTATTGTCAATATCGCTTCTATCGGCGGAATTACCGGTGATTTCCGGGATACCCTTTACGGCATAGCTAAGGCGGGAATTATAAACCTTACCAAATATGTCGCAACCCAATACGGCAAAGAGGGTATAAGGTGTAACGCCGTTGCTCCGGGTATTGTGATGACCGGTGCCGTCACCGAAAACCTCAGCGAGGCTGTCCGCAAGATTTTCCTTGAGCAGAATGCGCTTGACACTCTCGGTCAGCCGGAGGACATAGCTGCGACGGTTGCATTCCTTGCAGGGGAGGGAAGCAGGTACATAACGGGGCAGACCATAGTGGCTGACGGTGGAATGACTTGCCATAATCCCACGATTGCCCAGATAAGAGCCTTGTATGCAGGAAAATAAGAAAATATAGGTTATTTTTTGCCTTTAAACTATTGCTATTTTTAAAAATAGTAGTACCTTTGCAGCACAAATGACCAACATGGTGAGCATAGTTCAGTTGGTTAGAACGTCGGATTGTGGTTCCGAAGGTCGTGGGTTCGAATCCCACTGTTCACCCTAAAGAGTGTCGCGCTTCGCAAGCAAACGGGGCGCGACATATTTTTGTAGCTTTTTTGTCACACATACGAAACGTCTGTCACAATTGTGTTAAATTTAATGCCGGAGATATTATAATAATTCTGTTTTAGCATTAATTTTGAGCCGCAAAAAATTGTGGGTTCTTAAATATATGAAACGGAGATTTCTGATAATCCTGGCAATCGTTTTCGTTCTTCTCTGCGTGGCATACGCAGCTGTCTCTATGTTGTCTTCACAGAGCAATATCCGTGTTGAAAAAAGTGAAGGTGCATTATGTTACCTTCCCATACTCTCCACACCTCCGGAAGTGGAACTCGTTCCCGGAATCCGGTTTAAGCTCGACACCGGCAGTGATTTAAGCACGATAACCGAAGAGGACCTCGCACGGCTTGACTCTTTGGGCTTCTATGCCGAGGAGTCATTTTACCCGGTAATCGGCAGGGATGGCAACGGCAGTATAAATATAAAGACCAAAAGGTACACGGTAAGTTTGCCCCTGCTCAAATATGAGATTCGCACCGATTCTCTCGGCAACCGGTATGGAGTGGGGAAGTGGAAAGATGCTAATATAATCCATAATGTCGAATTTGCTCCCTCCCTCACGGGCAAGAGCGTTCTTGGTATTGATTTCCTCCAGAAATTCCGCGTGGAATACCTGTTTAATGACAGGGCAATAGCTCTTTACCTTGATGAGCCTGACGGATATGTTACCTGCACTGACATTATTGCGTCAAAAGCGCCTTTAAGTATTCCGATGCTCGGCAAGAGGTATTTTGTGGATTTTAAGGTCGACGGCCATGCGGAGTCGTTTTTTCTTGATACCGGCATACGCGCGGCTCGCATAAAGATGCCTGCCGGAGAGGCAATCAATTCACGTGGTCGGCTCGCCGATGACACAATAGTGTCGGCGATTGGCGAATTTCCTGCGAAAGTGAGCGATAACGCAATTGTCAGCATCGGGGAACGCACCGGTCTTGGAAAGGTATATTACTATGACAGCAAAGAGGAGCCGTATGCCTTCAATCCGTTCAACCTTTTCCTTCAGGACGCGCTTATCGATTTTCCTAACCGCGTGCTGAAACTCCGTCCGGTATATAAGAGAAGTCATACTATCCCGGAGCTCGTGAGTTACGTTACAATCGAGGACTAATAGATGTAGATATGGGTAAGCCATTGCAAGATATGACGTTGGAGGAGCTTTGGGAACTTTTTCCCATTGAGCTTGCCGTTTACAATCCGGATTGGGTAAACTGGGCAGACAGGGAGATAAAAGACCTTTCGGTCATTTTATCTGATTTTTGTCCGGCCCTGAACCATATCGGCAGTACCGCTATACCCGGAATTTTGTCAAAACCGATTGTGGATATCCTCGTGGAGGTGCCCGCAGATGCATCATACAGCGAGATTAGGGATAGACTTGAGTCAAACGGATACATCTGCATGGCTGAAGATAAGGAGAGAATCAACTTTAACAAAGGATATACGCCGGATGGCTATGCTGACAAAGTGTTTCATATCCACGTCAGGCGTGCCGGAGATAACGATGAGATTCTTTTCAGGGATTACCTTAGGAATCATCCACGCGCGAGGGAGGAGTACGAAATGCTGAAATCAAGCCTGCTTCCGGAGTATAAGAATGACCGCGACGGTTACACTGCGGCAAAAACATTATTCGTGCGCCGCATAATGTGTGCAGCGGAAAAAGAGCGTGACAGCATGAATAATGGCAGTGCGGCTGCGCCGGCACATTATTGCCGTCGTGTAGAAGTTGAGGAGACTGTGCTTGTGGATGGAAGTTATTTTCCGGGAGATTATGAATTGCCGGAAGGCTATATTGATGAAAATGGTACTATAACCTTGCTCCGCGGTGAAGGGCTGGAGTTTATCATGATGCATGGGTCGTTGGCGGTTCTTTCTGGGGTGGATTCCTGCGTCGGCGAACAACTTGAAGTTCCTGAATATGTTTGTTGCGGAAATGAGAAGTACAACGTGTTTGAGGTTTCATTGGCGCGACCGAACCATACTGTAAGGAAGATAATATTGCCTGACGGTCTATTGCATTTTGAAAACTCGAACAATTTCCGCGTTTTGGAAAAAATCATAATATCACCCGAACATGACCGGCTTATAGTTGAGGATGATGTGCTTTATTGGAAACATATCGACGGCACGCTCCATATAGAGGCTATTCCGGTTCTGTATCAGGGTGACAAGATTGTTTTGAGGGAGTATGTCGTTGATTCTGAATATGAAGTCGCGGACTGGCTTGCCTGCACTCCTGCTCCCAAGGATGTAGTATATGAAAATCCGGCAAAATATCTGAGCGTCGGTAAGCCGGGGAAATTAGTAGGTGACGAAGTGATATGTGGCATATTCCATTGTGAGGAATCCTCTGGTTGGTACACGATATCACGCATTGACAGCACTGATGATGATTTCATTGTTATTCCCAAAGCGATAATTACTGAAGAGTGGAGCGGACTTGTGACCCGGATAGATTTAACTGATGACAATCCGGTGAGTGCTACCGTGAAAACCATATATGCGCCTTGCCAGGCAGATGAAGATGGGATAGATTTTTTTGGTGATTTCTCAGTCATATTCCCTGCGCTTGAAAATATATTGCTTTGCGGCGAAGAACTTTTGCCCATACCTGACGGTGAGATTGCTGACGCATTTACGGTGGTTGGTGACGAGGAACTTGTTGTAATAAAAGACAGTGCTGAGTACCGCGAATCTCTTATGACACCTGAAGAGCTTGCGGAATTCAAGGAAGAAGGATGGCGTATTGAAATTACTACCGATAGGTATTGGATAAAATCGGCATACGCTGAATTTCTTTATGTGCCTGAGACAGGCAGTGTATCTGTTGAAAAGATATACGCTCCTGAAAAATCGATAGTTATCCCTCCGGCTATAAATGCTATGGGCAAGCGGCTTGAAGTGACATCCGTTTGCTTGTCTGATGCTGATGAGAACGATTTTGAAGTGCTGTGGGTTCCTGCCGGATGCCGTTTGGAAGGGATATGCGGCATTAACCTCAAGGCAATCCGTTTTTACAAACCGTAGCCACTGCTCCCTCCATCTCCCCACGATTTTAAGTGGTTTAGCTGTGGAGATTTGGCTGCAAAAATAAAAAGTGCTATCTTTGTGCGCTATTATTCAAGCCAATTAAAAAATCATTAAATAATCAATGGCAACATTAGAGAAAATCAGAAGCAAATCAGTGCTTTTGCTTGTTATCATCGGTCTTGCGCTTATCGCGTTTATTATCGGTGACTTCTTTACTTCCGGCAGGACTCTTTTCGGTACCGGCACCACTATAGCCAAGGTCGGAGGTCAGAAAATCGACGTGCAGGATTTCCAGCGCCGTGTTGAGCAGGAAAACCAGCAGCTCCAGCAGAGAGGAGAAAAATATGACCAGGCTGTTCTTCAGCAGCGTGTGCTCTACTCAATGATCAGCGACAAGCTGATGCAGAAGGAGCTTCAGGATCTCGGTCTCAAAGTTACATCGGCAGAACTTACCGATGCTATGCTCGGCAGCGGTTCTTTCTACCTTGACGCAATGCTGCGCCAGCAGGGTATTGAAAGCGCACGCTCTCTTCATGATATGGCTTACAATCCTGTGAATTATGGAATTGACGAGCAGACCGCAGCCCAGCTCCGTCAGTACTGGCAGTCACTTGAGCAGCAGATGGAAGCATCGCTCCTCCAGCAGAAGTTCAATACTCTCATCCAGGGCACACTCACTGCAAATGAGCTTGACGCAAAGGCACTCTACGACGAGAATGCCGCTACCGCTCAAATCGCATACGTTATTAAAGACTATGCTTCGCTTTCAGATGACGAATATCCTGTAAGCGATGCGGAGGTTAAAGAGGAGTGGAACAAGAACAAATCCACCTATCGTCTGGATATGCCGCAGCGTTCAGTGAATTACATCGCTGTAGAAATCGTGCCTTCCGCAGAGGACCTCGCAGCAGCTGAAGTTGCTGTAGAGGAGGCGCTCACCGCTCTCAACGAACAGCCTGCAACCGAAGGACTTGTTGAGAAACCCGAATTTGTTGTAAACCGCAACAAGGTTACTGCAGCGTCTATCCTTGACAGCCGCATGAAGCATTTCGCTGATTCAGCTGCAGTAGGCAAAGCCGCTCTTGTGAGCCGCATCGGCAATGACTTCACTCTTGCCAAGCTCATCAACAAGACAGTTGAAACAGACTCAGTGAATGTTACTCTTTTCGCTGTAGCGGCTCCCCGTGCAACCGCCGATTCAATTATCCGCGAACTCAATGCCGGCAAGATTTCCGTTGACAGCCTTTCAGGTATCGCAGGCGTGCAGTCAGTGCAGAAAGATATGAACCTTTCACTCCTTGACCCTCAGGTCGCTTCTATCCGTGATGCTATCTCAAAGGCTTCTGTAGGCACTTTCTTCACTCCTGACACTATTTCTCAGGAAAACCTCCTTGTTCTCAAGGTCAACAACCGTAAGGCTCCTGTAGCTGTGTACGATATCGCAGAAATCCGTTTCTCAGCAGAACCTTCACGCGCTACAATCAATAGACTTGAGGCAGACCTCCAGACGTTTATAAATAATAATAAGACAGCCGAGGAGTTTGCTGCAAACGCTTCTGACGCCGGTTACCAGGCATTCCCGGCAATTGTTTCCGAGTCTACTCCGCAGCTCAACGGCATTAACGCTTCACGCGACGCTGTCCATTGGGTAATGGAAGCGAAGAAAGGTCAGGTTTCACCGATTTTCGGCGAGGAGACCGACGGTCGTTTCATCGCAGTTGCTCTCAACGATATTTATACCGATTACGTTCCTGCGACCAACGATGATGTCAAGCAGTACCTCACAACTACAGTGCGCAACAACAAGAAAGCAGCCGCTATCATCGAGAAGTACAACGGCAAAGGCAAGAATGTTGCCGAGTATGCTCAGGCAATGGACAGCAAGGTTGATACCGCAGCCGTTAACTTCGGTCAGGTTTCACAGTTCAACCCCGGTATCGGCGGCGGTGAGTTTGCGGCTGTAGTAGCTGTGACCGAACCCGGTAAGCTTACAGGTCCTGTGAAAGGTAATACCGGTGTGATTGTGTTCAATATCATCAATGTTGACAACGAAGGAAGACCTTACAGCTTCGAGGAAAACGCCATGACATTCAACCGCACACGTGGTGCAGCTGTTGTTGCAGATCCTAACCGCTTGCCTCTCATCCTCCTCGGCAACAAGAAAGTGCAGAACAATATCCTCAAGTTCTTCCGCGACTAAGTCCGGAGTACTTAAATAACAAATATTTATCGGCCCGGCGGAATACCAATCACCGCCGGGCTGATTCATAAACCTTATTTTTATAACCGATGAAATCCATTAGAGAATTATTCCGTATCGGCACCGGACCTTCAAGCAGCCATACTATGGGTCCGAGGCACGCATCAGAGATGTTTGCAGAGAGAAATCCGGGGGCAGCACGCTTTGAGGTTACTCTTTATGGTGCTCTTGCCGCAACAGGCAAGGGACACCTTACCGATGTCGCTATCCTTGACACACTGAACCCTGTCGCTCCTACTGAGATTGTCTGGCAACCCAACATATTCCTGCCGTTTCATCCCAATGGAATGAAATTTACCGCATTTGATTCCGAGGGGAAGGAAACAGACACATGGACTGTTTTCAGCATCGGCGGCGGTGAACTTGCCGAGGAGGGAGCCCGTGGTGCTCTCACTCCGGATGTTTACAATATGTCCAAGCTTAGTGATATTTTGAAATGGTGTGAGGAAACCGGCAAAACATACTGGGAATATGTGGAGGAATGTGAAGGACCGGAGATATGGGATTATCTCGCAAAGG
>CAMWQE010000040.1 GCA_947176335.1 uncultured Porphyromonadaceae bacterium | reverse complement strand
TCGTCGTCAGCGTCAGATGTTTATAAGAGACATCACTATATTTGCAAGTGTAATCCCCTAAAATATGAAGTAAAAGCCTGGTAGACGGGTGGTAATATTTCTTCCAATTATATGGTTTTACGGGGTAATTTGGGTTAAGATATGTTAAATGTGATGGGGGGGGGGTAGTTAATTATAATCTGCTTATATTTGCCGATAATTTATATTATCAGTCAATATATGAATGACTTGAATATGAGAATGCGTCATTGCCTGTCACTATTTGTGGTATTAGGTTTTGTTTTATTGTTGCCTGTGGATTTGTATGCCCAAAGGAAAGATACGGATGCTAAGATATCAATTGGCAATTATGTGAAGTCAAGCACAGGAGGACGTACAAAAGTGGCAGATGCAACTGTTCGTATAAGATATGCCTTCAACCCTTTAGATATCAGTGATAAATCCACCTGGATTGATGAGGGACAGCTCAAAATCTCCTCGGGTATGACTGACTACAGCAGTTTTTTCGTGGAGCTCAATGAAGATAGTCTCGCCCATTGGTTTGACACCCGTGGCAGAAATGTTGCCTATCCTCCCGCACGGTGGATTCAGGGCTATAAACCGGATTATTGGACTGAGTACCAATATTCGCAGATTGCGGTAAAGGATGGTAAACTCACAGAATACGCCACTATGCCGAGGGAGCTTGATTCTGAAAATCTCTGCTACACTGAAAGTCTGCCGCTATTCATCTGGGATATTGGCACCGAAACCGCTACAGTTTGCGGCTACGACTGCATTAAGGCAACTTGCCATTGGCGCGGACGCGATTATACCGCATGGTTTACCACTGACATACCTGTAGGAGCAGGTCCATGGAAGTTCGGGGGCTTGCCGGGAATAATCATGAAGATTTCCGACAAGGATAACGTTTATTCCTGGGAAGCTGTAGCTGTTGAAAATGGGAAATACCCGATTTTGCTCCCCGCGGAGCAAAATACAAACAATCGACACGTGAGAATGTGTTGAAACTCCAGCGCGCGTTAAACGAAAATTATTTCAAGGCTACCGGGCATTCTGTAATGAATGCGAAAACCGGAAAGATTATATCCTCGCGCCAACATCCGTATTCACAACTGGAGCTGGAATAAAGGCAAATGGGTTTCTTGCGTGAAATTATCCTTTTAACTATGTTGGTTTGTGCGCAGATGATCTGTGCTCAGATAAACCTGTATGGTACCGTATCGGATAATAAGGGACAACCCCTTGAAGCGATGGTCACAGTGTTTGATAACGGCAGAATAATCGCCCATGGCATGGCAGATGAATCAGGCAGTTATTCATTGAAGTTATCAACATTGTCTGACAGTATTTCTATAAGAATCTCCATGCTGGGTTTCAGCCCTATTAAGCAAACGATAGCGGCAAAAACACAAAAACTTGACTTTGTGCTCGGTGACGGTGGTAAAGCTCTGAAAGAGGTAATTGTGGTCGCTGACAAAATAACGGAGCGAGGGGACACTATAAGCTACAACGTTGCGGCATTCAAGAATGAGTCAGATCGGGTTATCGGCGATGTGATGAAAAATATGCCGGGCATTGAGGTGAGTGATAACGGTCGGATAAGTTTTAATGGCAAGGATGTGAAAAACTTCTATGTGGAGGATATGGATTTGCTGCAAGGCAGGTATGGCATTGCCACTAACAATATTTCCGCCGGTGATGTTGCCTCGGTTCAAGTGTACCAGAACCACCAGCCTATAAGGGCGCTTAAAGACCTGAAAACATCTGACGATATTACAATAAATCTGAAACTTAAGGCGTCTGCAAAAGGCACATGGTCAGCAAATGTCGCTGCGGGGACAGGATACAAGCCGGCATTGTGGATGGCAGAAGCTACAGCAATGTATTTTGGTCGGAAAAGCCAGAATATCACCACTTACAAGGGTAATAATTGCGGAATAAATGTTAATAGTGAAACACAGGCTCTGACAGAGGACGGTTCCTTAAATTTCACCAACAGTTCCCCGCTCGCTGTTGCCGCCCCTCCTTCGCCGGGAATCGCCGCAAGGAGATATATTGACAACCGTTCCAACGCTGTCAGTATAAACCAACTGTTTAAAACTGATTCCCTCTCGACAATTAATTTCAATATTGACTACTATCATGATTTGCTGCGTAAAAGTGGGGAGTCTGCCACAAAACAATATGAACCGGCAACAGGAAATTACCGCAGTATATATCAGCTTATAACTTCCGATAGTTATATCAACACTTTGTACGGTGCTGCGACAGTAAAGAGAAATGCAAAGAACACTTATCTTCAGAACACCTTTAAAATAAGAGCCGGCTGGAACAAAGATAATGCTTTGGCTCAGACTTCAAGCAGTTTTACTTCCGGCAACAGATTTGCCAATCAATTTCTTGACAATCCGGTATTTGAAATAACCGACAGGCTTGTGGTAGTACGCAATACGGGGAAACGTGCATGGGAACTTTATATTAACACCGGTTGGAACCATAAGCAGCAATCATTGTCGGTTGACAATAAGTCTGGTGAATCTGCAGCAGGAAACATTATTCAGGAATATACCACTGATGCAGTAAAAATGAACTTGTACACTTCGCGTATATTGAGGTTTGGTAAAGTTAATGTCAATGCCGGCATTTTCACAGATATAGATGCTGAGAATGTCAGTTCCGATCTTAAAGGTACCGGTATGCCGGAAGGCTATTCGGGGAGAAACGATTTTCTGTTCGGTAAATTGGATGCCGGAATCCAGTTGGGATTTGTCTATACATTACGGAACTTTCATTTCGAGTTTACTTTGCCGTTTTCATACGACCTTCAGTGGCTTGATGACAGAATTGATAACTCAAGATCGCATGGATGGAATTACGGGAGTGTTATGCCGAATTTACACATGACATATGCTATGGGGCGCAATTGGTTTTATGTCGACACATATTATAATATAGTACGCGACAATTCGAGAAGAGCGGCAAGGGGAATTATCATGACTGATTACCTCTCTTTCAAGCGGTCGGAGATTGAGAGTGCCATTATAGATAAGACTGTTTACTGTTCATTAGGCTACCGTTTCTCAAAACCGTTTTGGCAACTATTCGGCAATGCGAATGTATCATGGTCCCGATTCATCAATGACAATATTACCGGCTACGATTACGATGGGCTTTCTACTGTAAGCACAACACTTGCGCTCCAAAATTCATCAGACCGCCTCTCAATTGCCGGTAATATTGACAAAGGACTGTGGTTCTGGAACGCGACTATAAAAATTAATGGTAATGCCACCTTATATAAAGGTCATTCCTTAATAGACGGTTCAATGTTTGCCTATACAAGCAACTCCTGGAATGGAAGTGCCGTTCTGTCGATGACACCGGCGAGATGGTTGGGAGCTGCTCTTGCTTTCGCATACGGAGAGAGCCGGAGTACCACAGAATATTCGGAGGGAAATGCTTCTCCTTGGGTAAAGTCATGGACCGGTCGTGGAGATGTCAATTTCTCTCCGGTGTCCAGTCTTATATTCAATATTGCGGTAGAAGATAATTATACTAACCTTACTGCGGATGAGCGCCATGTATGGTTCAGCGATGCAAAGATTATTTACCGTCATGGCAGATTTGACTGGGAACTTGCCATTAATAATATCTTTAACCGGAAAGTATTCACTAAAGTAAGTTATGCAGGAATGGATATTTACACGAGTACCTACCGGCTGCGTGAGCGTAATGCCCTGCTCACCCTGCGCCTGAAGCTCTTTTAGGAGATTGTTATAAAAGATTCTCTTGTTTTATCTTTCTCTGTGTAGTTCTGTATTTTTGGTTTGGGCTGGTTGCAGATTCTTTATAAAGCTTCTCTAAATATCCCTCTGCTACCATTCTCGGTAAGACATTATTCCGTAAATAGTCTTGCTTATATCCCAATGCTACGGCTATTTCCTGTCGGGTTTTCCATGTTTTACAGTAGTCAATGATTAGTTGACATAGTTCCTTATATGGTTTTCGATTACGAGTACCACTTGCAACATTACTTGCAACATTACTTGCAACATTACTTGCAACATTACTTGCAGTCACTCCTCCGGGATAATTATTTGTGTGTGCTTGTTGAGGAGTAGGGTTCGCTTTGTCTTGGCTCACTATAATCGGATTATAGTTCTTGTTCAGGAAGTACACTGTTCCTCTTCCGAATCCGGAGGCACTAAGCATACCGTCCTTACACAGTCCTCTCAATAGGGATGTAATATCTGCCGGGTGGAGATCTATAGAGTGTTGGAGAATAGAATTGGAAACATGTGGCATGGTTATTGCCATAGCCATTGTAAGTAATTCATTATGCGATAATTTCTTACTTCTCTCTCCAAATAACTGATAAAGCTGTTGTTCTATCTCATTAGATAAGATAGATTCAAGGGGAAGAATCAATTCTACTCTATTAGGTTCTCCCTTTTCAGAAATTATCGGCATTCTGAAATTCGCTTCTTTCCAGCCTTGTATTATTGTATCGGAACCGCTACCTGCTTTTTCAGCTATGCCTATCAGGCTGAACATAGTCTGGATAGACGGGTTGCGACAGACAGAATATCCTCCACTATAAAACTGTTCTTTGGAAACAAGCATGGTGCCAGGATTAGAGAATGATATTTCGGTAGGTCTTTTGATAATTATTAATTTAGTGTCACTTTGATAAAGTGGGTGTACACAGAAATTTACAAAAGCTTCACGCAAACCTTTGTGAACCTTTGTTTCATCTAGCCTGGTATTCCCATCAAGTTTGAAAGGGGTTGTAAGAAAACTTTGTAGTTTCGGTAGAAGGCGTCTGTATATTTGAAAAAGATTGGCTTCCCAAGCACCATCACTGTAAATTCGATCACTCCAGCGTTCTTGTCCGGGACGATACTCTCTGTAATCAATCATATATTGAGGTAATGCCTCTATAATTGAATCATATTTGCCAAACATTAATAGTCCCGCCAACGTCAAACCTTCTTTACCACTCTTTCGGTCTTTACGATATGCTTTTAAATGTTTTAATAAACTTAGATCATCATCTGACACCCATGGATGTGAAGGCTTCAATGTAACAAACAATTGGCGATACGCTCTCAACGATTCTGGATCTATATCATCCATAGTAAAGCCATCCTGAATTTCGTAGTCCATGGCTAAATCTGGACGCCTCTCTGATAGCATGAGTGAAACCTCCCACTCTTTGCATAGGTAATCACCACTATCGTTTCTTCTATAGGTTCCACGCAATGGATTTTGACCAACATAAATCGGTCGATCTTCTCTGGATGCGCGTGGAACAGAAATCAGTATAAAATGATGTCCGTCATACTCACCTCTAACGACATCATTATTAGTTAGTATATTACGATTTACCTGATTTGGATCATTTATGGTATCCCAGAATATTTTTTCATACTCGAAAACCTGCTCTTGTAGAAGACCCTCCGGGTAAAAATTTCCGTTGTTTTCTTTTATTCCAATTACGATAACTCCACCCTCTGTGTTTGCGAAAGAGGAATAAGTTTCTTTGACTCCTTTTGTTGGGAATCCACCTTTCCCGTGTTTAAATTCCACACACTCAGTCTCCTTGTCCATCATAAGAAAGTCAAGGTATTCTTGTAGCGAGTTATGATGCTTATTTATATCCATATTTGCCAGTCAGCTTACGGAGTATATTGAGGGTTGCCCAACGGTGTTTGCAAAATATATGTTACTTGATTGCAAAATTAGTGATTTTATGAGACATACAGTTATAAAACAGTTGGAAGTTTGTATGCAAAGTGCTGACTAATGGTCGTTTGGATATTCTTGTGCTCGGCAGACGTTCAAGGGACCGTGAGATTTATCGTGCCAATGTAAAGTGAGTATGGTCTGATATAATTTGGAGTAGTGTTTTTAAACGGTTATGCCATTTATCCGGTATCCTCCATTATGCGCAAACAGATATAAAAAGAGATTAGGCATTCGGGTGTGTTTTCATAGACTTCTTGTAAGTGATGAAGGCGTCGGATGAAAGGAAATTCGTATTGACTGATTCGCGGAAACTTTCGAACTACTGTCTGCCGGCAAACATTCTATTGTTTCGGATTACTGATGTCGAGGTTGTCGAGAACCGCGCGCTACATGGTGGTGAGTGCTCACCCTGCGGTTGAAGCTCTTTTAGAAGAGAGTCATAAAAAATGTCATTCTTGTACGTGTCCTCGGAGTTTTCTTAGTAATTTTGCGGAAAATCAAGTGCATGAGTAGAAAAACGACATATCTTTTGTGCGGAATCACTGCGGTGCTCCTTGCAATAGGGGCATGGAGCTGCCGCATCAGTTATAAGCTGAATGGTGCCGCGCTCGACTATAATATATATAAGACTATTCAGATAGATAATTTCCCAATCCGAGCGGCGTTGGTATATCCTCCTTTGCAGCAGACATTTGAAAACAAGTTGCTGGATTATGTGACGAGGAATACCCGCCTGCAGACGGTTGATACCCGCTCAGACCTTATTATGGAGGGTGAAATTACCGGTTACGCGCTTTCTCCACAGGCTGTCACTGAAAATGCGCTCGCGTCTAAAACGCGTCTGACAATCACAGTGCGAGTGAAATACACCGACACAAAGCAGGAGAAAAACGATCTGGACCAGAGTTTCTCGGCGTACCGTGACTTCGACAGTTCCGAGATGCTGAACGATGTGCAGGACCAGCTATGTCAGGAAATCTGCGATGAACTTGTGCTGCAGATATTTAACGCTACTCTTGGAAACTGGTAAAAATACTTGTCATGCAGGACATAATTCTTGATAAGATAAACGGTATGCTAAAAACGGGGGAGGGTAGTCCTACTGCCGAGGAGGTCGCATATCTTGAGGCAGCTTACCCGTATTTTGTGCTTCCGGCTGCGCTGAGACTGGCGCGTGCATCCAATATTCCGGATGAAGAAAGAAAGCATCTTGAGCTCAGGGTCGCTCTTGCTTCAGGTGACCGTGAGGCGCTATTCAAGCTCATTGATGAGCAAGGCAAGGAGTTTTCCGGATTTTATCCTCCGGATGATGTCCCCTCAGAGCCGACTACCGATTCGGCAATAGATACATTCCTTGAAACATACGGCAAGGCTGACCCACATGAAACAGCTCTGCTTGAAAAGCTTATCTTTCATCCTGTAGCCGAGTATGCGGCAACTTTAATAAAGGAGGAGGATGAAAATGCGCCACAGGGGCAGGATGCGGTGCTGGACGCTTTTCTGAAAGAATTTTCGCCGGAGTCTAAGGCGAAGCAGGAGCAGGAGGATGTGCGGAGAAAGAAAGCCGAGGCGGCAAAAAAGCAGCGTCCTGCAGCCGACGAGGATTCCCTGCTGAGCGAAAGTCTTGCAAAAATCTATATTTCAAGAGGTAAATATGACAAGGCGTATGAAATTATCCATTCGCTAAGTTTGAATTATCCAAAAAAAAGTATTTACTTTGCAGACCAATTGCGTTTCTTGCAGAAACTGATGTTGAACAGCAAATTTAAAAAATAAAAACTACCGAAAGATATGTATGTAGTCCTCATCATTCTCACCCTTATCGCCGCTCTTCTGCTTATCGGCGTTGTGCTCATCCAGAAGTCAAAAGGCGGAGGCCTCTCCTCTTCTTTTGCCGGCTCAAACCAGATTATGGGAGTCAGGCGCACTAACAATTTCATTGAGAAAGTAACCTGGATTCTTGCCGGAGCTATCTGTGTGTTTGCCATAGCATCCACTTTCTTCCTTCCCTCATCTTCTGACATTCAGGGACCGAAAGTGAAAGTTACCAACCAGATGCCTCAGGATGTTCCCGACAACTACGACACCCAGCTGCCTATCGAAGCTGCTCCCGCTGCAGATGCAGCAGCTCCTGCCGCAGAACAGCCCGCAGCTGAATAATTTCAAGGTAATCGTAATTTTTTTAAGAAAAACTTATCAGGGAGGAGGCGCAGTGCGTTCATCCTCCCTTTTATCTTTCGCATCCTCTAACCAAAACTCCCTTCCAAGCGTTATTTCATAAAACAGATTAAAAAAAGAAATAATTATGGAAACAACCCGTCAAGCAAAAATAGCCAGACTTATTCAGAAAGAACTTAGTGAAATATTCCGCCAGCAGACAGCGAAGATGAGAGGCGTGCTGGTGTCTGTAAGCACAGTGAGGGTATCGCCTGACCTGAGCATTGCAAAGGCATATCTTTCAATCTTCCCCGGCGACAAGGCGCAGGAGGTTATTGACAATATCAATAAGAATGCCAAGACTGTACGCTATGAGCTTGCCCAGAAAGTCAGGTTCCAGCTCCGCAAAACACCTGAACTTGCTTTCTATCTTGATGATTCCCTTGATTACATTGAAAAAATCGACAGCCTGCTTGCAAGTGATTCTGCAGAGAAGGAATTGCCCGCGGCTGACGAGCAATAAAGATTTATATGACAGCACTCCGTATAGCCCTGCGATACCTCTTTTCGCGTAAGAGACACAATGCGGTAAATGTTATTTCATGGATATCGGTTGCGGGAGTGGCTGTTGCCACTGCCGCAATTGTTTGTGTGCTCTCGGTATTCAACGGTTTCTCCGGCATCGCGATGTCGCGGTTAAGCGAGATTGACCCTGACATAAAAATTGTTCCGGTTTCCGGCAAGACTTTTTCTAACGCTGACTCGCTTGCCGCTGAACTTGCCCGTAGACCCGAATTTGAGGTTGCGGTACCTGTTGTCGAGGAGCGGGCGCTTGCCATTTATGCCGGACGGCAGATGCCGGTGAGTATCAAAGGTGTGCCTGACAATTACGGTGAGGTGACAAATGTTGGAAGCACGGTGATTGATGGTGAACTCATGACTCGTGACGGTGATTTTCAGTGTGCGGCATTAAGTGTCGGAGTGGCGCTGAGTCTTAATGCCCGTCCGGGATATTATGATTTGCTGCAACTGTATGCTCCCAGGCGCATCGGGCGCGTAAATACTGCGAATCCGATGACGGCTTTCCGCGGAGACTCGTTGGTAGTGAGTGCGGTGTACGAAGTCGAGCAGAGCGAGTATGATACAGACCGTGCGATAGTACCTTTGTCAACTGCGCGGAAAATACTTGACTATACGAATGAAGGGACTGCGATTGAAATCAAGCTTGCTCCGGGAGTTGGTGAAAAGCAGGGGCTTGCAGTTGCTCAAAAAGCGATAGGTGGTGGCGGAATCGCACAGACCCGGCTCATGCAGCAGGCGGAATCTTTCCGGATGATTTCAGTCGAGAAATGGATAACCTTCCTGATGCTTGCTTTCATACTCGTCATTGCATCTTTCAATGTGTTGTCAATCATGTCTATGCTCATAATAGAGAAAAAAGACAATATCGCAACATTGTCAGCTCTCGGTGCAACTCCCGGACTGGTACGGAGGATTTTTGTGCTCGAAGGATGGCTGATTTCGTTACTTGGTGGGGCTGTAGGTATGATTATCGGAGTGGTTCTCTGCTTTGTCCAGCAGCATTGGGGGCTGATAAAGCTAAGCGGTGACCCGTCGCAACTCAGCGTCACGGTCTATCCCGTGCATCTCGCACTCGGTGACCTCGCCGCAATCGCATTGATTGTAGTGCTGACCGGATTGCTGATAGGGTGGATTGCCGGAAGGATGTCGGTGTCGCGCACCGAATCCCTGCGCAATGAGGATTAAACGGACTAACCAGTTAAACTATAAGTATATGAGGAATGTTTTATTGCTGATAACAATGACTTTTATTATGGCATCGTGCAGCAATCAGAATGAAGAGGCAAAGTCAGGCGCAGCAGCTACAAATGAAGCGCTTGAGTGTATAATGACCCGTACAAGCGTGCGGCAGTATGTGCCGGGCAAGGAAATCAGTCCTGACACAATAGAGATTCTTCTCAAAGCCGCTATGGCGGCTCCTACGGCGGTAAACAAGCAACCGTGGGAATTTATTGTTGTCACAGACCGTGCAATAATGGATTCACTTGTTTCGGTATGCCCGTATGCAAGAATGTTGGAGCACGCTCCTCTTGCAATTGTTCCCTGCGGTGACCTTTCAAAGGCGCTTGAAGGGGATGCGCAACTTATGTGGCTTGAAGATTTGAGCGCGGCAACTGAAAATCTTCTGCTTGCGGCCCATGCAGTTGGGCTTGGAGCGGTATGGACCGGAGTTTACCCAGTGCCGGAAAGGGTCGAAGGGGTTAAGAAAGTGCTCGGTTTGCCGGCAAATATCATGCCGGTAGCAGTTGTTCCCGTCGGCTATCCGGAGGGTGAGCAGCATCCTAAAGATAAATGGGATGCAGGCAAAGTGCATTACAATGCCTGGTAAATCCCGCTAACTTAAAAAATATACGGTTAGAAATCGTTTCGGAATGCGGCGAGCATCCGTGCCTTTACAAGGTGCTGGTGCTCGTCGTCGCCGTAGTTGGCAAACGGATATATCGATATCCCTCCGCGTGGGGTGAATATCCCGATGACCTCAAGGTAGCGTGGATTCATCAGTTTCACCAGATCCTTCATTATTATATTGATGCAGTCTTCGTGGAAATCGCCATGATTTCTGAAACTGAACAAGTAGAGTTTCAAGCTCTTGCTCTCCACCATCAAATCACGCGGAATGTAATTTATGAGTATTTTTGCGAAATCCGGCTGTCCTGTTTTAGGGCATAGTGAGGTAAACTCCGGGCATGTGAAAGTGACGAGATACTCGTTGTCGGGATGCTTGTTTACAAATGTTTCAAGTACTTCCGGAGAGTAGGTGTCCGGATATTTTGTAGCGGTGTTTCCAAGTAAAGTCACACCTTCAAGTTCCTTGTCGTTTCGCATTGCAATTACTGGTTTGTATCTTCAAAATTTTTCATTCTGGCGAAAATACTCATTATCCGCTCTGAATAATGGTCATTCATCGCCCATTTACGGTTCAGGTCGTTCCATGTAGGTGCGATTCCACGAACAACGAGTGAGAACCGCGGATCTATAATTTTTTCACCGTCTGGCAACGGCTTTTTGCAGGCATATGCGTAGAGATGCTGTATCTGTGCTGTAACTCCGTCCTCGATTGTGTCAAACGAATGCCCTTTTATCCCGAGTCGCGTAACTCCCAACCCGCAGTAGTTATGTTGGTCCGGCGTTACAGCAGTACCTCCGGTGAATTTGAACCATCCTGTTTCGAGTGCAGACTGGCAGAGGGCAATATCGCCACGCACTCCATATATTTTACCGATATAGTAGAATGCTTCCGCAATGTCACGTTGGAAATCAGGGTTTTGGGTTCTGATGAAGTTAAACATCTGTTCCACTTCAACTTCCGGCTCTCCGAGAATAGGAATATTGGCATTATTCTCAGCAAAGGCTGCCGCTTCGGCTTCCTGCTCGGCAAGTATCTCATCTTCCATTACCTCGAAGATAATGTCTTCAGGAATAACGATGGTGTCCTCCTGGATTTTTTTCAGAGGTTTGCGTTTCTGTGCATTGACCGGCAATGCACAAACAAAGACTGAGAGAATCAATATAAATGAAACTACTCCTCTCATCCTATAGTAGAAGGGGTTCTCCGATTTTACTCTTTTTCTGCGGTTTCCTCCGGTTTTCCTTCGTTATTTTTTTGCGGAATGTGTACAACAATATCCTTACCGAAGAGAATCCATGCGGAGCAAGCCACAACAGCAAGGAAAGCGCATCCGACCATTATAAGCATCTTTGATGGCTTTGACGGCACAAGCGGAACCGTAGCAGGTTGCAAGACCGCGTATACAGGTGTGATTTCCTGTACTTTAGCCTTCGCCATCTGGAGCTGCTGTGCTGTAGTGTTGTATAGATTATACGCAAGCTGCATTTCATTCTGGAGCCTCTCCTCCTCGTTTCTCATTGAGCGTAGGATAACACCTTGGTTCTTATCCATGTAGTTCGCATAACGTTGCTGCGCCTGATAGTAATCGTCTCGTGCCTCGTCATTCAACTTCTGGGCATACTCCATGTCGGCGCGTGCCTTGTTAGTACGGTAGTCAGTCACATATTCTTTTAGACGCTCTGCTACTGTATCTGCAAGAATGGCGGATACCAAAGGATCCTGCATTGTCACGCTGATTGATATTACAGATGTTTTCGTATCCACATCAACATTAACCCTTGCGCCAAGTGCAGTGACAATTCCATTCTGTTCGTTTGTGAGTTGGAATGAGTTTGGTTTACCGTCACCCTCTCCATCCTTATCGTCAGATTTGAAAATGGACATGACTCCACCTATCGCCTTTCCAGGTAGAGACATTATGACACTCCACCAGGGAGATGACAAATCATCGTTTACATACTCTTCCACAGTCTTCTCTGTGCCATCTTTTTCAGTTACATTTACATCAAAGAGTTCGAGTGAAAATGGAATTGAGCTTACGATATCTGGATAAAGTTGCGGGCTGACCGCATCTTTGCCTTGACCGGCACTCATATTTACTCCGGCGAGAGCGGCAAGTGCTCCAAGGTTTCCGGAGCCGGTTCCTCCTTGAGTTGCTTCCGGTGCAAGTTTGATTGTCGTGGTATATTCTTTCGGTATAGAGAATGCGATTATCACACCTGCAATGAGTCCTATGGCTCCCCATTTAATAATGGCGCGCCTTTGTGCCCATAGTTTTTGCGCGAGTTCAAGCAAATCTATTTCCTGCTCCGTATCCTCACGGCGTTCTATATTGTCATTATGCTCTTCCTGCATAGCAATTATTTCTTAAAGATTGAGTAGATTGTTGCAGCCATTGTTCCAAGGGTTGAGAAGGTGCTGACGTAGCCAAGTACCTGTGCCCAGTTTGTTCCGCCATTCTTAGGCTTGGAGGGT
>CAMWQE010000039.1 GCA_947176335.1 uncultured Porphyromonadaceae bacterium | reverse complement strand
TGTAAGTTTTTTAGTAGTAAGTAGTTTTTGTTTCGTTTGACATTGCAAAGGTACGCCAAAAAATACCGTTCCAAATATTTCCAAGTTAACGAAAGTTAAAACCGTTACAGGGTTGTTACAACTTGCTGCACAATCCTATTAATCAATGATTTGACACATCAACCTTTTGGGTCGGAGGAAGCGAATTATTTCGTTTTTCTACTGCATCAATCACTTCATGGGCAAGATGTGTGAACGCATGACCGGTTATGCTGTCACCGTCAAGCGCAATAGGTGTGCCGTTGTCGCCACCTTCACACACGCTTCCTACAAGAGGTATCTGTGCAAGAAGAGGCACACCGGCTTCTTTTGCAAGTTTGCATCCGCCCTCACGACCGAAAATATAATATTTCTCATCCGGATGCTCTTCAGGGGTAAACCATGCCATATTCTCCACAAGCCCGAGCACAGGCACATTCACTTTATCACCTACAAACATGGATATACCCTTACGGGCATCGGCAAGGGCGACTTCCTGCGGAGTGGTGACGACCACCACACCTGTTATAGCGAGGGTCTGCACCAAGGTCAGATGAATGTCGCTGGTGCCGGGAGGCATATCTATAAGGAAATAATCAAGAGTGCCCCAGTCCGCCTCGGCAATAAGTTGCCTCAACGCATTGCTTGCCATACCGCCGCGCCAGAGCACCGCGCTGTTTTTATCAACAAGGAAACCGATGCTGAGAATCTTCACACCGTATTTCTCCAAAGGAATAATCAAAGGACGGCCTTCCACTTCATGCATATACACCTGCTCATCCTCCACGCCGAACATTTTAGGCACACTCGGTCCGAAAATATCCGCATCCAGCAGCCCTACCTTGTAACCTTCGCGTGCAAGCGCGACTGCTAGATTCGATGCGACCGTGCTTTTGCCTACACCGCCTTTGCCACTGCTTACACCTATTATATTAGTGACACCGGGGAGCAGGTTAGGCTTCGCCTCCTGCGCAGGTTTTGCAAAAACGGCATTGACAGTCGCATGCACTTTGTCGCTGATGTAGGTTTTCAAAGCAACCTCGGCAGCTTTTACCACTGATTTTGCAAACGGGTCAGTAGGTTTGTCAAATATTATACTGAAAGACACATTTTCGCCGTCAATCCTTATGTCATCGGCAATCATACCGAGTTCAACTATATTTTTGCCGTTGCCGGGATAACGCACATTCTTTAATGCGTCTAAAATAAGATTAGGATACAATCTTGTTTCCATATGTATGTGTAATTTTTATTCCTTATTTAAATCTTTAGGTTTTACCGCCGCCTCCCTGAGGTCGGTATGTTGCAGTTCCCCGCGTGAGAAACTACGGTAAGTATCATATTCTATCTCAACCTCCGGCTCTGTAAGCAATCTGCCTTCGGGCAAACGGAAAGAGATATACTTGATTGTCAGCCCGCGGTCAAGCCACTGCTGCTCGTAGTAAGTGCGTATGCCGAGAATCTCCATTGCCGCATCACGCCCCTCCCCATACAAGTCAGATGTGTTGGCAAGCATTTCCAAACCGTTATGTTCCGCCATAATCCTTGTATATGTATAAAGGAACGGACTGTCCGTTTTAAGATTGATGACTCCACCGGGAGCAAGAACCTTACGGTAAAGCTCAAGAAACCGGGTGCCGGTAAGACGTTTCCTCACCTTCTTCATCTGCGGGTCAGGGAAAGTTATCCATATTTCCGCCACCTCGCCGGGAGCAAAAAAACGGTCAAGCAGCTCGATGTCGGTACGTAGGAAAGCGACGTTGTCCAACCCTTCATCACGAGCCTGACATGCTCCGGTCCACATACGGGCGCCTTTGATGTCTATGCCTACGAAATTCTTGTCAGGAAACCGCCTTGCAAGACCCACTGTGTACTCCCCCTTGCCGCAACCGAGTTCCAGTACTATAGGATTGCCGTTGTGAAAAAAATCGCTGTGCCACTTGCCGCGATACGGGAAACCTTCACGCGCCAGCACACCGAAAGGATACTGGAGAACGAAATCCATCGTCTCCATTTCACTGAATTTTTTCAATTTATTCTTACCCATGCCACAAAGTTACTATTTTTGCACCGTATATCAATAACACCCTGCCTCATGACTAAGGACACCTTGCTTATATTATCCGGTGGAATGGACTCCACCACTTTGCTGCACGAATTTAAGGACACTATCGCGCTCGCGGTTCACTTTAACTACGGTGCTAAACAAAACATGCGCGAATCTGGATGCGCGGCTGCACAATGCCATATTGCCGGAGTCGAATTTATGGAAATAGACCTTGCTTTTATCGGCAAATATTTTCAAAGTTCACTTTTCGAAGGGAATGACGCAATCCCGGAAGGCAGTTATGATTCCACAAATATGTCTTCTACCGTAGTTCCGTTCCGCAACGGCATTATGCTATCTGTCGCAGCAGGACTTGCCGAAAGCCGCGGGCTCAAGAAGGTGATGATGGCAAACCACGGAGGCGACCATGCAGTTTATCCGGATTGCAGACCGGAATTTGTTGCCGCGATGGACCGCGCGATTGAAGCGGGCACATACGCCAAAGTATCGCTCGTTGCACCATATACCGGCATAACCAAAAACGACATAGCACTTAGAGGAAAGAAACTTGGCGTGGATTATTCCCTCACATATTCATGCTACAAAGGCACCGAACACCACTGCGGCAAATGCGCCACATGCATAGAGCGCAGGAATGCACTCGATGCTGCCGGAATCGACTGCGAATAAACATCTATTCCCGTTGGAATGACAGGTTTATTTGTCATTTTCGGCTACATTAAGACAAAGACAGAAAATCAATAATTTAACCTATGTAATATCATGAGAATATCTCGATTTTACCGATACGTGTTGGCGTTTGGAGTGATTATAGCCGCACCGCAGGTTCCGATCAATGCTACCGGACTTCCGGTCGCTGTAGAAGACGCAGCTGAGAATGGCACGGTAAGCATAACCGGTGCCACAAGACTTAATCCTACCACTGTAGAACTTTCTCTTTCAAACGGAAAGAGAATCGCAATGGACTTTTACGGAGAAAACATTTTCCGCCTTTTCCGCGATGACAAAGGAGGAATCATCCGTAATCCTGTAGCAACACCTCCCGCTGACATTCTTGTAAAAAATCCTCGCAAGCACATCGGTAATATAGACATTGCCGATAACGGTAGCGATGTGACGGTGGAGACCCCTAAAATCGCCGTGAAATGGAACAAGGCTGATGCCACAATGAGCGTTACAGACAAAACTACCGGGAAAACGGTGGTTAATGAAACAGCGCCCCTCAAATTTGAGAAAGGACGCACAATAATGACACTCGCAGAGAGTCCTCAGGAATATTTCTACGGTGGCGGCGTGCAGAACGGGCGTTTTTCACATAAAGGTCGCGCTATCGCAATCGAGAACCAGAACAGTTGGACTGACGGAGGCGTTGCCTCACCGGCGCCTTACTATTGGTCGACGGACGGTTACGGAATTATGTTCCACACATTTGGAAAAGGCAAATACGACTTCGGAGCAGAAACACCCGGAACTGTCACACTCACCCATGACACCGATTATCTCGACGCGTTCATCATGATTGATTCAACCCCGGTCGGGTTGCTCAACGATTTCTACCAGCTCACAGGCAATCCCGTGCTCCTGCCCAAATTCGGATTTTATGAAGGACACCTCAACGCCTACAACCGCGACTACTGGAAAGAAGATGAGAAAGGAATCCTGTTTGAAGATGGCAAACGTTACAAAGAGAGTCAGCGCGATAACGGCGGCGTGAAAGAATCGCTGAATGGCGAGAAAAATAATTACCAGTTCTCTGCCCGTGCTGTTGTGGACAGGTATGCGAACAATGACATGCCTCTCGGATGGATTCTCCCCAACGATGGGTATGGTGCCGGATACGGTCAGACAGAAACACTTGACGGAAATATTGCAAATCTACGCGAGTTCGGAGAATACGCCCGTTCAAAAGGTGTTGAAATCGGGCTATGGACCCAAAGCGACCTGTATCCGAAACCCGAAGTAAGCGCACTTCTCCAGCGTGACATAGTGAAGGAGGTGCGTGACGCAGGAGTAAGAGTACTCAAGACTGACGTAGCATGGGTTGGTGATGGTTACTCTTTTGGTCTTAACGGAGTTGCCGATGTCGGCGAGATAATGCCCTACTATGGTAATGACGCTCGTCCTTTCATAATTTCACTTGACGGTTGGGCAGGTACACAGCGCTATGCAGGAATATGGAGCGGTGACCAAACCGGCGGCGAATGGGAATACATCCGCTTCCATATACCGACATACATCGGCTCAGGACTCAGCGGTCAGCCTAACATCACCTCCGACATGGACGGCATTTTCGGCGGACTCAACCCGGCTGTCAATATCAGAGACTTCCAGTGGAAGACATTCTCACCCATGCAGCTGAACATGGACGGATGGGGCAGGAACGAAAAATACCCTCATGCGCTTGGCGAACCTGCCGCGTCTATAAACCGCAACTACCTGAAGCTAAAATCACAGCTTCTCCCCTACGCATATACCTATGCGCGTGAGGCTGTTGACGGCAAACCTCTTATCAGGGCTATGTTCCTTGACTACCCGAATGACTATACCCATGGCGTTGCTACCCGTTACCAGTATCTTTATGGTCCTGACTTCCTCGTTGCGCCCATTTACCAGAATACGGCTGCAGATACTCTCGGCAACGATATTAGAAACGGAATCTACCTACCCGAAGGAACATGGATTGACTATTTCTCCGGTGAAGCATATCCCGGAAACATGGTGCTCAACAGTTTTGCCACTCCAATATGGAAGCTTCCTGTATTTGTCAAAGCCGGTGCTATCATTCCTATGGTGAACCCCAACAACAATCCTATGCAGATTGACCGGACCAATCGCATCTTCGAGTTTTACCCCGAGGGTGAATCCCAGTTCACCCTCTACGATGACGACGGACTGACAGAAAGCTACAAAGACGGCAAATCATTCGCAACAACAAAAATCACCTCTTCCGTATCACCCAAAGGACTCCTTAATATATATGTGTCCCCCACAGAAGGCACATTTGACGGATTCACTCCTGAGCAGTCCACCGAGTTCATTATCAATGTGACCGCAAAACCGGCTGCAGTGACTGCAAAGGTCGGCAATGCCAAAGTTGCCTTGAAAGAGGTCAGCTCACCGGAGCAGTTTGAAAAGGCGGAAAATGTATTTTACTACAATCCCACCCCTGAACTCAACCGCTTCTCAACACCCGGTTCTGATGCATCAAAACTCAGCATAAAAAAGAACCCGCAGCTATTAATAAAGATTGCTAAGACAGACATCGCTAAAAATTCAGTGGCTGTTGAGGTGAAAGGGTTCAAATTTGAGCACGCAAACAATCTTCTTGCAACCCATGGCACACTTGCTGCTCCATCTGCACAGATTGCACCCGAGAACGTGGAAGCATACTCACTTACACCCTCATGGACACCGGTTGAAAATGCGGATTTCTATGAAATCGAATTCAACGGACTAAAATACACCAATATCCGTGGTACATCCCTAATTTTTGAGGACCTCACACCTGAAACCGATTATTCATTAAAAGTACGCGCGGTTAATGCTGACGGAGTTTCACCGTGGACCGAAATCGCAGCTCGCACAAAGAATAATCCCCTTGAATTTGCAATCCGGGGAATACAAGGTGAAGTCAACGTGCCTGTCCAGGCAGGATTTGGCGTCAGCCGCTTATTTGACTTCGCAGAGAGCGGTGACACATGGCACACCAAGTACCGCAGCAATGCAATACCTTTTGACCTCACAATAGACCTTATGAGTGTCAACACACTTGACCGTTTCGATTACCTGCCACGTCAGGACGGCGGCAACGGCACTATACTCAAAGGTAGTGTTTCCGTGAGCATGGACAAGGAACACTGGACACCGGTCGACTCTTTCGTGTGGAAACGCAACGGTGAAGTTAAGTCATTCGTTTTCAACGACCGTCCCACTGCCCGATATATCCGACTTTCTGTTACGGAAGGAGTTGGAAATTACGGCTCAGGACGCGAAATCTATGTGTTCAAAGTTCCCGGAACAGAAAGCTATCTTCCCGGTGACATCAATAACGACGGAAAGATTGATGAAAACGACCTTATGTCCTATATGAACTATACCGGTCTGAGAACCATTGATTCCGACTTCGGCTATGTCAGTGCAGGAGACATCAACCGCAACGGTCTCATCGACGCTTACGATATTTCCGCAGTGGCAACGCGCCTTGGAGACGGAGTTGAGCCCAACGACTATGCCGCTCCTCTTGCCGGAACAATTGAAATGGAAGCACCCAAAGGTATCATTGCCCAGGGTGATACAATCAGCATTCCTGTAAAAGGCATTGACCTGGAAAGCGTTAATGCAATAAGCTTCGCCCTTCCATACGACCAGCAGAAATGGGAATTTGCCGGAATAGAACCAGTTGCAGTGAAAGGCATGGAAAATCTCACCAATGACCGCCTGCACTCCAATGGCACAAAAGCGTTGTATCCCACATTTGTCAATATCGCAGACAAGCCCGATGTGAATGGAACTGAAACCTTATTCATCATCCGCTTTGTCGGAAAACAGAAAGGTGCTTTCACTGCAAAGATGCAGGATGTGATGCTCGTTGACAAAAAACTCAGCGCACTAAAATTCTGAACACTGACATAAATTGCATTAACGGACGCATCCTTCAAGGTGCGTCCGTTTTTTATATTGATTCCCAGATAAACGATTGTCAGTGCTTGCCATATTTGCGGTTGAACAAATCGTAGTGCTCCTCACCCCACCTCAGCATAGCATCAATTATGGGCAGCAGGGACTTCCCTAAGTCAGTTATCATGTATTCGGAGCGAGGAGGAAGCTCGGGGTAAATCGTTTTTGTAACCAGACTGTCCTCAACCATCTCCTTCAACTGGATATCAAGCACACGTGGGGCTGCTTCCGGCAACCGCTTGTGCAACTCACTGGGGCGCATGCCTTCACTTGAGCGCAATTCGTCAAGGATACATGATTTCCATTTTGAGTCTATCAGGCTCATTGTCAACCGCAGCGGACAATCAAGGTCTACAGGTATTTTCTTTTCGTATGCCATATTATAAAATTATACTGCAAAGTTAAGCAATATCACGCATGAGCATCATACCGAAAAATTTTTCGGTATATGAATCTTTTTTCGGTACTTGACTTAAGCGAAATACATTCTTAATTTTGCTCCGTCATAAATCAAAAACCTAAATCTATGAGAGATAAAATTCAGGAATACGAAGCTGTTGCAAAAGCTGCGGAACTTTTTGTGAAAAGCGTAGCAGAAGGAAACAGCGTGCATGCCAGAAATCTTTTCACCGATGATGCCGTGCTTTTCGGCATACTGAACGGTGCAATGGAGCATGGCTCAATCGAGCAGTTCTACACAAATGTCGACACTGTCGGGGCGGACTCCAACTTCAAGGCTCGCATTGATGTCCTTGCCGTTGAAGAAACCGTTGCAGTAGTACGTGTGCTTGAAGAGGGCTGGGGAGGAAGCATTGACTTCACCGATTTTTTACTGCTGCTTAAAATAGAGGGGGAATGGAAATGCGTGGCAAAAGCTTATAACCAAAATTCCAATACCATCAAAAAATGAAAATTACAGTTATAACCGGCAGTCCACGTAAAAACGGTAATACCTTTGCAATGGTGGATGCTTTCATCAAGGCAGCTGAAGCAAAAGGGCATGAGGTAGTGCGCTTTGATGCCGCCATGATGAAGATTGGAGGATGCCATGCGTGCATGACCTGTTTCAAAACTGGCAAGGCGTGTTCGTTTGACGATGATTTCAATATAATCGCCCCACACATTCTTGATGCTGATGCCATTGTATATGCAATGCCTGTTTATTGGTATTCGATACCGGCACAAATCAAAGGAGTAATTGACCGTGTGTTTTCTTTCTGCGTAGCAGAAAAGCCTATATCGGAAAAGAAAATGGGGCTGATATGTTGCTGTGAGGAGCATGATGCCACTGTAATGGACGGTGTAAGGATGCCAATGGAACGCACTGCCGCTCTTTTGAAATGGGATATTGTCGGAGAGGTTCTTGTTCCCGGTGTATTCGTAGAAGGGGACATAGACAAGACCGACGGATGCTCTCAAGCAGCCGCGCTTGCAGATAAATTCTAAAATATTCTCATAAATCGAATCAGCCACTCAGCATTATGCTAAGTGGCTGATTCTTGTTTATAAGCCTAAATCTTATTTCTTCTTTTTCCCGGATTTACTCTTTTTGTCAGGCTGCTTTTCCTTAAACATTCCTTCACGCGAAAGGAGATTGTCAAGATCTGCGATGCCAAGTGCGGCAAGAGCTGTTGCAACTGCCGTGTATTTCTGGTATTCCGGTATCTCCTTATTATATACATCGCGTTCCGTATGCCATATCTCACCATAATTGAAGTCATAGCCCTTGAAGTCACGCAACATAAATCCGTAGGTCGGCACACCTTGCACTGCAAATACAGAAGCATCCGTTCCTCCTAAACGGGTAGGCTTTTCAGTGGGAGCAGCTACAACTACTTCAAATGGATATTCATCGTTAATACGGTTTATGGGAGCGGTTGCAACCTTTATATCCTCAACCATTGCCTCAGGCACACGCATCCCCACAGGAGGAGTAGGTCCGCCATCACGGTTGAAGAGCATTGAAATACGCGGAAGTTCATCGGCGTGAGCCTTGGCATACGCCTGTGCTCCCAGCAGTCCAAATTCTTCTCCCGCAAATGCGATAAAACGTATTGTGCGACGCGGTTTAGCCCCTGAGAGGGCAAGGAGTCTTGCAGCTTCCATCATGGGAGTAATACCTACCCCACAGTCAACTCCTCCGGTTGCAACATCGTATGCGTCCAAATGACCGCTTATAATCACATATTCATCCGGGAATTCAGTTCCGGGAATCTCCGCAATAACATTCGAGTATTTTACGGGACCAAGTTTGAAATGGTTGCGGATGTCAAATTCAAGCTCTATGTCGCGGCGCTCTTTTACCATCTGCTCGATTTTGTCAAACTGATGCTCATCCAACAGTATCTCCGCCTGATGCGGCAGGTTGTCAAAATTAGTAGCGGTGTCGTTGACAAGCGGACGGTCATATAATGCTCGTAGTGGAACAGGGGCTTTCCTTACAAATCCACGCACACCGGCATCAACCATCTCTCTGTAGAATACCGCCGGGTCTTTTCTAAGAGGTTTAGGCTTGTACTCTGTCTTATTTTCATAGCTTGCCCAGCGCAAAGAGTCATTGTAATGTTGAATCGCAGCATTTTCAGCGCGGGCTGCAGCGCGGATTGAATCCCCTTTGGCACTTTTGTCTATCGCCCATCCTTCACTAAGCTGTGGAATCAGCACCCAAGCACCTTTAAGTTTATGCTTCATGCGGTTGAAATCCGCTTCAGTGCGCGGATCCATGACAACATGACCACGCTCAATGCCACGAGTACCGGAAGTGTAGGATGGTGTGACGAAATGCAACTGCATAGCCTCGTCCCCTCCAATCAAGCGTCCGAACCAAGGACCGCGGTTAAAACCGACAGGTACTTCGCCGGCTTCCTCCAACCATGCTTTGATACCCCACTTCCCATATTCATGGAGCATCCATTCCGCAGCGTTATCATAGGCGTCCGAACCTATAAGGCGTCCCCCGAAACGGTTGGTAAGAATATCAAGGTGCTCCATCACCCGATTATCAGTTGTCCCAACTGAAATAATTGTCTCGATTGCCTTGTCATTGACTCCGGAAGCTGACTGCGCCGGGCATGACAATGCTGATGTTGCCGCAATACCAATCGCAGCAAGGAAAATACTTACTTTCATATCCTATAGAATTTCCTGCAAAATTAATAAAAATACCAAATCATATACCGTTTAAAAGTCAGCAAAGTTTAATCCGGTCATTCTGAATGGTAATTTTACCCCTTACCAGAGCATAATCCACAGCACGGTTTACCGAGGTATTGACACTTTCACTCATCCTGCTGTAGCCGAATATCTGGGCAACTTCCCTCTTAAGAGCGTCTACAGGAAGAGACACCTGCTCCTCAAGCACACGGCATATTGCAACGGAAACTTCCTCAGGTGCGATATCCATCATATCCCTATTGGAATCAGGGCGGTAATTGGCGTACTCTTCGGGATTCTGTTCCTGCTTCCAATAGAAGACAGCATCTCCTTCACCGTTTTTCTTGTGAGATGTTCGCTCCAGGAGCTTATCTATCCGATTTGAAATCTTCGATGTCATTCTGGTGATACCGAATGAATTAATGAGCCGTCGTGATAGCAATGATTTGCTGATGGGCGCCTCTGTCTCGATTATCGTTGCAATCCTGTCCAGAAGACGATAACTGATTAACTCCGACATAAAAAACTCGGGAGAAATTTCACGGTCCTCAAACTCACTACGGTTATATCGAGTCTTATAGGGATCTTTATCCAGCAACGATTTGTAGCCCGAAGCAACGGCAACATTTGAGAAGTTCGTTTTAATTTCGTGCTTTTTTACCGGCGCGGCAACTGGCTTGTCAACATTTTTTATCGCATCCTCTATGCTGTCTACAGTCTTTTCATGGTTTTCCCACCAATCCATTGCCCACACATGATGCAGGCGCCAACCAAGTTGCTCAAGCACCGAATCCTGGGTGACTATGCGGTCATTCGCTGTTCTTGATGAAGAATACTGGTAACCGTCCAGAAGTATGCCAAGGATATATTTGTCCGGATGAGCAGGGTCTACCACTCCTATATCTATTTTATAACCGGAGCACCCGATATTGGTGCGCACTGAGTGACCTCGTGCTCCAAGTGCTTTTGAAATTGAATCCACCAGCATATCATCTGTTTTCGATGACCGGGAACCGGAATTGTCAATAAGATAATCGCGTCCCTTTTCCGCATATTCAAGGAATGCCTTCAAATCGGCAACACCATCCGCTGAGGTACGGTTCAAATCTATCTGCTCGGATTTAAGAGTAGAGAAAACTTTCATTTCATATCGTGCTCTCGAAACCGCAACATTCAACCGCCTGCCGCCTCCGTCACGGTTAAGGGGACCGAAATTCAGCGCAATCTTTCCGTCCTTGTCCGGTCCGTAGCCTATGGATATGAGTATTACATCGCGCTCGTCACCCTGTACATTCTCAAGATTCTTGATAAAGATGGGTTCTTCCAGCTCCATTGCCACCGCTTCCAATTTAGGATTATGGCTGAAAAGGTCATTGAGCAAATCCTCTATAAGCCCTTGCTGGTTTGTATTGAACGTCACTACCCCGATGCTCCGCTTAGGTGCGTCATGTGCCAGAAGGCGTTTCTCTATTTCATTTATTACCGCTTCCGCCTCAGCCCTGTTCTGACGGCTCTTGCCTCGGTCATATATGCCTTCGACGTGCTGCCAGACCACTTTTGTCGTGAGGTCGTCCGGTGATGGGAATGTAAACAGCTTGTTATCATAATATTTGACATTGCTGAACGCGATGAGGCTTTCGTGCCTGCTCCTGTAGTGCCAGAGCAGATACTTTGAGGGCATTGTGAGCGCAAGGCAATCTTCAAGGATATTCTCCATATCCTCCTTGTCGGCATTGTCCTCATCAAAAGTATTCACGGAGAAGAAGTTTGTGGGAGGCATCTGCTTCGGGTCACCCACCACTATGACATTGCGCCCTCTTGCAATAGCTCCTACCGCCTCACTGGTAGGCATCTGCGAGGCTTCATCAAAAATCACGAGGTCAAAAGGCGCCCTGCCGGCATCGATGTATTGGGCAACCGATATCGGGCTCATAAGCATGCAAGGACACATACGAGTGAGCAGCTCCGGAATCTGGTCGAACAATTTGCGAATCGAAGTGCCTCTGCCTCCGTTGCGGATATTTCGTTGCAGTATTCCGACCTCTGAACTCTGTGCCGCCTCTTTCTGTAGGGCAGGAAGCTGCGAAGCAAGCTTCACGAACAGCTCCTTGCGCGTCATCTGTTCAAACTCCGCACTGATTCGTTTGAAACGCTCGATTTTCTCATCAAACAGGACTCCGTGGAAAGCATTAAGATGTGTCTCTTTAGACAGGATAAATTCCGCATAGGAGCGGTACAGGCTCTTGACAAAACATTCATATATTTGCTCACCGGGTACCTTGCCTGACTCTACACCGTCTATCAATTCCTTGAACCCAAGCGAAATCACCTTTTCGCGCTGATTATTATATGCGACCCAGTCATGCAAGGACTCGATATTTTCAGCCCAACGGGTCAAAGTTTCTCCACGCTTGCACAGAGTCATATCCACTATGATGTCAGCGTTCAGCAACTCTTGCGTTGCCGCTGTCTTATCAGCTACTGACTTCCCTTTGTCAATCACTGACTGCAGTCTGTCTCCATAAACCTGCCTGAAGGCATCCAGTCCACAATCAAGATTTCTGGCGATGGACTCTTTTAACTTACCCGCTTTCGCTATATTCCTTGTAAACGACAGAACTCCACCGTTCAATTCGCTCACTGCCTGTGACGCACTCTTTACAATATCCCAATCCGCATTGCCGTTACGCCACAAAGAACCTAAAACCGCAGAAAGCACACCATCCGCCTTATCCAGTTCTTGCTGATGCTCTCTATAAATGTCCAACTGCCCGAAAATAGCATCGACCTCTTCAGGAGAAAGTTTTTTATTGCCGCGCAGGTATGGTTTAAGCTGTGACTTCACTTTATTCTGCCCCAGCACCCGCGGCAACCACCATTTTCCTGAACTTTCACGCCAACTGCTTTCCCACGGACGGAAATCCCAGGACAGAATACCATCCGTGAAATCGTT
>CAMWQE010000038.1 GCA_947176335.1 uncultured Porphyromonadaceae bacterium | reverse complement strand
TATCAATACTTAGCAGCACATTGTGCACACCTGCAATAAGCATGTGCATTCAATATTTAACTTTTGTTTAGCCATAGGTTTGTAACAAAGCTGTCTATTTCAATAAGTTGCTCCGCAATCGACCGATTTTTCATCGGAATCAAACGAGATTCAAGGGGACAACGTCCTGTGCCATTACGGTTGATTATATGGTTTACTATTCTTCCCGCAGTATAGCGCACATTATTTTTTTCGAACAACATCGCCGCATCCCGGCTTATAATCGGAGAGAAAACCGAATTCACATTTCCGGCTACCATGAGGAGCGCCGCCCCATAGCCAATCACTTTGTCTGCAATGTCGCTTCCGACAAGAATTTCCGGAGATTTCCTATATACAGAATACAAATCGGTAACTCCCCTACCCCGGAAAGCGTATTTTTTACCTTCCGGGGTGAGAATTACCAAAGAATAATTTCCAGCGGCAAGAATATCCGCAGCTGTTGTCATGCGAGAGTATCCTGCTTCAGATTTTCAACAAATGCATCTATACGCGCCATCTGAGCCGGAATGTCAATGCCCTGCGGACAATGGATTTTACATTTTCCACAAGCAATGCAATGGTTTGCCTGACGCAATTTAGGCACAGCGCGATCATACCCTACAAGGAAAGCACGTTTTGCCTGAGCATACTTAGGGTCATTTTTGCCGGAGGGAACATTACCCTCGTTAACACACTTATTATAGTGGGTCAGAATGCCGGGAATATCAAGACCGTAAGGACATGGCATACAATACTTACAGTCGTTGCACGCAACAGTCGGGTATGAGAGGATTTCCTGTGCTGTTTTCTCAAGGAAATCAAGTTCATTATCATCCAGAGGCTGGAGCGGTGAATAGGTACGCAAGTTGTCCTTGAGATGGTCCATATATGTCATGCCGCTTAAAACCGTCAGGACACCATCGGGGGAACCGGCAAAACGGAATGCCCATGATGCTATGCTGTCGTCGGGACGACGCTGCTTCATGGATGCAGCAATATGGTTGTTGACGGAAGCAAGCCTGCCACCGAGAAGAGGCTCCATTATGACAGCCGGGATATTGCGCTTTTTCAGTTCGTTGTACAGGTACTCCGCATCAGTATTGCGAGGATTAACCTCCTTTGCATGCAACCAGTCCACATAATTGAGCTGGATTTGCACGAAGTCCCATTTGTATTTGTCGTGAAGTGACAAAAGGTAATTAAACACCTCCACATCACCATGATAGGAGAAGCCAAGATTCTTTATCCTACCCGCTTCACGCTCAGAAGCAAGAAAATCAAGGATTCCATTATCAACATACCTGCCGTTATATTGCTCCATACCTCCCATGCCGATAGCATGGAGAAGCATATAGTCGATATAATCGGTTTTGAGCTCCTTCAGGGAGTTGCGGTACATTTCTATAGACTTTTCACGCGACCATGTCTGGGGTGCAAAGTTACTCAACTTTGTAGCGATGTAATAGCTGTCACGGGGATGACGACTGAGCGCTATACCCATAGCCCCCTCGCTTCTGCCCTGGCAATAAGCGGGAGATGTGTCAAAATAATTTACGCCATGTTCAAGAGCATAGTCCACAAGCTCGTTTACGGTTTCCTGATCTATTTCCGCCACTTCACCAGGCTTTGTGCCGGGAATAGTAGGAAGCCTCATGCAACCGTAACCGAGAATCGATACTTTTTCTCCGGTTTTGGGATTTGTGCGATATGTCATCTCTCCTTCCCCGGCACCAGTCGCTGATGTTGCGGCATTGCTGCTTTCATCCTTTTTTGAACCGGCACATCCCGCTACCGCCAGAGCAGTGCCGGCACCGACAAACTTAAGAAAACTGCGACGGTCTATGTTATTGGATTTCTTTTTCATCACATTTTAAATTTTACGGTGAACACTATGCCCCTCAACATGAATAGCACTTAGCGGATTGACAGGACAAAGATTCTCACAAGCCCCGCAACCAATGCAAAGGCTCTCGTTGACTACCGGCATCAGAGGCGATTCCTCATTATCCTCCTCGACTTTTACCATCACTATGGCTTCCGCAGGGCAGGTGCGTGAACATTTGCCACATTTCTCCTCACCTTTTGCAGAGAGACACAAATCAGTGTCAACCACAGCATGTCCGACCTGAGTGACAGCCTTTTCAGCTTTGTCAACAGCAATAATTGCCCCTGCCGGGCAAACTTCGGAACATCTGGTACATTCCGGGCGGCAATAACCATGCTCATAGCTCACCTCCGGCTGCATGAAAGTTGACATTGACATAGACGGGCGAAGGACTCCGTTCGGACATTCGCTTATGCATAACTGGCAGGAGGTGCAATGGCGCTCCAGATTACGCACGCTCACTGCACCCGGAGGAACAATACGGGAAGCGCGCTGAGGCTTCTGCTTCGGGATTATGACAGCCATGCCTCCGTCGGTAAGTTTATCTTCCGCCTTGCTTGCAAGAGCTCCGGCAAAAATAAGCCCGGTAGCAATAAAGGTGCGACGTGAATCGTCCGGCTCAGCCGCAACCGTGTGCGTGCGACGCACTGTATATTGGATAGCACCTGTGCTGCAATTGTTTATACAGTCCATGCAGGCGACACATCTGGTATAGTCGATTTTGTGATTTTTCGCATCAATGCAACTTGCCTTGCAGTTGCGTTCACATTTGCGACAGCCGTTGCATAGCGAAGTGTTAATCACCGGCTTGAGAATTGAGACCTGACTCAGATAACCGAGGATAGTGCCTACAGGACAAATCTTATTGCAGTAGCCGCGACCGTCAAACCACGCGAATGCTCCGACAATAACAAATGTTGCTCCGGCAAGAATCACCGCAGGAAGCATAACAGCCTTGGGAGAAACCTGATAGAACAGATAGCTGCCTTGCTGCTCCGCTTCGGTAGCAAGAAGATTATTGCCCCAGTCATAAACGGGTGCAAGGAATGTGCTTACAATCCTACCAAACTCGCTGTAAGGTTCTATCAGAGCGGCAATGCTCATGAAACCGCATCCGACTGCAACGACAAAAGCTGCGAGAACAATGATACGTACCGGAGTAAGAGGCGGCTTGAAGGCGAAGCGATTCTTTCTCGATTTCTTAGAACCAACTTTTCCCCGGAGCCAGTTTATGCAATCCTGCATAACACCAAGCGGACAGATGACAGAACAATAGATTCGACCGAAAACAACAGTAAGAAGCACGATAACCACCAGAGCAACAATATTCAAGCTAAGAACCGCGGGAATAAATTGCAGCTTGGCGAGCCATCCCCATAAGGAGGCTGCTGTGCCGGTAAAATCAAGGAATAAAAGCGTAATGGCGACAAAACATAGCAACGCCAAAACAATTCGGATAATCTTATACATAAAAAATATAGCCTAACTCATGCAAAGGTAGTAATAAATCGCCTGATATTCAGTGCTTGAAAACCTATTGTTTCTAAAAAATGCTTAAAGCGGGCGCACTGATGGCAATGATGGGTTGTTATGACTCAAAAGATAAGTGATTATTTTGTATTTTTGTGGATATGACAGACATAAACAAGACGTTATTCAACATAAATGTGGAGAGCGGCAAACCGGCTCCGGGAAACCTCCTGATTGCCGAACCGTTTCTGCGCGACCAATATTTCACCCATTCCGTAATCTGCCTTATTGAATATGAGGAGAAGAGTACCGCGATGGGAATAGTCATGAACCATTCCACCGACTATACGCTTCAGGAACTGCTTAAAGATATTAAAATTGAAAACCCGATAAAAGTGTATTGCGGCGGTCCAATGTCATGTGACCGGCTCTATTTCATCCATACCCTCGGAGATATCATTCCCGGGTGCCGGGAAATCAGCCCCGGACTATATATAGGAGGAAATTTTGACAAAATGGTCGAATATATAAATGCCGGTTATCCTACAGATGGTTGCATCCGGTTCTTTATCGGATACAGCGGCTGGAGCCCCGGACAGCTTGATGAGGAACTGAAAAGCAATACCTGGGTTGTGTCCTCCCCTCCGGACAGCATAAACTTACTCACAGGTGACGATGATTCATACTGGCACTCGGCAGTAAGAAGAATGGGAGTGAATCTCCGGGGATGGCTGTATCATCCTGTCAATCCCCATGCAAACTGACAAAAATAATATAAATAGAACGCCGGAAAAGGAAAATCCTCATCCGGCGTTGATTTTTTGCAATCGAAGCGCTCTGATTATTCAGCGGCAGGAGCTTCAGCAGGAGCCTGTGCAGCTTCCTCTTCAGCCTTAGCAGCAGCTTCAGCCTCAGCTTTTGCAGCAGCGATTTCAGCTTTCTTCTTGGCTACAACTTCAGCTTTTGCTTTGTTTTTAGCCTCTTCATCAGCAAGGCGCTGTTTTGCAGCGAGCTGCTTGGCATCAGCCATTGATGTTTTGAGTGCGTCTACAGCTGCCTGTTTTTTGTTTTTCCAAGCATCAAAGCGACGCTGAGCTTCAGCCTCGTCAAATGCACCTTTCTTAACACCGCCCTGAAGGTGCTTCATAAGAAGAACGCCTTCTCTTGAGAGGATGCTACGAACTGTGTCAGTAGGCTGTGCGCCAACGTTAACCCAATACAAAGCCCGTTCGAAATTCAAGGTGATTGTAGCAGGATTAGTGTTCGGATTATAAGAACCTATCCTTTCAATAAATCTACCATCTCGTGGTGCCCTGCTATCGGCGATAACAATAGGATAGAACGCATAGTTTTTGCGACCATGACGTTGCAGTCTAATTCTTGTTGCCATTAAAAAATTTGTTTAAGTTTTGGTTTTGTATTGTTTTGCGGGCACAAAGGTAGTTATTTTTCATCAATTTACCACCAAAACGCGCTCTTTTTTAAAGAAAAAGCACAGATTTATCAATTTTATCAGGTGAAAGCTTCGCGTGCCTTCACAAGCGTCTCCATTTTTCCTATATCAAACCACCGATATTCGCCGGAGGGCATATACCCTATTATATTAAGGTGTGAACACTCGGAAGCATAGAATGGAGTTGTGGAAAACACCGGTCCATTTTTTTCCGCATATTGGCGCATAAGTGGAAACACGGAAGGATTCACTATTGACACACCACCAAAAGCCAGGCATCGTAATTTATTGACATCAAGCCCTAAAGGGATTGTTTCATCAGTACCAGTCCTTGCCCAACCTTTCAAACAAAGCGAGTCATCATATACGAAGGTGCGGCTGCTCCTACGGTTCTGAGCGAGCAAAGTGACATCAGCACATGTACTGATATGCGTATCCACCATTTCTTTCAAAGAAAAGTCTGTAAGAATATCCGCATTATGAACTATAAAAGGTTTGTTATCATCCAGCCATCCGGCTGCAGCAAGTATTCCTCCACCGGTATCAAGCAGTTCTTCCGCCTCATCACTTATAATGATATCTATTCCAAAATTATTGTTTGCATGGAGATAACCACGAATCATATCCGGGAAGTGATGCACATTCACCACCACAGTGTCCACACCTATATTAATAAGCTTGTTTATAACACGCCCTAACATAGGTTCCCTTCCAACTTCAACAAGAGCTTTCGGCATATTATCCGTCAAAGGCTTTAATCGGGTGCCGAGTCCCGCGGCGAAAACCATAGCTTTCATATCACTACTTTATATGGTTTCACTTATTTTTCTTTCACGATGTCTCAAATGTACCTCCACCCCAAAGCGCTCCTTAATATGCTTCGCGGTCCGCTCGGCACAATATACCGACCTGTGCCTCCCACCGGTACATCCAAAAAAAACACTCAGGGATGTAAATCCACGCGCCATATAGCGTTCTACAGAATAATCGACAAGGTTCCACGCCGATGCAAGGAAATCCTGTACCTCTCCTCTCTCTTCAAGAAATCTTATAACCGCTTCATCCCTACCGGTCAGAGGCTTGTATTCTTCATACCGCCCGGGATTATGCAGAGCCCTGCAATCGAAAACAAATCCGCCTCCGTTGCCGCTACTATCTTCCGGCATCCCCATTTTATATGCGAAACTACCTACTGTCACCACGAGTTGCCCTGATACGTAACCAGATTTACGGAAAGAAGGATTAGAGGCAATCTTCTGGAGCACCTTATACAGTTCAGGCAAATCAGGGAAATCACCCGATATAAGTTCACGGATATTATCCACCGCGGCAGGTATGCTTTTAATGAAATGTTCTTTCCTTTTTACCAATCCCAAGAATCCGTATGCTCCCAGCACCTGCAAAGTGCGGAGTAGTACAAAAAGTGGAAGTTTTTCTTTAAGCACCTGTGATTTTGAGGTCAATAGTGGAGATGATGCAATATAAACATCAAACAAATGTTGCCGCAAAGACGCAGGGAAAGCAGCACGAGCCTGCCACAAGAAAGAAACCACATCATAGAGTCCGCAGCCTTTACGAGCTCCCTGAAAATCAATGAATACGGGATAATTACCCTGTTCATCAAGCATAATATTCCTGCTCTGGCAATCACGTAAAATTATTGCATCCATGCCACAGGATTCAATCATCCCTACCAATCGCCTGAAATCATTTTCTAACTTTTCCTCATCAAAATCTATCCCCGCAGGCTTAAGGAATGAATATTTGAAGTAATTCAAATCCCATGTAATCGCCCGGTCATCCATAGCACCGCGTGGATAGCATAATCTGAAATCAAAATCACTATAGTCCGCAGTATGAAAAACAGCAAGATGCCGCATAACATCTTCCAACAGGGAGATTTCATGTGAGGAATACACGCCTTTCTCCCTGCTACCTGAAAGATAATCAAACAATGATACCACTCCTGCATTTGTCTGCAAATATGCCATCCTGTCAGCACTTACGGCAAGCACCCGGGGAACAGGCAAGCCCATCTCTGCAAACCGTGCAGACATGTATATGAACGCATTGTTTTCCGCCTCAGATACCCCGATAGTACCTATGTAGTCCCCTTTTTCTCCACATACATGAAAATAGCGCCGTTCTGAGCCCGCACCCGCAATAGGGATTACAGCTTCCGGCAGGGAACCTGTCAATTTCTTGTATAAATCGCTTAACCTTTGCATAAAAATGTGATTTATACCACAAAGGTACGTTGAAAATTCATTTTTTAGGATATGCCGTACTCTCTTTGCTCCCATTTTATTACTTTTGTACATTAATTATCCTCAAATTATCCTATATGCTTAAACAGCCCGCCAATCTTTACGGTCTCATCGGTTTTCCGCTCGGACATTCCTTTTCACAGGACTACTTCAACAAGATGTTTGAATCTGAAGGCATTGATGCCAAGTATATGAATTTCGAGCTTCAAGACATCGGTGAACTCATGGAGGTCGTCGCCCAATACCCCAACTTAAGAGGATTGAATGTAACTATCCCGTACAAGGAGCAGGTGATACCCTACATGGATGAAATGGATGAGAACGCGGCAAAGATAGGCGCTGTCAATGTCATAAAGTTTATCGGAAGCGGAGCCAACCTGAAATTCAAGGGGTACAATTCAGATGTGATAGGATTTACCGACTCCATTGCTCCATTGCTTAATGATAACCGCAAGAAAGCCCTTATATTGGGGACCGGAGGCGCAGCAAAAGCAGTTTACTGCGGTCTAACCAACCTTGGAGTAGAAAGCACTTATGTTTCACGAACCAGCCGGCCGGGCGCACTGACCTACAAGGAGCTGACTCCCGAGGTGATTGAACAGCACAAAGTCATTGTCAACACAACTCCACTTGGAATGTACCCGCACGTCGATGAATGCCCGGATATTCCGTACGACCTGCTCACACCTGAACATCTGTGCTATGACCTGCTGTACAACCCGGACGTGACTTTATTTATGAAGAAATCGGCAGAAAACGGGGCTGAAATAAAAAACGGTCTTGAAATGCTTCTCCTCCAGGCATTTGCCGCATGGCAGATTTGGAACCAATAATTATCCTGCAAAAAATATGAAAGAGACATCAGCGAGCAAAATGTTCACTACTTCTAAAATCGTTTACATCTGCCTTATAATCCTATGCTTGTTTCCTTTTGACAAGATAGGAATGAAGCAGTACATAACACCAGCTGTCGCATTGTTTCTCGGGTTGGTGTATGCGATGCTTTTTGAATGCCCGTATCCGAAATTCAATAAAAAGACATCTAAATATCTGCTTCAGGTATCTGTTGTGGGACTCGGATTCGGAATGAATGTGACTGAATCGCTCAAAAGTGGCAGTGAAGGGATGATGTTTACAATCGCTTCAGTCTTTGGAGTGATGGTAATAGGTGTTCTTTTCGGATGGTGGCTGCATATCAACCGCAAGACAGCCTACCTTATATCATCCGGTACCGCAATATGTGGCGGAAGTGCCATTGCCGCTGTAGGCCCGGTGCTGAAAGCAAGCAGCCATGAGATGGCGGTTTCACTTGGTGTAATCTTTATACTCAACGCTATAGCACTTTTCATTTTCCCTCCCATCGGACGTTTTTTTGAAATGAGCGATGCCCAGTTCGGTACATGGGCGGCAATAGCAATCCATGACACATCGTCTGTTGTTGGCGCGGGAGAAGCCTACGGACCGGAAGCCCTTAAACTTGCGACACTAATCAAACTGACACGTGCGCTTTGGATTATCCCGCTTGCCTTCATCACAATGGCAATATTCCGTGACAAGACAGCTAAAGTGTCTATCCCCTGGTTCATCTTCCTTTTTGTTGCAGCTATGATTATCAACACATATTGCGGTCTGCCCGCAGCATTCAGCGAATGGTGCGTCTGGCTTGCTAAAAAGGGACTTGTGCTCACGTTGCTTCTTATCGGCGCATCTCTTTCACTGAAAACAATCAAGGCTGTGGGAGTAAAACCACTCTTGCTTGCTGTTTTGCTCTGGATAGTAATAGGTGTCAGCAGCTTCCTTGTTGTTCGCGCAACAATAGCCTAATAGACCGAGATTGAAAGCGCCTCTCTCTCTTATCCCACTCCTACCGGTAACAATTGCTTTTGTTACCGGTATAGTTTTATCATATTACGGCGCTCCTATATGGTGTACGGGGATATGGGTTATCGCGGGAATTATCCTTGCATTGATGCGATACCGCTATTATGCGGCTCTCGCGCTTGCCATCGCCCTCGGGCAAACGGATATGTGGATTCAACAACCGGATGAATCAATCATAATATCCATATGCGGAGAAAAAGCCATAGAAGCTGATGTGCTTTCAGTGAAGGAAACGGAGACATCACGCACCTTAAAGGTGAAGGTTATTTCAGCAGGAAAAGATTTAACGGATATGGGTGGGATTCCAAGTGTGGACGCCCAAATAGTGATTCCGGCTTTTCTTCCGTCAATATCCCCCGGAGACCGTATTATGGTTATGGCAAACATGTCCAAACCGGATTCAATACAGTATTTTCCGGAACAACTGACGTATAAAAAAATTCTTGACCGACAGGGAATCGCGGTATCCGGAATTGCTGTTCCTGACAACATTTATTGGGTAGAAAAATCCCATTCATTATTTTCAAAATTCATCCGGTTGAAAACCAATATCCAGAAACTGATATTAAGGAGCGACCTTGATAGCGGCACTAAGGAATTTCTGGTGACAGCGATAACAGGAGATTCCTCGATTCTGGATGAGAACACACGAGAAACATTTGCAACCGCCGGAACAGCACACATACTTGCATTAAGTGGACTGCACGTTGCTATAATAGCGGCGCTTTGCTCTTTTCTTCTCTTTCCATTGATATTGGTGCCCCATATACGTAAGTGGAGATACCTCGTAATACTCATATTATTATGGATTTTCGCTATAATGACGGGACTGTCACCATCGGTTACACGCGCGACAATAATTGCCTCTTCGCTACTGCTTGCAACCCTCCTGCAACGGAAGCATAGCTCTTTCAACGCATTATGCCTTGCGGCATTGGTCATATTATTATTTGAGCCGAGGGCACTTTTCACCATAAGTTTCCAGTTGAGTTTCGCTGCCGTCTGCGGCATATTGGTATTCGGCAAGAGTCTTAATCCCATAAGTCAAAGAAACCGTTCCCAGTATATTACGATAGGGTTCATAACCATGAGCATAGGTGCGATGCTTGCCACAGGAATAATTTCAGGCTACTATTTCCATTCCCTGCCTGTTTATTTCTTAGTTTCAAATGTACTCATCGCGCCAATCCTCACTCCATTAATCGGTGGAGGAATACTCCTTATTATATTAGATGCCGTAAATATCCCTTCCGGGTGGCTTTGTAGTACACTAAACATATTATATAGCTGGGTTACGGGAGTGTGCGATTCCATTGCATCTCTTCCCGGAGCGGAAATCAGCCATATAAACGTACCGGGAATTGCAATGGCGTTATGGTTTATTACAGTAGTAGTGTTTGCGCTGTGGCTATATAAACGGAGACCATTTTATTGCCTCGCAACCGGAATGCTGTTGCTTTCATTCATTGCAATTATGATAATACCGAAAAAACAAGAAACATTCGGAGCGTATATTATTCCGGATACATACCGCACTGATATTGCAGTATGCACTCCAGATAAAGTTGATATCATCACTACAGCAGGAAGCCGGGAACATGAAAAAGTGAAGGAATCTTCAATGAGGAGGTTTTCAGACTACATGATGTCAAGAAACATTGACTCCTTAAGCATAGCAGGTAAAAATTTCACTAACACTGTGGCAAAATATACTTATCCACTCCTGACAGCCGGGAAAAAACATATATTGATTGCCGATTCAAAGCCGACTTTAAAACCAGGTGTAAAATTGGATTATATTCTGGTTTGCCGTGGCTATAGAGGAACCATATCGGAACTTATGGAATCATACAACGCCAAATTAGTAATATTAAGCGGTGACCTTCACCCTAAACGGCATTCAAATTACGAAAAGGAATGTAAATTGCATGACATCAAGTATGTTTCATTGAAAGACAATCCATTTAAGAATCTTCTTTCAGACGATTGAAGCCTAAAGAAAAATATTCTCTTAAAAAATCTACGGGGCGTAAGACTTCCTCATCAAAACACACCAAATCAATATCAATCTCCACAATATGGGAATCCGCGTCAGAGGAATGTGTGCGCCCAAGTGTATTTTCAATTTCCTTACAAAGCAAGTTCAAGGAACCGGAATCCCCAGTCCAATAACCGCACGCAACCGCATTCATGTAGTCCGGTTCTTTGCCATTTAAGGCAGGAGTATGATACGGTTCACACATTTTCCAACCGGAAAGATGAGCCTGAAGCATATCAGCCGCTTTTGCGAGAAAAATATCCGCGCCGGTATGATTGCTTCCGATAGAAAGCCACGCTTTATGTCCTTTACAGTCCATTCTGGGATACTCCCTTCATTGTCAACGCTACTCGCGCACGCTGCGCATCCACATCAAGCACTTTTACTCTTACTGTCTGTCCGACACTGAGCAGCTGAGCGGGATTGCTGACAAAACCGTCGGAAAGCTGCGAGATGTGAACAAGCCCGTTTACCTTAAGACCTATATCGACAAAAGCTCCGAATGCAGTGATATTATTCACTTTCCCGGTCAGCTCACGCCCAATATGCAGATCTGCAATTGCCGCGACATCAGGATCGAATATGCGTTTATCCTCCTCCTTGATTCGCGGGTCTCTTCCCGGCCGTGCGAGTTCACTTACAATATCTGTAAGCGTCGGCATTCCGGTATAACGGTCAATATATTTTTCAAGGTCAAGGGAATCGAGACGACTCTTGTCCCTAATAAGCATTTTTGTTTCGACGCCGCAATCCTTAGCCATTCTCTCCACCAACTGGTAACGCTCCGGATGTACGCCGGTTGCATCCAAAGGATTTGTACCTCCATTAATGCGCAAGAATGGCGCACACTGTTCAAAGGTCTTTTTACCCATCCTTGCCACGTCCAAAAGATCATTCCTTGAATTGAAACGGCCTTTTTCACTACGCTTAGCAACAATGTTTCCAGCCAATGCCGGACCAATACCGGATACTCTTGACAGAAGTTCCACAGATGCGGTATTGACATCCACACCAACAGCATTTACGCAATGCTCGACTGTAAAATCAAGTGCTGAACGAAGGGCATTTTGGTCAACATCATGCTGATACTGCCCTACTCCGATGGATTTCGGGTCAATCTTGACAAGTTCAGAAAGAGGGTCAAGAAGTCGGCGGGCAATAGACACCGCCCCGCGGAGAGTAATATCCAGGTCTGGGAACTCACGCCTTGCGGTTTCAGAGGCGGAATAAATACTTGCTCCGCTTTCACTGACAAGGACAACATTTACTTGTCGTGGAAAAGTAACATCACGAAGAAATGCCATTGTTTCCCTTGATGCTGTTCCATCTCCAACCGCAATCACATCTATGCTCAAACGCCCCACAAGATGACACAGCACATCCGCCGCGCCATAAACATCTCCAACCGGCGCACAAGGATATACAACTTCGGTCGCCATCAAAGCACCCTGTTCATCTATGCATGCTACCTTGCATCCATTTTTAAAGCCGGGGTCGATACCAAGCACTCTTTTACGTCCCAGGGGCTGAGCCATTAAAAGCTGCTCGACATTATCTGCAAAAATAGAAATCGCGGCATTATCCGCCTTTTCTTTTGCAGCAGCAGCAACTTCTGTTTCAATAGACGGACGGAGAAGGCGCTTATAACCGTCTTTTACCGCACCTTTGACTATTTCAGCACATTCAGGAGCAGCACCGGGGCGGACAAACATCCTGCAAAGGCGCTCCATCATCTCATCATCATCAATTGTAATGGAAACTTTGAGGACACCTTGCTCTTCGCCCCTGCGCAATGCAAGGTAATGGTGAGAACCTGCAAGACGCAACGGCTTTTTATACTCAAAATAGTTCCTGAAATTCTCTCCTTCCACCTCTTTGCCTTTAACAACCTTAGATTCGAGCATTGCACTGCGTGCAAATTTTGCCCTGAGAAGGTTACGGGCTTTTTCACTTTCACTCACCCATTCAGCAATTATATCCGCCGCTCCGGAAATCGCAGCATTTTTGTCCGCAATTTCACCTTTGACGTATTTGCCGGCAGCAGTCAACGGATTGGCGAGCTTCTGCGCCATTATAAGTTTTGCCAGTGGCTCAAGTCCATTTTCTCTTGCAACAGTTGCCTTGCTACGACGACGCGGTTTATAAGGCAAATAGATATCTTCTATCTCGGAAGGGTCAAGAGATGATGCAAGCCTCAGAGCCAGTTCATCTGTAAGCACACCTTGTTTTGCAAGAGCATCCGCAATAAACTCCTTTCGCTTTTCGAGTTCTTCAAGAGCGGTAGCGTTGGTCCTGATAGTCTGCAATGCTACTTCATCCATCGAGCCGGTAGCTTCCTTGCGGTATCGCGCTATAAATGGTATGGTAGCGCCTTCTTCAAACATCTTCAATACAGCCGCTACGATTTTGCGCGGAAATTTCAGTGTTTTCCTTATTACTTGTGCGGTGTCAAGAGG
>CAMWQE010000037.1 GCA_947176335.1 uncultured Porphyromonadaceae bacterium | reverse complement strand
ATATTATATATAAGTACTATAAGTCAATGCTTGCAAATAAGATGCATGAAATAGAGCATTTGGTTTCCGTATCGCAAACATTGCGTGAAGATTTAACATTAAGCAATAACCGCTATGATGAGCTGACAGAGGAGAACTGCATTTTAAAGACCTCTATTGCCGGAAAGGAGGATGAAATTAAAAACCTTATAACCGAATCCAGGACTTTGAATGATAATCTTGCCGAGAGTGAAAACCGTTACCGTGAGATGTCGGATGAGAATATGAAATTGAGAAGCTCAATCGCAGGTAAAGAAGGAGAATTTGCTATTGAGGTGCGTGATCTTTTCAGCCATCATTTAGATATGGTAAACGATTTGTGCAGGGTATGGTTTAGCAATATTAATAAAGATATGTCCGGCAATACGGTTTATCTGAGGCTCACAAAAATATTGGGTGCAATGAACCAAATTGAGGTTATAGAAGAGCTGACAAGGATTATAGACAAATATGATAACAACTGGTTTGCACGGTTCAAGGAGTTATTTCCAGATTTAAAAGACTCCGAATACCGCCTTGCCATATATCTTTATCTCGGTTTCCGTCCAAGCACAATCGCTGTACTATCTAACCACGTTACCATAGACGCAGTGTATATCGCAAAATATAAACTGAAGAAAAAGCTGACGAAAAATATCGGAGAGCAGACAGAATCTTTAGTGTCTAAGTTATTTATGTGACATAAGTAGTTGGAGTATAGGCATTTGTGTGAATGAGAAGGGGTAATTAACTGATATACAGATGTTTAACGAAAGGATAGATTTTTCTTGATTTTGGCTGTTGTAATATGTTGTAAATCAGTATTATACAAAGCGATTGGATAGATAAAATATTATTTGTGCTGTTTGGAGTATAAGTGAAATTGTCACTATCTTTGCACCTGAGAGTAGTACCACAAATGTAATATGGACGGAATTTTACTCTTGTTATTATACGGAAAAGTTTCAAAAAATATAGATGCATACCCCGCTAAAATATTCTATCAGGCAATTTGTCTGTTACAGTGCGAAAGCTGTTGCGGCAATTGGTGTTTCTATAGCCATGTTTGCTTGTTCTTCGGAGCAATTGTTAAATGTGCCGACCCTTGACATTGCCGCTAATATTGATTGTGCGGATACCGGCACCCTCAATGATATTTTCGAGATGCATGCGTTGGTGCATCCGGAATTAACGGATTCGACTTTATTGGCTTATCCGGAGATAAGAGGTGTTTACGGTAACACTCTGTATATGCAGCAGGACAACAGTTTGATGACCTTTGATATAAGCACCGGAAAAAGCCTGTCCTCATTTGACCGTAGAGGTCTGGGCCCCGAAGACTATATCCTGCTGTATTCAGCTTTTCCATCACGGGAAAGCGGTGATTGGGTCGGCTATGATCTTCAGGGTATGAAATTAGTGCGTTATACTGCTGAAGGCAAATTCTTAGATTCTTGCCATGCACGCTTTAGCAGCCTGTCTCCTTCCGGCAATAACTTTGCAGGGCAAAAATTTATGAGAGATGGTGAAGAGCAGATGTTTTACATTTATAGTGATAAACTCCAGCCGGTTGATTCTATTTCTACCCATAAGCAACGCTCAATAATACTTAATAATATGCTGCTTGAAGAATTTAACGGTCTTGCTGCATTTCGCGCCACTGACACGCTTTACGCTATATCTCCCGATAACAGGATTATGCCGGCAGTTGCTTTCACGCTCAATCAGTATGCCACTCCATATTATAAGCTGGAGGAAAGTAAAAAGTATTTTGCAGAACAAAAGAATTATATTTATTATTCATTTCACGGTGCGGGAAATATTGGTTGTGTCTTTTATCAATTCAATGATAACAATATTTTGCAATATTATTCTCTTACCGATAATTCGCTATTGTTTTCGGCATGTATCCCTATGGAAAAGCTGCCGGATTTTCTGGGCTTTCCCTTTATTATAGATGGGAATAAATACTTTGTCAAACCGTTGGGTGAGAATCCTGTTTCAGACGGTATGTTTTGTTTTATAATAGACTCGGAGGAGTTTGGTGACTCGGAGGAAAATCCGGCGATTCTTCTACTGAAACCTAAAATGTAAATAAAATCATTAATATAAAGCAAGCATGTTTAAAAGTTTCAAAAACAACTTAGGAGTCATGGTTATCGCTATAACAGCGATAATCTTGAACTCATGTAAAGACAATTCAGAGAAGTACTTCAGTGACTCATTAAAAGTTGTAAATCCTGCTAATGTAGAGAGAACGGATATCCTCCAAGGGATTCCTGTTGTAAACGAACTGATTGGTGCCGGTCTTTTCAATGTTGTGGATACGCTTATATGTTTTGATGCTGAACAGGATGGTAAATTGTTTACAATATGTACCCTCGATGGTGATTCCGTCGCAGTAATAGGTATTCGCGGTCAGGGACCGAATGATTTCATCTCAACCGTATTGAATAAGCAGAATTTTTACAATGGGAAGAATGATTTTGGGACATGGGTTGTTGATGCCAACAGTTCCTGCCTCAAACAGCTCAATATAGGAAAAAGCCTGAGTAGCGGAAGCTGTGTGGTAGACAGTATTATTCCGATCCAACCTATGGTGTCGGATGCTTTCGTTGTAGGAGATACTATTCTCCAGGTAACTTTTGGTGAAGGGAATTATGACCTGACCATGACTTCTGCGGACGGTACTTTATTGGACAAAGAACCTTTGTATCAAATTCCGGTGGATAAAAGTGACATTTTCTATTTTTATTCTGCCCGGACAGGTGTATCTCCGGACAACAGGTATTTAGTCATGGCGATGTCATCCATAAACCAGCTTAATATTCTTGACTTACAAAAGGGTAAAGCGCGGAAATCGGTTTCTATTGGCGGTGTCCAGAATCGTGAATCAGTGATGGATTCGGAACGTCCGGACTGGCATACTCCCGCATGGACTTATTATTCCAATCTTGCCCTAAGCGACAAATATATTTTTGCACTCTATAGAAACATGGCTTATAATTACCCGGGAGATCAAGAGAAGAAAAGTGGTGAGCTTCATGTTTTTGATTATGATGGCAATCCTGTATGTATAATTCCGTTGGACCGGTTCATCTATGTCATTTCTTATTCACCTGAGAATAACAGTATCTACGCACTCGGTGAAGAGGATAAGGTGTGGAGATACGACCTCTCGGATGCAAAACTATGATTCCATGATATATCATGTTTGAAAATAAAATGATTAAATACAATTATTAGTGAGAAAATAGAAATAACAGTTTTAAGGCTTGGGATTATCGCTATTTGCCGGTAATTCCAAGTTCTTGTAAAAGAAATAGACGCAATTTTATACGCGGAATATTTAAGAATTTGACTATATTTGCGACATTATTACAAACTTGCAATGAAATGAAAATACTGCAAATCCTTAACAGTACCATGATTATAGCGTCATGTACGCTTTTTTGCTCATGTGGCGGCAGCAGCAACAGCAAGCCGGATGCCGACAGTGATACAATTTCCACCGTGCTTCCGTCAAAAATCGCTGAAGTTAAGGTGATGAAACTTGAGCCGAAGGTTTTCAACCATGAAATAGTGAGCAATGGCAAAATGTCGGCGCATGATTTCGCGGATTTGCGCTTTGCCGGCGCTGATGCCGTGATTGATAAAATATATGTGAAAAACGGAGACCATGTGCGCAAGGGTCAGCCTATAGCCTCACTTGACCGATTCAAGCTTGAAAATACCCTTAAGCAGAATAATAACGACCTTGCTAAAGCGCGCCTTGAGCTTGCCGATGTGCTGATAGGGCAGGGCTATGATCCGGAAAAGCCGGAGGCTGTGCCGGCGGAAGTGATGAAGCTTGCCCGTCTCCGCAGCGGTCTTGACCATGCCGAAACGGTACTTGCCGCAACGCAGCGCGATCTTGATGCTTCTACTCTCACAGCTCCGTTTGACGGAGTAGTTGCAAACTTGTTTCAGAAAGTGCACAACCGTCCGGATGCTTCGGAGCCTTTTTGCCGCATAGTGTCGTCAGGGCAGATGGATGTGGAATTCAGTGTGCTTGAAAGCGAACTTGCCATTATCAAACCTGGTGATGAGGTGAGCGTGTCCGCTTTTGCTTCAAATGACACCCATACCGGGCGCGTTACTGAGATAAATCCTGTTGTAGATAAGGACGGATTGGTAAAAGTGCGTGCGGCTGTGAGCGGTGCAAGCGGGCTGTTTGACGGCATGAATGTGAAGATAAGCGTAAAGCGTGCGCTCGACAAGAGATTTGTGGTGCCCAAAACCGCAGTAGTGCTGCGCACAGGCAAGCAGGTGGTGTTTACTCATGAGAATGGAAAGGCTATGTGGAATTATGTCCACACCGGTCTTGAAAATATGAATGAGGTGGTTGTGGATGATGGTCTGAAAGAGGGCATGGAAGTTATTTATGACGGCAATGTCAACCTTGCCCACGAAGCCCCTGTAAGGGTGATACAAAGTGGGGAATGATAAAAGTGTCCTCACCTTGCACTAATCACTGATAATCCATAATTATAACTTCAATGGTCCGTTTTTTGCTAAAGCGCCCGATTGCGGTCATCATGGCATTTCTGGCTTGCGTGATTGTGGGGCTTGTCACATATTTCACTCTGCCGGTATCGCTATTGCCGGCAATTGCTATTCCGCACATCACCGTTCAGATTTCGGGCGACAATACCGGCGCACGCGAACTTGAAAACAATATCACCGCTCCGGTGCGCAGGCAGCTCCTTCAGGTGGGAGGGCTGCATGAAATCAAGAGCGAGACGCGTGACGGCATGGCGGTGATACAGCTTGAATTTGAGTACGGAGTCAATACCGATCTCGCTTTTATAGAAGTCAATGAAAAGATTGATGCGGCAATGAACCTGTTGCCAAAGGATGCAAAGCGCCCCAAGGCAATCAAAGCGAGTGCGACCGATATTCCGGTGCTCTACCTCAACATGACCTTGCGCGACAACCGCCCGTATACGGAGCCGGATGAAGCGCAGTTTCTCCAGATGTGCGACCTCGCTGAAAATGTGGTGCGCCGCCGCATAGAGCAGCTTCCGGAGATAGCGATGGCGGATGTCACCGGTATTCCGGGTCAGTACCTGCGCATAGTGCCGGATGAAAAGAAGATGAAAGTTGCCGGAGTCGGCATTGAGGATATAGAAAGCGCTCTTGCCGCAAACAATGTTGAGCCAGGCTCTATGACCGTGCGTGACGGATATTATGAATACAACGTGCATATATCCAACCAGCTCCGTACCACAGAGGATGTAGAGAATATTTATATGCAGAAAGGGGACAAGCTGATGAAACTCAAGGATTTCTGCGATGTGGACATAGTTGCGGCAACGGAGGACGGTTACTCGTACAGCAACGGCAAGCGCGCCGTTACTCTCGCTATCATCAAGCAGAGCGAGGAGAATATGGACCGGATGAAAGCGTCGCTTCAGGAAACGGCAGACTATTTCACAGAGTTATATCCCGAAATAGAGTTCACGCAGAGCCGAAACCAAACCGAACTGCTTGACTACACTATCTCCAACCTCGTGCAGAACCTTATACTCGGCTTCATCCTCGTGTTTGTAGTAACAGCTCTGTTTATGGGGGATATGCGCGCGTCGATAATAATAGGTTCGAGCATTGTGGTGGCAATTATCATCACTTTCCTACTGTTCTATCTGTTCCATGTGTCGCTCAACATCATATCACTTTCCGGGCTAATTCTCGCTGTGGGTATGATGATAGACAATTCGGTGATTGTGACCGAAAATATCACCCAGTACCGTCATCGTGGGCTTACCCTTATGAGAGCCTGCAATTTAGGTACTACCGAAATGATTACTCCGATGCTAAGCTCCTCGCTCACAACAGTCGCCGTATTTGTGCCTCTGATATTCATGAGCGGCATTGCGGGTGCAATATTCACCGACCAGGCATTTTCAATCACTGCCGGGCTTGGAGTGAGCTATATTGTCGGCATAATGCTCCTACCTGTCATTTACATGCTTGTTTATCGCGTCAGGAGGAGGCGAAAGAAGTCCTCTGCCAGGAAACCGGTGGACGAGCGTATCGCAGGACGCATAAATGTGTGGCTGGATCGCACATATACCCGTATAATCGACAGTGTATTTGCCCATAAATGGTTGTGGCTCGCTATCACAGCGCTTATTATACCTGTATGTGTGGTGATGTTCTATGTGCTTCCGGTGGAGCGTATGCCTCAGATAGACCAGAATGAAATGATTGTGAGGGTGGAGTGGAATGAAAACATAAACGTTGATGAAAATGCCCGTCGTGTGAATGAGTTGCTGACGGGTCTTGACACTACGGTTGTGCAGAATTCGGCATACATCGGCGTGCAGGACTATCTCCTTGACGCAGGCAGTGAATTGTCACCTTCGGAGGCTGAGATATATATAAAGGCGTCAAAGCCGTCCGACATCGCGTCTTTGCAGGATGACATAAACCTGCATCTTGCCGGAAAATATCCTAAAGCGATGGTTACATTCTCTCCCCCTGAAAATATATTTGAAAAGATTTTCGCCTCCAGTGAAGCTGACCTTGAAGCGAGGATATATTCGGCGGACAAAGGTCGTGCAACCGATATCGGTTCGCTGCTGCGGCTTGAGAGCTGCATTGTCGATGCTACCGGGCTTGAATCCTCCGGCATACCGTTGCGCGACCGTATCAACATTGTCATAAACCGTGAGAAGCTCCTTATCTACCGGGTGGACTACAACACTGTGGCAAGGGCATTGCGCACCGCGTTCAAGAGCAATACTGTGTCAACGCTCCGGTCATACCAGCAATATCTGCCTATCGGTATTGCCGGAAACACCCGTTCGGTGAGTGAGATACTTGCAAATACCCTTGTATCGACGCGTCCTGACGAGAATGGCAAGATCAGCGAGATTCCTTTGAGCTATATGGTGAGAGTGGTGCGCGACCAGGATTTGAAAAATATATCGGCGGGCAAGAACGGCGAATATGTACCGCTCGATTATTATGCGCTTGACAGTCCGCAGTCCACAATAGAGGAGATTCGTACGACGGTTGAGGAAAATCCCGACTGGGAAGTGGAATTTACAGGAAGCATATTCTCAAACGCAAAAATGATGCAGGAGATGGTGGTGATATTGCTTATTTCAATTCTGCTCATGTACTTTATCCTATGCGCCCAGTTCGAGAGCTTCATGCAGCCGCTCATCGTGCTTCTTGAAATCCCACTTGACACCGCATTCGCCTTGCTGACCCTGTGGGTGTTCGGTCACACTCTCAACCTTATGAGTGCAATCGGCATAATCGTGACCTGCGGTATTGTTGTCAATGACTCAATCCTGAAACTGGATGCCATAAACGAGTTGCGTAAGGAAGGGGTTCCGCTTATCGAAGCAATCCACACCGCCGGAGTGCGCCGCCTCCGTCCCATCATCATGACTTCGCTTACCACCATATTTGCTATGGTGCCTATGCTGTTTACATCAGACATGGGCTCCGAGCTTCAGCGGCCCCTCGCAATTGCAATGATAGGTTCGATGGTCGTGGGCACGCTTATAAGTATCTTCCTGATACCTCTTGTATATTGGTTGATTTACCGTAAACATGATATATCACATTCTTAATATGAAAAGGTTTAAGTACCTCATCCCCGGATGCGTAATCGCCATGAGCGCACTCGCATCATGCTCCGGAGCCGAGAAAACAGAAGCACCAGACGAAATATATTTCACGGATAACATTAAAGTATATCCGGCAGATGCATTTGTTGTTGACACACTTGCCGGCGGCATAGTCATTGATGAGGTGGTAGGTGGTACCTGGCTGGCGGTGGGGAACGGCGTTATCGCCGTAGCGACACCCCGGGATGAAACAATGGTGAAGCTCTATACCACCGGAGGTGATTCCATCGGGGCATTTTGCACTAAAGGGCAGGGACCGAATGATTTCTATAACGCGGATCTTATGCGTCCGTATCTGTCCGAGTCAGGTGACACATGTATCTGGATTAACGATGTAAGTATGACCAAATTCAAGCGTTTGAATTTGAGTAAAAGCTTCCGTGAAGGTATGACTCTGGTCGATTCTGTTGTAAATACGGAATTCGGGGCGATAAACGCATTTATGGCTGGTGATATGCTTCTTTACGAGGTGATGGATAATGATGCTTATAAACTTTGCAGCCGCAGTATCGCGGATGAGTCAGATACATTGCGCTCCGAACAGATGTATGTGTACCCCACAGCCGATTTTTATGCTTATTATGGTAATAGTGATGTTTCGTCGGACGGACGCCACATAGCTGTAGGCATGGCATACTTCAACCAGTTGAATATGATTGACCTCCCTGACATGAAACGTACTGCTGTCTCTATAGGCAATTTGGGGAAATATGAGGATTGTTATGACTCGGCTAACCGTGAATCGAAGTTTTATGCGTATGGCGACGTTTCATGTGGAAATGACGAGGTGTATGCTATATATTATGGAAGGAGCGCAGATGAAAGCGATGAGGAGACAAAGGGTACGACAATACATGTGATAGGCTACGACGGCAAAGTGAAGAGAGTGCTTGCTGTTCCGGAAATACTTAGGAGTATAAGTTATGATGACAGCACTTCGACTCTATACGGGATTGATTCGGAAGAACGTGTTTATAAATACGATATAAAATGAAACGGTTATCAACTATTCTGATAGTAATCATTGTAGCCGCAACTGCGGTAGCGCAGCGTAAAGTGGTTCTTGACTTGCAGCGCACTATTGAAATTGCAGGAGATAGCTCCTTGCAGGCATTCCGCAACCAGAACCTTTATATGTCAGGTTATTGGGAGTACCGTTCATATAGGGCGGGCAGGCTACCCAGTCTGTCGATGGATCTCACCCCTGCAAGTTACAACCGCTATATCACACAGCGGTACAATTATGATGAGAACATCGATGTATATCGTGCGCAGCAGATGTATGCGGCGGGTGCGGGGCTGAATGTAACCCAGAATTTTGACCCGTTGGGCGGTACATTCTACCTTGAGACCAGCCTCAACTATATGAGGAATTTCGGTGATGTAAGATCCACCCAGTATTCAAGCATTCCTGTGCGCCTCGGCTACCGTCAGACACTACTCGGGTTCAACCAGTTCAAATGGGAGCGGCGAATAGAGCCTGTCAAGTACGAGAAGGTGAAAAAAGAATTCCTTTATAACATGGAGGGGGTGAGTGAGAGCGCGGTCACATATTTCTTTGCTCTTGCTCTCGCTCAGGCTGAATACCGTCTTGCAAAGGACAACCTTGCATCGTGCGACACTCTTTACACCATAGGTGAGCGTCGCTTCAAGATTGCAGCCATATCGCAAGCCGACCTGCTTACTCTGCGCCTTGACCGCGTAAACGCCCGCAATGCGCTTGAAAATACCCGCATAACCTTGAAGCGCGCCATGTTTACCCTCGCTTCTTATCTCGGAATGGATAAGGATACGGAGATTGAAGTGCTGCTGCCGTCAGCTCCTGTGGCGAAGGAGATAGCCGCTGACAAGGCTCTTGCATTCGCCAAAGCGAATAACCCGACTTTGCTTAACCATAAGCAGAGCATCCTTGAAGCGCGGCGCGATGTCAACCGTACCAAAATCGAACAGCATTTCAACGCCAACCTCAATGCAAGCATTGGCTTCAACCAGGTTTCCGAGCGGTTCCGGGGAGCATATACGCATCCGTTGCGCCAGGATTTGGTATCACTCACCATTTCCATTCCGCTGGTTGACTGGGGAGTGAGGAAAGGTCGCCTCAATATGGCTAAAAACAACCTCAATGTGCTTGAAATTGCCGCGCGGCAGGATGAACTGTCTATAGAGGAGGATGTGGTTATGACTGTGAGCGACTTTAACATCCAGCAGCGTCTGGTTTCATCGGCTATCGAGGCGCTTGAACTTGCGGAGACAGCATATGAGCAGACAAAGCAGCGATTTATTATTGGAAAAGCGGATATAAACAGCCTTACCCTTTCGCTCAACCGCCAGCAGGATGCTAACAAAAACTATATTTCTTCGTTGCAGAACTATTGGTTGAGCTATTACAAGTTGCGCAAACTCACCCTTTTTGATTTTGAAACCGGAGTGGAGCTTTCAAACAAGTTCGACCTTCAGCATCATATCCGTTAAATAAAGATGAAACGCTTCTCCCCCTTCACTATCATAGTATCCTTTATCGCTCTGGCGGTAATGGGCATTGCCCTGGTGCCGCTGCTCCCGGTTAAATTGTCGCCGTCGCGCTCGCTTCCGTCGTTGACAATATCGTTCAGCATGCCTGACAACTCGGCAAGAGTGATAGAAAGTGAAGTGACGAGCCGCCTTGAATCAATGCTGGCGCGAATCCAGGGAGTTAAGGAAATCACATCTATATCCGAGAACGGTTACGGCTCAATAACTCTCGGGCTTGACAAGCATGCCGACATAGAGGTGACGCGTTTTGAAGTATCCACTGTGGTTCGTCAGGCATGGTCACAGCTCCCTGAAGGGGTGACATATCCGCAGATTAGGGCGCGCCAGTCCGATAATAAAGCGTCCCGTCCGTTCCTTTCATATACATTGAATGCACCTTCGACTCCATTTGAAATACAGAACTATGCCGAGGAGAATATCAAGCCGGCGATAGGGCAGATAAAGGGAGTGTATAAAGTGGATTTGTCGGGAGCCATGCCTATGGAATGGAAATTGGAATATAACAGCGACCAGCTCCATGCTCTGGGTCTGACTCCGAATGATTTGAGCAGGGCGATATCGGAAAATGCAGCATCGCAGTTCCTTGGTATTGCGGAAACCGATGGCGAATGGCTGCGTGTCACAGCTATTACCACAGATAACGATACTGTTTTTCGTCCGGCGGAGATACAGGTTGCAACTGCTAAAGGCACTGTAATTCCACTTGACCGTCTCGTTAATGTCACATATTCCGAGGCGCAGCCGCAAAGCTATTACCGAATCAACGGGCTTAACTCCATCTATCTGACCATACAGGCAGATGAGGACGCAAACCAGCTGAAACTTGCAGAGGAAGTTAAGGCGAAGATGGATGAATTGCGTGCAAATATGCCTCAGGGATACAAGGTGATTGAGAGTTATGATGCTACCCGGTCGATAAAGGAGGAACTGTCTAAAATATATTTCCGATCCGGGCTGACTTTCCTCATTCTGCTTGTGTTTGTGGCGGTAATCACGCTTAATCTCCGTTATATGCTGGTCATAACCATCTCTCTGGTTATCAATCTGGCTATTGCGGTGATATTTTACTATCTGCTTGACATAGAGATACAGCTTTATTCACTTGCCGGAATAACGATTTCTCTGAACCTTATAATAGACAATATCATTGTCATGACCGACCATATAACCCATAAGGGCAACCTTAAGGCGTTTACATCGGTCATGGCGGCGACTCTAACCACAATCGGCGCCTTGGGCATTGTTTTCTTCCTGAATGAGGCGATAAGGCTCAACTTGCAGGACTTTGTCGCGGTGGTGATAATAAACCTGTCAGTATCGTTGCTTGTCGCTCTTTTCCTTGTCCCCGCGCTTATTGACAAAATAGGCATAAGGCTGAAACGGAGCAAGCGCAAGCGCATGGGTCGCTTTGCCGTAAGATTTACGCGTTTCTATGCCCGCTTCATCCTCTTTTGCCGACGCTACAGGGTGGTTATGTGCGTGTTGCTCGTGCTCCTTTTCGGTCTGCCGGTATATATGATTCCGGAAAAGATAGAAGGTGAGGGGCGTTGGGCTTCTTTATATAACTCAACGCTTGGAAGCAAGAAATATAAGGAAAAATGGAAGCCTTGGGTTGACAAGATGTTGGGCGGTTCGCTGCGTTTGTTTGACAAAGAAGTGTATGAAGGCAGCTATTTTAATCGTTCTGAGTCTGAACCGGAGCTGTATGTTTATGCAACCTTGCCAAATGGTGCCACTATAAGCCAGATGAACGAGCTTATCACCAAAATGGAAAGCTATCTGACAAGTTTTCCTGAAATTCGCCGTTTTGAAACCCGTATATCCGGCGCGAGGAATGCGTCTATTGTCATTTCTTTCACTAAAGAGGCGCAAGGTACTTACTTTCCGTATCGTCTTAAAGGTGATATAATAGCCAAAGCGCTTACGCTCGGAGGTGGAAGCTGGAGCGTCTATGGCTTGCAGGAAAACGGATTCAACAATAATGTGCAGGAAACATCTGGAAGTTATCGCGTGAAGTTGCTTGGCTACAATTATGATGAACTTGAGCAGTGGGCGGATACTCTGAAAGAGCGTCTGCTGCAGCACCGCCGCATCAAGGAGGTGAATGTTTCATCGGAGTTCCAGTGGTATAAGGAGGATTACACCGAATTTTATCTTGAAATCGACAAGGAGCGTCTTGCTAAGGAACATCTCACTGTGCAGCAGCTTTTCGGTGCGCTTGCACCCATTTTCGGGCGTGATATAAGAGCCGGCATTATAAATGCTGACCAGGGGCAGGAACAGATTTTGCTCCACTCCCGGCAATCGTTTGACTACGATGTATGGGGACTGATGAATATGCCCATATCTATCGGCACACGAACTCTTAAGCTCGGTGACTTCGCAAGTGTCACCAAGCGCAATTCCCCGCGGGCGATTGCAAAGGAGAACCAGCAGTACCGCCTGTGCATGCAATATGAGTATATTGGCTCGAGTACTCAGGGACGTAAACTTCTTGACAACGATCTTGAAGAGTTGGCAAAAATCCTTCCCCTCGGATATTCTGCAAAAACCGAGGACTGGTCATGGAACAGGCAGGCTGGTACATCATACTGGCTCCTGCTACTTGTGATTGCAATAATATTTTTTACCACAAGCATCCTGTTTAATTCGCTTTCGCAGCCCCTTGCTATTATATTCACCATACCGATATCATTCATCGGGGTGTTCCTGATGTTTTACTTCACGCGTATTAATTTCGACCAGGGCGGTTTTGCATCTTTCATCCTTCTTTGCGGTATCACGGTGAATGCCTCGATTTATGTGCTCAATGAATACAACACCCTCCGTGAGCGGTATCCTCGCCGCAGACCGCTGCAGCTGTATCTGACAGCATGGAACACCAAGATTCTCCCGATATTCCTCACTGTCGTTTCAACTATCCTTGGATTTATCCCATTTATGATAGGGCAGGGCAAGGAATCATTCTGGTTCCCGCTTGCTTTAGGCACAATCGGTGGTCTGGTGATGTCGATAATAGGAATCTTTGTCTATCTTCCGATTTTTGTGTTGCGGTTGCCATCTTCAAGGCGGCAAAAGAAACTTAAAAACAGTAACCCGCACCATCGGTTTGGCGCGATGCGGTGGTGGAGGAAGCGAAGCAAAAAAGAGGTATGATTTCCCGGTCAAAGATATTCTCTGTGGTAAAAGCAGTAGTGGTGAATCTTGTATTTGCCGCAAGCTGTCTTTTCCTGTTATGGCTTTTCTGTCTGGTGTTTGTTTACGCTTCGTTTACTAT
>CAMWQE010000036.1 GCA_947176335.1 uncultured Porphyromonadaceae bacterium | reverse complement strand
TTACCGGTGTTAGTGAAACTGCTGCATCCGGAGGATGCGAGTAAACAGAGCGACAATGCCCCGATGGTGAAAATGTTGACTTTTTTCATAATTTCAAAATTTATAAAGTTTTAATATCACCCGGGGATTACTGCAGGTTTTCCGCGCTTCATCAAATCGGGCTTTCATAATAGAAATACAATCGAGGGGTGGATATGGTTCTGAAAAAAGATGTTTATTTAATCTTTATGCAAAAAGTGAATTTTTTTGTTAATTTTGTGGCATAAAACTATTAAGGACAATGACACGCATACATTCCATTCGACCCGAGCGGGGCTCCAATATGATGTATCATGTTGGTGCTCTGATAGCTGTGACAGCCTGGGGTGGCTCTTTCATCTGCACGAAAGTGCTGTTGAACAGCGGACTCAGTGCCGTTGAAATATATTTATGCAGGTTTTTTCTTGCATATATATTCACTATGCTGATTTGTCCCCGTCCGTTTTTTTCACGCAGCTTGCGCGATGAGCTTTTGTTTTTTCTTTGCGGAGTGTGCGGAGGCTCGGTTTATTTCATCGCTGAAAATGTGGCGGTAGAGTACACGTTGGTGAGTAATGTGTCGCTGATAGTGACATTGTCTCCGCTTCTCACCACAATTATTGTGGCAGTGATGTACAAGAGCGAGCGTATAAGCAAAGGGGTGGTAGTCGGTTCACTTATAGCGCTTGCCGGGGTGGCATGCGTTATTTTCAACAGTAGCCTGAACCTTCAGGTAAACCCAATAGGAGATCTGTTATCTTTGCTGGCTGCAATCTGTTGGGCGGTTTACAGCGTGATACTCCGTCCCCTCACAAGTACCTACAGCACATGGTTCATTACCCGCAAGACTTTTTTCTATGGTCTGGTGACAGCGTTGCCATTTCTGCTTCTTGACAAAACGCACATGAGCTTTTCAATGCTACTTGCCCCTGAAGTATTCGGCAACTTACTGTTCCTCGGGCTTTTCGCCTCGCTTGTTTCTTATCTGTTGTGGGGTAGTGCAGTAAAACATTTGGGCGCTGTAAAGACCGGTAACTATTTGTATTTCTGTCCTATCGTGACCCTAATCCTGTCGGTGTGGCTATTAAGCGAGAAAGTGTCGGTTGTCGGTTATATAGGCTGCGCGCTGATTCTCGGCGGAGTGATTGCGAGTGAAAAGATTGGCAAAGGCACTCCTGAAGGACGCGATTCAGCTCCTCGCTGATAATATTTATTCCTCACCGGCGAGAAAATCAATCTCCTCCAGCAGCATTTCTGCAGGTCGTCTGGTAAGCGGATTGTTTTTCATCACCTCGGCTTTAATATCATCCTTAAATTCTTTTGCCGGAGACGGCAATAGATTCCATAACAGCCTTATACCGCCGTATCTGAGCATTGAGTCAGTTGACTGTAGGGCTGCTGCAGCGACCTGCGGAGCAAATGGCAACTTGCGCAACAGTTTATGGCATAGTATGTCGGTAACTTCCACTGCTTTGCTTTTCTGAAGCCATTCCAGTGCCAGCTCCGGTGTCATTTCCTCGAGGGGGAAGACCATTGGTGCAACGAGCATGCTTTCGCGCGTGCGCGTGTCATTGTATAATTGCAAGGCAAGAATCTTGTTTTTTCCGGTATTGGTAGCGATTTCATCCAGTTGAGGCAGATTGACTCCGAAAATAATAGGAAAAGGTGAGCCGGCTTTGCGCAGGGAGTCTGCGACAATCCCATTTCGCATCGCGAAAAAATTGCGTTTGATAGTTTGCATTTCGTTGAATTGTGCCATAGTTTCCAATTTTGTGGCAAAGGTACAAAAAAGCGCGTTGCATATTTCCGCCAAAGGGATTATCTTTGCAACTTGTATGAATTATCCCAACACAAAAATAAACTTTTTGCAATGGTTTTGAAACGGATGGTTTTATGGGCGTTTCTGGCGATGGCAGGCACTTTAGCAGCTCAGACCCAGATGGACAACCTACCAATAAAGAGCATAAACGGTACAGCCTACCACTATTATGAGGTAGGAGCCAAGGAGACTATATACTCTATAAGCAGGAAACTGAATATACCGCAGAGCGAAATCGAGCGGCTTAATCCTTCGGTAGCTGACGGACTAAAGGCAGGTCAAACCCTCTATTTTCCTGTGACAGGTGATATAGAAGGACAAATCCATGTGGTTAAGAACAAGGAGACCCTATACGGAATCAGCAAACAGTACGGTGTTACTCCGGAGCAGCTCTGTGAATGGAATCCATCGGCTCAGGACGGTATCCGCCCGGGACAGAGGCTTATAGTAAGCGCTCCGGTATCTGTGGCTTCAGCATCAGTTCCTGCTGCAGAACTTGTGCCTGCCGGGAAGAAGCATGTGATAGCTGAAGGTGAGACTCTTTTCAGCATTGCACGCGCAAACAATACCACCGTCGATGCAATCCTTGCCGCAAATCCGGGACTTGACCGTGAGTATTATTCAAGTGGCACAGTGATTATGCTCCCTGAGCCAAATGGTGATGAAGCGCTTGTGGCACTTGTGGACACTCCAGAGCCCGTTGTTGTGGAAGTCCATAAAAAAGAGACATCTGAACCCATTGAGACTCCAAGTAGTGAAATCCCAGTATCTCAGGTCCCAGTCACAGGTATTCCGGTTGTCGAAAATAAAGAGATATACATAGTAAAAAATAAAGATACTTTCTACTCCATAGCCCGTGAACACGGAATAAGCGTGGATGCACTTGAAGCAGCGAATCCGGATGTGATAAGCCTGCGCAAAGGAATGGAGCTTGTTATTCCTAAGACCGGTGAGGCAGCTGGGATGTCTTTGGAGGGTGGAGCCGTATTTGAGCCGGTAGAGGAGGTTGCGGAGGTTTCAAACTCGATGACAATTGCCGTTACTTTGCCGTTTATGCTTTCAAATGAGGAGCAATCACGTCAGGCACAATTATATACTGAGTTTTACAAAGGGTTTCTCGTTGCCGTTGACAGCATGCGCAATTGCGGCACAGCTATAAATATCCTTACGTTTGACAGTTCCGATGCGGGAGGTATTAACGGAATTCTTTCTAATCCGCAGCTTGCTGAGGCAGATGTTATAATAGCCTCCGACAATGAAGGGCAACTTAACACGCTCGCCGATTACGGTCGCACCAACGACATCAACATCCTGAACCTCTTTGTAGTCAAAGATGAGGCTTACCTTACTAACCAACGTCTCATGCAGGGCAACATCCCGCACCACGATATGTATCTTAAGGCTATAAACGGTATACTAAAAAATCTTGGCAGCCACACTCCCGTAATCTTGACCCGTAACAACGGCGAGAAAGACAAGGAGGAATATGTTGAGATGCTGAAAGCAGAGCTTGCCTCACGCGGCATAGAATATAAGGAGATTTTCTTTGACGGCACGATGAGTACATCAGCATTGGATGATTTGGATATAAATGGACAATATGCATTTATTCCAAACTCAGGCAAACAGGTGGAGCTGAACCGTGTGCTTCCGGCAATCATTGAATTTAAGGAGAAATCGCTCAATCCTGACCCGGTGAAAGTTTTCGGTTATCCTGAATGGATAACGTTCCGAGGTGAGACACTTTCAAATATGCACAAAGCAAATACCACAGTCTACAGCAGGTTCTTCACCGATCCGGATGATGCTACTGTTAAAAGCATAGAGCAGAAATATATTGACTGGTATGGTACTCCTATGGCTAATTTCATGCCGCGTCAGGGACTTTTCGGCTTTGATGCGGGAATGTTCGTCATCAATTGGCTCAGGAGCGGTAGCGCCACTCCGGTAAAATGGGAAGGTGTACAGAATGGTTTTGAGTTCGAGCAGGTTCCAACCGGAGGGAATGTTAACAGCAAACTTTACTTTATCAACTATCGACCGGGTGGTCTGATAGACAAGAAATCATTGTAAGGAGGGGATGTATATGTCGCGAAAAGTATTGATGTCAGTAATTCTCCTTGCTGTTTTCTTCGCTTTTTCAGCAAGCGGTCAGAGGATGTATGAGCCAAAAGTGTTTGTGGGAGCCAAAGGAGGAATGACAATGTCCAACGTCCAGTTTACTCCTCATGTCAAGCAGACACTGAGGCAAGGACTTCTCATGGGTGCAACAGTGAGGTACACCGAAGAGAAGGTATTCGGACTTATCGGTGAGCTATTGGTTGAGCAGAAAGGATGGAAAGAAAATTTCGAAGAGGCACCTTTTGCCTATAACCGTGAATTGACATATCTTACACTTCCGGTTATGACGCATATATATTTCGGAAGCTCTAAGTTCAAGGGCTTTGTTAATCTCGGGGCATCAGTAAGCTACTTGCTGGGAAGCAAAATCACCTCGGATTTTGACTATTCCAATGCCTTGAATCTTCCCGGGTTTCCGACATATAGGAGTGTGGAGCAGATGAGCCTTGAAGTGAAGAACAAGTTTGACTATGGTATTCTTGCCGGTCTCGGCATGGAGTTCATCATCAAGAAGAAACATAGCTTTATACTTGAGGGACGGTATTATTTCGGACTCGGTAATATTTTCCCTGCAACGAAAAAGGATATTTTTTCCTCTTCACGAAACACTGCGATTGAGGTATCCTTAGGCTATATGTTCCGCATCAAATAACTATCTTGCCTTCTGCCGTGGTGATTCTGAACATCAGGTCACGCAGTAAATCCCATTCCGACTGGCGCGACCCTATGCCTTTGCTTCGGGTGTCAAATTCGCGTAATGCTGTGATGATTTCTATGACCTTGAACGCATTGTAGTTTCTCGCTCCTATTTCGTAATTTTTTAGTTGACCATGCCACTTGAATCCGAGGGCTGCCATTGCCGACGCAGGTGATTTATCGCGGGTGTAATGGTAAATCATAAGGTTTGAGAAATAGTTGAACAGGGCAGATGCAGTCATCACGGTCGGATTCTTTTTTGGATTGCTCCTGAAGTATTCTATTATCCTGAATATCTTATCGTTTTTCTTTTCGGCAATAGCATCAATAAGCTCGAAATTATTGAAATCCTTGCTTATGCCGATATTAAGTTCAATACTTTCCGGAGTGATGGTTGCCCCTTTAGGAAGAATCATCGCCATTTTTTCAAGCTGGTTATAAAGGCGTGAGACATCATTGCCGATATAATCCCTGAGCATTGCAATGCCTTTTGGCTCGATGTTTAGTCCCAGTTCTTTTGTAATTGCTTCAATTGCCGTATCAACATTCCTGTCCTTCAGTTTCTTTGATTCAAAAATGACACCACCGCCGGCTTTAACAGCTGTTGTGAGTTTCTTTGATTCGAGAGTCTTTCCTCGGGAGCATATAGCGAGAATAGTTGTGGGATTCGGTTTGGATGCGTAATCGCTGAGCTGATTCAGTTGGTCGGCTTTCATATTCTGGGCATCCTTAACTATCACTACCTGTCTCTCGGATATCATGGGAAACCTCATGCAGGTATCTTCAATTGCAGCAGGTGTAGAGTCCTGCGCATATATTGTGTATAAATTGAAATCCCTTTCACTTTCCGGTAAGATTGCCTCAAATAGTTTTGTCAACTCGTCAATATAGTATGCCTCCTCTCCGTGGAGCAGGTAAACAGGGACATAATCTTTCTTCTTTAATGATTGCTTCAGTGATGCGAATGTGATAGCGGGTGCCGATGGAGCCATTTCGATTATTTTTTTGTAAATTTACACAAAAAAAGAGGAATAATGCAAGATGAGCCGATTTTTCCCATGCTTAACCTTCCCCCACAGCCAGTAAGGGTGCGCCGGGAGAAAGGTTATGAATTATATGACCCCTTACGCCAAAAATGGATTGTGGCGACACCTGAAGAATGGGTGCGTCAAAATTTCACATCATGGCTTATCAGTGCAAAAGGTTACGTCCCATCACTTATGGCAAATGAGGTCGGGATAAGGCTAAACGGAATGTTAAGGCGTTGCGACACCATTATATATAACCGTCGGCTGAAACCTGTAGCAATTGTGGAGTATAAGGCTCCCGAGGTGGAGATTACCCAACAGGTCTTTGACCAGATTGCACGTTACAACATGGTACTTGGTGCAAAGGTGCTTATTGTCAGTAACGGCATACGGCATTTTTGCTGCCGCTTCAATGGCGTCAGTTACTCTTTTATAAAAGAAGTGCCGGAATATCCGGCACTTATATGTGAGAATCAGAATTCGTAATCGACGCAGGCGCGTGATTCCTTTACCGGAGCGATTATTGCCGCGGCGGCGATATGGTCTGGATGCTTTGCGTAAACAGCAACATCCTCCATTGTGGGGACAATTGCAGTGAGAACCACATCCCAGTCTTCAGCAGGATTGGAGTTAATTCCAACCTCGATTGATTCAAGTACAGAAATTTTCGCGGGAAGGGCTTCAAGAGCCTCTTTGAATTTTGTCGCGTAGTCAATTCTTTCGGCAGGAGTACCGGAAAGTTTGAAAGTTACAATATGCTTAACCATGGTTATTTGTTATAAAGGCGTTCTCTTGCAGCAAGTACTTTTTCATCTGTAACATAATCGTCGTAGTCCATCATCTTGTCAATGATTCCGTTGGGAGTCAACTCAATTATGCGGTTGCAGACTGTCTGGATGAACTCGTGGTCATGGCTCGAAAGAAGAATATTGCCTTTGAATGAACGCAAAGTGTTGTTGAATGCCTGGATTGATTCGAGGTCAAGGTGGTTTGTCGGTGAATCAAGCACCAGTGTATTGGCATCTTTGAGCATCATGCGGGCAATCATGCATCTCATTTTTTCACCGCCGGATAGCACGGATGCTTTCTTAAGCACCTCCTCACCTGAGAAAAGCATCTTGCCTAGGAATCCCTTGAGGTATATTTCGCTTGAGTCGTTGCTGAACTGGCAGAGCCAATCCACAAGGTTAAGATCGGTGTTGAAGAATGCAGAATTGTCAAGCGGCAGATAGGCGGTGGTGATTGTCTGTCCCCAGTCATATGTCCCCTCATCAGCTTTTCGGTTGCCATTGATGATTTCAAAAAGTGCTGTCATAGCTCGCGGGTCACGGCTTAGGAACGCAACTTTGTCACCCTTTTCAATCTGGAAGTTCACATCCTTGAAAAGAATTTCACCATCCACGCTTGCACTTAGCCCGTGCACTTCAAGTATCTTGTTGCCCGGTTCTCTCTCTGGGGTAAAAATTATGCCGGGATAGCGGCGGCTTGAGGGCTGGATTTCCTCAATGTTGAGTTTCTCAAGCATTTTCTTACGGCTTGTGGTCTGCTTTGATTTAGCCACATTGGCGCTGAAACGCTGGATAAATTCAAGGAGCTCTTTCCTCTTCTCTTCCGCTTTCTTGTTCTGCTGTTGCTGCTGGCGCAGAGCAAGCTGGCTGGATTCATACCAGTAACTGTAGTTTCCGGCAAAGAGTGACACCTTATTATAATCAATGTCCAGGGTGTGGGTGGATACTGCATCGAGGAAGTGGCGGTCGTGAGATACAACCAAGACAGTATTCTCGAAATTGGAGAGGTAGTTTTCAAGCCATGCTACTGTTTCGAGGTCAAGATCATTGGTAGGCTCGTCAAGGAGCAGGTTATCCGGATTTCCGAAAAGAGCTTTAGCAAGAAGTACTCTCACCTTCTCGTTACCGCTTAGGTCTTTCATCAGCATGTAATGCTTGTCCTCTTTGATTCCGAGACCGCTGAGCAATGCGGCTGCGTCGCTCTCGGCATTCCAACCTTCAAGTTCCGCAAATTTCTCTTCAAGTTCGGAAGCCCTGATTCCGTCCGCATCCGAGAAATCCTCTTTGGCATATAGGGCATCTTTCTCTTTCATTATATCCCAAAGCACAGTATGTCCTTGGAGCACAGTATCCATTACTGTGAAATCATCAAATTTGAAGTGGTCTTGTTCAAGAACGCTCATACGTTCGCCGGGACCCTGTGATATTGTTCCATGGGTAGGGGAGAGCTGACCGCTGAGCATACGCATCAGGGTGGATTTCCCTGCACCGTTAGCGCCTATTATGCCGTAGCAGTTGCCCGGCGTGAATTTCATATTTACATCCTGAAACAGCACCCTTTTACCGAACTGGATGCCTAAATTATTGACAGCTATCATATATTCAAGTTGTGAAAAACAGAGTGCAAAGGTAGCTCTTTTTTGTGGATTTATTACCTTTGTACTCCGTTTGATTAGATAATATGGCAGAATTGAATCCCAAAGAGCTTGATATAGAAGATTTTGACTATTGTTTACCGGACAAGCAGATTGCCCGTCATCCGCTTGCGCAGCGTGACCGGTGCCGCCTGCTTGTGCGATTTCAAGACGGTGCACTTGAAGAAAGGTTGTTTTGTGACCTACCGGAACTGTTGCCATCGAATGCCATGCTTGTGGCAAATAACACAAGGGTTATTAATGCGCGCCTGCGATTTGTCAAGCCCGGTTCAGGAGCAAGAATTGAAATTTTCTGCCTTGAACCGGAGAATCCTGCCGATTACGAGAGGTCATTTGCATCTGTTGGAAGTTGCTCATGGATATGCTTTGTCGGCAATTCCAAGCGGTGGAAAGAAGGGCAATTGGTTATGCCATTGGAAATTGACGGAAAAAAAGTGGAATTCTGCGCCGAGAGGCTTGCAAAAAACGGCAATGCTTCTACTGTAAGGTTCAGTTGGAATGATTCATCAGTCTCTTTCAGCAGTATCATCCATGCCGCCGGAGAAATTCCGATTCCTCCTTACCTTAACCGTAATACCGAGCAGAGTGATTCGCAGGATTACCAGACAGTGTATTCCCGAATTGAAGGCTCTGTTGCCGCTCCTACAGCCGGACTTCACTTCACTCCGGAACTGTTTGAAAACATACGCGAGAAAGGAGTGGAATGTGAGGAACTTACCCTTCACGTAGGTGCGGGTACTTTTGCTCCGGTCAAAAGTGAAACTGTCGGTGAGCATGAAATGCACAGTGAATTTATCAGTGTGAGCCGTAAGCTCATTGAACGCCTTGCGCAAGAAGCGGACCGCCCGGTGATTGCAGTAGGAACAACGTCAGTGCGGACCCTCGAGAGCCTTTATCACCTCGGCTGTATGTGTGCCGAAGGCAAAGCTCCTGATGAAGTGCCGCAGTGGTATCCATATTCGGATTCGCATCCGGCGCTGACAGTTCCCGAAGCTATGCGTGCTTTGCTACAATACCTTGATTCCATAGGTCTCGACCGTCTGGTCGCGTCTACACGTATTATTATCGCTCCGGGCTACGAATACCGCGTAGTCAAAGGCATGGTCACTAATTTTCATCAGCCAAAATCAACGCTCCTGTTGCTTGTTTCGGCTTTTACAGGAGGGGACTGGCGAAGAATGTACAACTACGCTGTTTCATCCGGTTTCCGCTTCCTGAGCTACGGTGACGCACAATTGCTTCTGTGAGCGTGGAACTTCCATAGTGAATGTTTCACAGAGTTATCAACATTTCACGTGGGTTATAAACATTTAACTCATTTTGAGTCGCAATATATTGTGCATGACTCATTAATAATATTACTTTGCATGAAAATTCCATATAATAAGAAATGGGTAAAATCATAGCAATAGCAAATCAAAAGGGAGGTGTGGGTAAAACCACCACGACTATAAATCTCGGTGCATCACTTGCCGCAGCCGGAAAAAAGGTATTGATTGTGGATGCTGACCCGCAGGCGAATGCAACGTCTGGCTATGGTATCAAGCCGGAGCAACTTACATCTTCTATATATGAATGTCTTGTTGACGATTATCCTATGGACGGCTCTCAGGTGCCGACTTGTGTGGAAGGGCTTGACCTTGTTGGTTCCCGGATAGATCTCGCAGGAGCGGAAATCGAGCTGATTGACCGTCCCAACCGTGAGAGGGCGCTTGCAAACAGCCTTAAAGGTATCGCCGACAAATATGACTATATTCTTATCGACTGCTCACCTTCACTCGGGCTTATTACCGTGAATGCGCTTACTGCTGCCAACTCGGTAATTATTCCTGTTCAGGCAGAGTATTTTGCTTTGGAAGGTATCACCAAGCTGATTAACACCATAAGGATTATCAAGCCTAAACTGAATCCGGGGCTTGAAATAGAAGGTTTTCTCCTCACAATGTATGATGCGCGCCTACGTCTTGCCAACCAGATATATGAGGAGTTAAAAGGCCATTTCGGGGATATGGTGTTTAATACTGTCATACCGCGAAACATACGCCTCAGCGAAGCACCGTCCCACGGATTGCCTGCGTTGGTCTATGACCCGGAAAGCCGTGGCGCCACATCCCATAATATGCTTGCGAAAGAAATAATTTCAAAGCACAAACGTGCTAAATCCTGATACCGTATATGGCTCTTAAAAGACCCGCCCTCGGCAGGGGGCTTGACTCGCTGATTTCCATGGACGATGTGCCTGCACGAGGTTCATCGGCGATTAATGACATTGACATAAACCAGATTTCACCGAATCCTGAACAGCCGAGAACAACTTTTGACTCGGATGCGCTGGAGGAACTCGCCACCTCTATTCGTGAACTTGGAATAATCCAGCCATTGTCCCTTAGGAAGACGGGACCGGATACATACCAGATTATTGCGGGAGAGCGCCGTTACCGTGCCGCGAAACTCGCCGGACTTACAAGTGTGCCGGCATATATTCGTACTGCGTCTGAGAGCGAGCTCACAGAAATGGCTCTCATAGAGAATATACAGCGCGAGGATCTTAATGCAATAGAAATCGCGCTCACTTTCAAGAAACTCATTGACCAGTATAATCTTACTCAGGAGCGTCTCAGCGAAAGAATTGGGAAAAAACGCGCCACAATCGCCAATTTCCTGCGCCTTCTCCGTCTTCCGGCGGAAGTGCAGCTCGGACTTCGTGACAGAAAAGTTGATATGGGACATGCAAGGGCACTTCTATCTGTTGAAAATCCGACTTTGCAGCTCAAGCTGTATGAAAGAATAGTCAAAGAGGGACTATCTGTCAGGAAAGTTGAGGAACTTGCAAAAAAGATGAGGGAAGAGGAGCCGGAAAAGCCTCAGAAGAATGAATCCTCACAGGATTTTGATTTGCTAAAGAATCATCTTTCGGCTAAATTCAAAGCTCCGGTGAGTTTCTCATGCGACCGTTCCGGTAAGGGAAAAATTACGTTCAGTTTCAAAAATGAGAATGAACTTGAGAGATTAATTACTATCTTTGACGGAATAAAACAATCTGACAACCAGTCATAGGTTGTTGAAATAGGGTAGACAAAGGGGTGATTTGCCTGATTGCCTGCTTGTTATGTAATGAAAAGCGGAATTTCAGAACATATAAGAAAAAAATTCGCCTGTACACTCAGGAGCGTGTTGACCGCCATTGTAATTGCGGTCATATGCCCTTTTAACGTTTTTTCTGAAAGTCCCCAGAAACCCATCAAGCCTGTTAAGAGGAACCCTGTAAAAGAGCTTCCGGACTCCATAAACCTCAATACTCCAGTCAAGCTCCCTTCGGAGGTTGTGCAGGATAGTATCAACGCTTCCGGCAGGAATGTTGATGTGACTCCTATTGACAGTTTTCCTATTTTCAACGCTGAGAATATGTACGCGATGCCGGACAGCCTTCGTCCGGCTATGAATGAAAAAGTGAGAGTCTTTGATCCTGATCCTATCAGGGCTGTATGGATGTCCGCTCTTTTTCCCGGTCTTGGTCAGGCGTATAACCGGAGATACTGGAAGTTGCCGCTTGTTGTTGCCGGATTCATGGGGCTGGGCTACGGCACGTCATGGAACAACACCATGCTTCGTGACTATACAAGGGCGTATGCCGACATAATGGACAATGATCCGTCCACAAAAAGTTATATGGATTTCTTCCCTTCCACAGTGAAAGAGGAGAGCCTTGATAAAACCTGGCTGACAAATGTGTTGAAGTCGCGCAAGGACTATTACCGCCGAAACCGCGACCTGTGCATCATTTCAATGGTAGGTGTTTATCTTCTTGCTATGGTTGATGCTTATGTCGATGCTTCTCTGGCGCATTTCGACATTTCGCCCGACCTTTCAATGGAGCTTGCCCCGGCTGTTATTCCGGACAAGCGTAATCGTCCCGGAGTAGGACTCCAGTGGGCACTTAGATTTTAAATGAAAAACTTGCGATGATGAGAACAAAAAAAATTTTGCTGTCAATAGCTTTAGGATGCTTCACCATTTCAATGAGTGCGAAGGCGTTGAGCATACTTGATATCAAACATTCGATAACGGATGATAATGTAATTGCTCCAGAAAGTTTTGAAACCAAAACCAAAGAGTTGGAAGAGAATTTCTTCCTTAAGCACTATGCAAGCAGAGCGGTTGAAACCGGTGCTCCGAGAATAGGTACTCCTGCGGAATATGAGGAATATCTGAGCAAATTGCCTGCTGAAATCGAGTTGCCGTACAACTCAATCGTCGGTAAGTTTATCGACATGTATCTCGGCAAGAGGCGTACCCTTGTGGCTGATATGCTTGCCCTAAATAATTATTATGGTAATATTTTCGTAGAGGAGCTTCTTAAGGAGAAGCTTCCTTTGGAACTCCAGTATCTTCCGGTTATAGAAAGCGCGCTGAATCCTAATGCAGTGTCGCGTGCAGGCGCCGTAGGTCTATGGCAGATTATGCCTGCAACAGCAACCGGGCTTGGTCTTGAGGTGAACTCTCTTGTTGACCAGCGTCGTGACCCACGCCTTGCTACACGCCATGCAGTGCGTTACCTCAAGCAGCTTTACGACATTTATGGTGACTGGTCGCTTGCCATTGCCGCCTATAACTGTGGTCCCGGCAATGTTAACAAGGCTCTCAGGCGTGCTGGCGGAGGCAAAAAGGATTATTGGGAAATATATCCCTATCTGCATGCCGAGACAAGAGGCTATGTGCCTGCTTTCATTGCAGCAAATTATGTGATGAATTATTATAATAAGTATGGCATTAATCCGACTCTTGTAAAGAACAAACTGATAACAGACACCGTGCTTGTAAATAATAGGGTTCATTTCAACCAGATAGCAGAAGTGCTCAATATCCCGGTAGAGGAAATCCGGATGCTCAACCCACAGTTCCGCAAGGATATTATTCCTGGTGACAATCATCCGTATGCTCTTGTGTTGCCATCCCAGCAGTGTCTAAGTTATATAATGAGTGAGAATGCTATCCTCAATTGCGATGCTGATTCCTATGCAAGGAGAACCAGAGTGGAACCCGGTGAATCCACTGTGCATAATGCCGACGGGAGTACAAGCAAGCTCGTAAGGAAGAACCATACGGTTGGACGCGGTGAAAACCTCAGGGATATTGCCAAGAAATACGGTGTAAGTGCAACCGATATCAAGCGTTGGAATAAAATGCGCAGCGGTATAGTCAGAGCAGGGCAGAAACTTGTAATCGAGGTTCTTGAAAAAGATGGAGGGGAAACCCCGCAGCTTGCGGCAAATACCGAGATGGAAAGTGATTCTGCATTGGTTGCGCAGCAGGATGCGTCTGCAGAAGGAGCGGCAGATAATCCTACTTTTGTTTCACAGACAGTAAAACCGAAACCTGAAATTCCTGCTTCCGCTGAGCCGGTGAAAACTCCGGTAAAACCTGTAAGCAATACAAAATCTTCCTCAGCAACCGCTGCAAAGCAGAAAACCGCACAACCGGCTGCTGCAACAACCTACAAAGTTAAGAGCGGTGATACCCTTGACAGGATTGCAAAGCAGTATGGAACCACTGTAGCTGCTCTCCGTCAGGCTAACGGCATGGGACCCAACCATTCCAGAATCAATATCGGCCAGGTGCTCAATATTCCGGCTAAGAGTGCCGCTCCTGCGAAAAAAAGTACTACTTCATCTAAAAAACGCCGTAAATAATTCGTTGTAGTTGCAAAAAGACATCAATGTGCCCTGTTTTAACT
>CAMWQE010000035.1 GCA_947176335.1 uncultured Porphyromonadaceae bacterium | reverse complement strand
AAACCTGACAAACTCGTCACTGCCCCCGGCAACGGACGCACAACCCAATATGGCACAAATCTGGCGATATCACCGCTGGATTTCCCCGCCATTGACAAATTTGTGGTGGAAAACGGCATCGATATGATTGTTGCCGGCAATGAAGATCCGCTCGTTGCCGGACTCTACGACTATTTTGAGGACAAGCCGGTAAAAGTGTGCGGTCCCTCAAAAGCGGGAGCGGCTCTTGAAGGTAGCAAGGATTTTGCGAAGCGGTTTATGGAATCCAATAATATTCCTACAGCACGTTACCGCTCTTTCACTGCGGAGACAATTGAAGATGGAAAAAAATTCCTTGCAACCCTGAATGCACCCTACGTTCTTAAGGCGGATGGTCTTGCCGCAGGCAAGGGGGTGCTGATTATTGATAATCTCGCCGAGGCTGAAAAGGCTCTGGAGGATATGCTCGGAGGAATGTTCGGCAAGTCCTCGGCAACTGTTGTGATTGAGGAATTCCTTAGCGGAATCGAATGCTCTGTATTTGTGCTGACCGACGGTAACGGCGGTTACAGGATTCTCCCTGTGGCAAAAGACTATAAGCGTATCGGTGAAGGCGATACCGGATTGAATACCGGCGGAATGGGTGCTGTAAGCCCTGTTGTTTTCGCTGATAAGGAGTTTATGGATAAAGTTGAGGAGCGTATAATCAAACCTACAATCGAAGGCTTGAAAAAAGCGGGTATAACTTACCGCGGTTTTATTTTCCTCGGACTTATCAATGTCGGTGGTGACCCGATGGTAATCGAGTATAATGTAAGGATGGGTGACCCCGAAACAGAAGCAGTAATGCTAAGGATTGATTCCGACCTTTTAGAACTCATGGAAGCTGCCGCTTCAGGCAATCTCGGTGAACTGGAGTTAAAGCATAATCCTCAACCGGCTGTAACAGTCATGATGGTTTCTGAAGGTTATCCGGGTTCTTACCCGAAAGGAAGGGTTATTACAGGAATTGAAAATGTAGTTGACAGTATTCCTTTCCATGCCGGCACGAAAATAGATGAAGATGGGCGCCTTGTCACCTCCGGCGGACGTGTGATTTCTGTTAGTTCTACCGGCAAGGATATTGCAGAGGCTCTTGCTAAAAGTTATGCGTCGATAGAGAAAATCAATTTTGACGGCAAATACTCACGCAGGGACATCGGAAAGGATTTGATGAAGCTGGCGGCTGAAGCTTAATCCTGCCTGAAGTGTGAGACGCACTGAAAAAAGAATATCATCAGTCATTAAGTCACGTGGTTTCACGTGGCTTATGATTTTTGCGTCTCTTTTCATGGGGTGGACGGCATACGTTTCCGGAATATACGGAGGAAATGTCTCCATAGGCGGGATGTGGCTCCCGGATTTCGACAGCCTTGTAAGCAACCGCGAGCTTTCGGCATTGACGGCAGTTGTGATGATAGGCTGCTGTTGTGTTGCAATGGCGGCAATCAACAAGGTCTACAACATTTTGCGGACAGTTTCACTGATGTTCGTCGGACTGTTCACAATAATGATTGCAGGCACTCCGGAGCTTTACATATCGCTGGATACCGGTGTGATTCTTGCCCTTGCAACTCTCCTCTGTGTAACGCTTCTGTACTCCATTTACCTTTCACCGTTGCGTACACGCAAGGTATTTCTGATTTTTTTCCTCCTCGCCTGCGGTGCTCTTGTAGATTATTCTTTCCTGCCGTATATTCTGGTATTCCTTGTGGGATTGAGTCAGATGAGATGCTTTAATTTCCGCACTCTCGTTGCGTCGCTTATAGGGTTTGTTACACCCCTTTGGATTCTGTGGGGCTTCGGGATCATCAGGTTCAATGAATTCTCTCTCCCTGACCCTACCGCGGCATACGGCGTATTTTTTGAAAGTGAAGATTTGTCTACATTCGCGTGCGTCGGGCTTACACTTTTTATCGGTTTGGCTCTTGGGGTATGCAACCTGATGAAAATGATAGCGTTCAATGCGCGAAACCGTGCTTTTACCGGTGTGTGGTGTCTCATGGGGATTGTCACAGGTATACTATGCATTGTGGATTTCACAAATATCTGGGCATACGTGCCTCTTCTGGATGTGTGCGTGGCTTTCCAGGCGGGATTGTTCATGAGGCTGTTTGAAAGCAAACGCGCTTACATAGTCATTATTCTGATTATCGCTCTTTACATAGGTTGTTTCGTATGGAATCTGACCGTATAAAAATTATTGTAGAAAAGAATATCCCGTTTTTTCGTGGGCTTCTGGACGATGTGGCTGATGTGAGTTATCTTGCTCCGGATGATTTGACCAAAGATGCAGTCGCTGATGCCGATGCTATTGTGACAAGGACAAGGACAAAGTGCAATGAAGAGCTCCTTAAGGGCAGCAAATGCCAACTGATAGCCTCTGCGACTATCGGTCTTGACCATGTGGATGTTGATTGGTGTGAGAAATATGGGATAGAGGTGAAGAATGCGCCAGGATGCAACGCACCTGCAGTTGCCCAGTATGTATTTGCTTCGTTGCTTGCACTTGGGTTTAATCCGGAGGGGAAATGCCTCGGTGTAATCGGTGCGGGCAATGTCGGTAAGATAGTAGCCGACTGGGGTCGGCAGTTAGGTATGAGGGTTCTTGTAAATGACCCTCCGAGAGAAGAGTCCGAAGGGAGTGAAGGGTTTGTGGATTTGGATTGTATTGCAGCCGAGGCTGATGTGATAACATTCCATACACCTTATACCAAGGGGACTAAATTTCCTACACATCATCTGCTTGATGCGGATTTTGTGGAAAAGCTACATCGTAAACCTATCATTATTAATTCAGCGCGTGGACCTGTTACCGATACCGGAGCATTGCTTGATGGTTTGAAAAACGGGAAAATATCTCAAGTAGTGATAGATTGTTGGGAGGGAGAACCGAAAATCAATGGAGAATTGCTGGATGTTGCAGCTATAGCCACACCGCATATTGCCGGATATTCCCTTCAAGGCAAGAAAAGAGCGTCATATACAGCCGCGCAGGTTGTAGCGGAGAAGTTCAACCTTAAGTTAGGAAATTTGCCTGATATGCAGTATCTGCCTGAATGCGTTACTGCCATGGATATAGCACAATCATATAATCCTATGGGTGATACAGAGCGTTTAAAGGCTAATCCATGTGAATTTGAAAATCTCAGGAACAAGTATGAACTTAGGAATGAGGTTTTATTCAGATGACATGCGATTCAGAAAACTCTTGCGATTACTTACTCGTTAATCATATATAGGACTTATAGAAAAGAAAAAATAATACAGCTATGACCAACAACATCAGTGATTCAATCCGTTTTGTAGGTGTAAATGATACCGATATAAAATTCTTTGAAAACCAATATCCTGTCCCCAAAGGTATTTCTTATAACTCGTATCTGATTATTGATAATAAGATTGCGCTTTTCGATACCGTTGAAGGGAATTTCGGTGATGAATGGCTTGCTAAAATACGCCTTGAACTTGGTGACCGGAAACCGGATTATCTCGTCGTGCACCACATGGAGCCGGATCATTCCTCCAATATTACGAGAGCCCTTGATGAGTTTCCTGAAATGACTCTGGTGGCAACCAAGCAGGCAATCAATATGCTGCCGCAGTTTTTCGGAGATTATAATTTTGAGGGGAGGACACTTGCGGTAAAAGACGGTGATAAAATCTCACTCGGAACTCACGAAATAATGTTTTCAACAGCACCTATGGTTCACTGGCCGGAGGTGCTTGTGAGCTACGAAACAACTGAAAAAATCCTTTTCAGCGCAGACGCATTCGGCAAGTTCGGTTCACTGGATTATCAGGATGACTGGGTCAGTGAGGCACGCAGATATTATATTAATATTGTAGGGAAGTATGGTGCCCAGACCCAGAACCTGCTGAAGAAACTATCCGGATTGGATGTTAAGACCATCGCTCCTCTCCATGGCCCGGTTTTGACCGGTGACTTGAGCAAGTATCTGAACCTGTACAATACATGGAGCAGCTATGCTCCCGAAACAGATGGAGTTTTGGTAGCGTACGCCTCTGTTTACGGAGGAACAAAGGAATGCGCGCTTGAGTTTGCTGACCTTTTGCGTGCTAAAGGTGTGGAAACTGTGATGACATTTGACCTATGCCAGCAGGAATTGTCCGAGGCTGTCAGCCAGGCATTCCGTATGAGCAAGATTGTGCTTGCCGCAGTAACTTATGATGCATCCCTTTTCCCGCCGATGCACCATTTCCTGCATCACCTTAAGATGAAGAATTTCCGAAACCGTAAAGTAGGAATTATTGAGAACGGTTCATGGGCTCCTGTTGCAGGCAAGATGATGACTGAGGCTATGAGCGCACTTCCCGGTATTACAATCGTTCCTCCTATGGTGACTATCAAGAGCAGGATGAATGCATCCACGCGCGTAGCGATGGAAGAACTTGCAACGGCAATAGCTGAGGATGGCAAAATTTCAGATTAATATCTTAGGTTGCGGTTCCGCGACCCCTACAGTGAGGCATAATCCATCCTGTCATGTGATTGATTTCCGTGACAGGCTCTTTATGATAGATTGTGGGGAGGGGGCGCAGGTGCAGATGCGCAGGATGAAACTGCGTTTCCAACGCCTGTCCCATATATTTATCAGTCATCTGCATGGTGACCATTGCTTCGGATTGCCTGGGCTTCTGTGCACAATGGCGCTTCATGAGAAAGGTGGAAAGATTACTGTGTGCATGCCACAGCAGGGACTTGAATTGTTCAGAAGCTTTGTGAATTATTTCTGCAAGGAAACTCCCTATGACATCGAATTCATTCCTGTACCGTCAGAGGGAGGCATAGTATTTGAAGACCATGCCCTCACAGTAGAGGCATTCCCGTTATATCACCGCGTGCCATGTTACGGATATATTTTCCGTGAGAAAGAGAAACCACGGCATCTTAACGGTGAAATGGTGAAGTTCTACGATATACCTGTTTACCGGCTGAATGAAATTAAAAACGGAGCGGATTACATGACTCCTTCCGGTGAAATAATTCCCAATGAGCGTCTTACCACAGCTGCCGACCAGGCAATCAGTTATGCTTATTGCTCTGATACAGTGTTTGACCATAGGGTGGCGGAGGCTGTGCGGGGAGTGGATGTGCTCTATCACGAGTCGACCTACGCAGATGATAATATCACGAAAGCTCTTGAACGCGGACATTCCACTGCACGTCAGGCTGCAATAATCGCTCGCGAAGCCGGAGTGAAGCAGCTTATAATCGGACATTATTCAAAGCGGTATACAGATGTAGAGGTTATGCTCCGTGAGGCTAAGGAGGAATTTGGCTGCGTCGTCGCAGCTGACGAAGGTCTAAGGATTGACTTGCTATGACTGATGATGAAAAATTCATGCGTATCGCACTTGATGAGGCGATGCGTGCAGAAGAGAGCGGTGAGGTGCCAATCGGCGCGGTGATTGTGTGTGACGGTCGTGTGATAGGGCGTGGGCATAATCTTACCGAAACACTCAACGATGTAACGGCTCATGCTGAAATGCAGGCGATAACCGCAGCTGCTGAGGCTACCGGCGGAAAATACCTTAGCAAATGCACACTATATGTGACTGTAGAGCCATGCCTGATGTGCGCCGGTGCCATAGGCTGGAGCCAAATCAAGAGGATAGTCTATGGGGCTGCGGACAGCAAACGCGGATACTCCACTTATACCCCAATGCCTTTTCATCCAAAGGCGACTGTTACAACCGGAGTGCTTGAAGCGGAATGCTCGGCACTGATAAAGAATTTCTTTGCGAAGAAGCGCGGATAATCCACATTAGTCTTTGCCGGTGATGATTTTCTTGATATCGTGGAGCTTGTTCAAAGCAGCCATAGGAGTGAGATTATTGATATCGGTGCTGATAATCTCATTTCTGATTTGAGATAACACAGGATCATCAAGTTGGAAGAAAGTCATCTGCATCTGTCCATTGCCCTGAGTGATATTTTCAAGGGTCTTTTCTATCATCTCTTTGTTTTCCTTGCGATTCGCTCCTTCAAGCTGTGATAACACCTTGGTTGCCCGGTCTACAATCGTGCGTGGCATTCCGGCAAGTTTTGCAACATGAATGCCGAAGCTATGTTCGCTACCGCCTCGTGCAAGCTTACGCAGAAATACGATTTTACCCCCAATCTCACTCACGGATACGTTATAGTTCACGACTCTGTTGAAATTTTTCTCCATTTCGTTGAGTTCGTGATAGTGCGTGGCAAATAGGGTTTTGGGATGCATATCTCCAAACTCATGGATGTGCTCCACAATAGCCCATGCAATCGAGATACCGTCGTAGGTAGATGTGCCTCTGCCCAGTTCGTCAAACAGAATCAGGGAACGTTGGCTCATGTTGTTGAGAATGGATGCAGCCTCTGTCATCTCCACCATAAAGGTACTCTCGCCGAGAGAGATATTGTCGCTTGCACCTACACGGGTGAATATTTTATCGACAACACCGATTTTTGCACTTTGCGCCGCAACGAAGCATCCAATCTGCGCCAACAGGACATTGAGGGCGGTCTGGCGCAACAATGCAGACTTACCGGACATATTCGGTCCGGTTATCATCATTATCTGTGTGCCGTTGTTCGATAGATTGACAGTGTTTGCGATATACGGTTCACCGGGTGGCAGCTGCTTTTCAATAACAGGGTGACGCCCTTCTATGATTTCAATGTCTAGTGAATCATCCACAACCGGGCGGTTGTACTTATTTTCCAACGATACGCGGGTGAATGACAGCATGACATCAAGGCGCGCAACCTGAACTGCATCCTGCTGTATGGCATGGATATACTTTGCTATTGTAGCAGTGAGTTCGGAATATATCCGGGATTCAATAACAGCGATACGTTCTTGTGCGCCGAGAATCTTTTCCTCGTATTCTTTCAGTTCCTCGGTAATATACCTTTCAGCATTGACAAGGGTCTGCTTACGAATCCATTCCGGGGGGACTTTACTTTTATGGGTGTTAGTGACCTCAATATAATAGCCAAACACGTTGTTGTAGCCTATTTTCAGGCTCGGAATTCCGGTTGCCGCGCTTTCGCGTGCCTGCACTTTCATCAGATAGTCCTTGCCGGAAAAGGCGATTTCGCGCAATTCATCAAGTTCTTTGTCTACCCCAGATTTTATGACGGGTCCGCGTCCGAGCGCAATAGGAGCATCCTCGACAATGGTCGTTTCAATCGCCTTTGCGGCATCTGCGCATGGATTGAGTTTCTTGCCTATTGCCTCCACTCCGGCGTTATCCGCCATTTCACAAATTTCCTTGATAGGCTTTATCGCTTTGAGTGCATTGCGCAGCTGTACAAGTTCGCGTGGCGATACCCTGCCGACACCGACTTTTGATACCAGGCGCTCCATGTCACCGACCTGCTCCAGCCAACTTTTAAGTTCTTCCCTCTCTTCAGGCTTCCGGAAGAAGTATTCTACAACATCAAGGCGGCGGTTGATTTCCTGCGGGTCTTTTAATGGAAACAGCATCCACCTTCGCAGAAGTCTCGCACCCATCGGGCTGATAGTGCGGTCTATTACATCAATCAGGCTTTTACCCTCATCTCCCATGCTCTCTACAAGCTCAAGGTTACGTACCGTGAACTTGTCAAGGCGGACATAATGGTCCTCTTCAATGCGGGCAAGCGATGAGATGTGACCTATCTGGGTGTGTTGGGTGATATCAAGGTAATGCAATATCGCTCCAGCCGCTACAATCGCCGAAGGCATATTATGGATTCCGAATCCTTTCAAGCTGCCGGTCTCAAATTGACGTAGCAACCTTTCAGTTGCAGCTTCTGTAGTGAAAATCCAGTCGTCAAGTCCTGAAATAAGGCATCTGGTATTTACGAAAAGCTCATCGAACTTCCTTTTCTTGTCGTTTTCAACCAGCACCTCCTTCGGTCCGAAATTGACAAGCAGTTTTTCAATATAATCCGCTTTACCTTCCGCTGTGAGAAACTCGCCGGTGGATATGTCAAGGAACGCGACTCCAACAGGCCCAGTGCCGATGTGGACCGCAGCGAGAAAGTTATTCTTCCGGTGGTCAAGAATATTATCATTGATACTTACACCGGGCGTGACCAGTTCTGTAATACCTCTTTTTACCAGTTTTTTTGTCAGCTTCGGGTCTTCGAGCTGCTCGCAAATAGCAACCCTTTTGCCAGCACGCACCAGCTTTGGCAAATATGTGTCAAGGGCATGATGAGGGAACCCGGCAAGCTCCACTGATGCCGCATAGCCGTTTGCGCGTTTTGTTAGGGTGATACCTAAAATCTCCGAAGCCGTGATAGCGTCCTCGCTGAATGTTTCGTAGAAATCTCCGACACGGAAAAGCAATACTGCATCCGGATGTTTTTCCTTCATCTCGAAATATTGCTTCATCAGCGGTGTTTCCACTATCTTTTTTGCCATATCAAATCTGATTTAAGAGGTAGGAACCGTGAGGTTATTCGTCAATGGAATAATTGAGGAAATCAACCAACGGCTTTACTGTGCGGAACATATCTGCCGCTTTCAGCGGCCAGTCTTTATCCTCGTAGAACTTTTTGCCGCAAGGGGCAAAGCGTCCGTAATCCTTACGACGCAGCAATTCCGCACAAGGATGGTTCCTGTCCCAGCCTTTGGGTACAGTTTTAAGGGTTTCTCCGACCCAAACCGGGAAATTCTTTTGAAGCTCCGGATTGTCTATGATTCCGGTAAACTCCTCGATGTTGTCAACAATAGCGTGGCGCAACTTTTTCAGTATATCCGGTTCAGGACACCAGATGCCTGCATAAAGTCCGTCATCCGGCACACCGCGTATTCCAGTTTCAATATAATATCCGGCACGATGGGTCTTGCGACCCCATGGTGAGACGGCAGCAGAGAAATAGACTTTGTAGGGTGTCTTGTCGGGGCTGAAGCGGGTGTCGCGGTATATACGGTATGCGCTGCCCTTTGCCGTCTGTCCGGAAAGTGCCGGTTCCCATACGGTCATAGCGGCAATCATACGGTCGATATCTTCAAGCCATTGTGCCCGCAGTTCCTCATACTCCTGCTTATGCTGTGCAAACCAGGGGCGGTTGTTGTTATGTTTTAGTTCTTCAAAAAATGAACAGAGTCTGTCAATATAGGTCATTGTCAATCTATTTTGCGGATAAATACGAGTCCGTGGGAGTCATCCGCATTTTTACCCCACTGGTTTACAACTACGGTAAACGGTGTTCCTGCTTCGAATGAATCAACGCTGAAAGAATACTGCATCGGTTTATCGGTAAGGATATTATCAGCTTCAACCTCTGCAATCTTCTCGTTACGTTTGTATAGAGCGAGGTTCCCAAGATGTATTGTGGCTTTACCTTTTGTAGGGATAAATGTTATCTCATAATTTCCGTTGCCGGAGATTTTGCCGGTAGCGTCAATCTGCCAGGGGCTTTCCTTTGGTTGAATCTGCAACGGGTTCCATTCTGCAGCAAGTTTTCCATACTCCTTGTAAGCGGAATAATCAGGGGCGAAGTAAATGGGAAGAGATGCTTTTTTACCGTCTATAACTGTAATGGCATGGAAATCCTCTTTTGAAGCCGCGGTAACAGGTTTGCCTTCGTAAAGAGGGGAGTGGACGGTCGGGTATGTGCCATCTGTGGTATAACGGATTTGTGAACCGGGTACGGCAGGGGTCAAAGTGAATGTCACTCCACCGTCGGTTTCTGTCATTGACGCAATTTCCGGTTCGGGGATACGGTACACAGCGCCTTTATTGTCAAGTTTCGCATAATGGCTTGCAAGGCGTGACTTGAAATCATTGAAATCGCGTTTGGATTCCTTCCCCCATGCTACTTCTGCAACAGCCATAAGGCGGGGGAATGTTAGGTAGTCAACATAATTTTCAGAGCGGTTTTCATTGAGCAGCGGCAGTTCCTGAAGGACTGTTCCGTGAATAAACTGGTCACTCCACAGGCATCCCTGCACACCAAGCACGGTTGATGAGTCGCTATAGTCATTCACCGGCATGGAGTAGCATTTTTCAAGTGAAATCGGGGGCATCCATGTTGCAGACTTGATTTCGCCCGGAGTAGAACTCTCAGGGAAGTCAAGGTACATGTGGGTCGCAGGGGTTAAGATAGCCTTATGGCCGTCCGGTGTTGCGAGGGTGGAGTCGTTTACATCGTGCCATATAAGCGCGACAACAGGAGTATCTACCTTTCCTCTCGTAATAATCTCTTCCCAGCCTATGACAGTGCGGTTCTTTTCCGCCATCATTTTAGCGACTTCGTTTGTCAGCCATCCCTGAAGCTCCGATGCCTTTGTCAGCCCCTCCTTCTTCATGAGTGCCTGACAGTCCGGGCAGCTTTCCCAGCGGGTGTATACAGCTTCATCGCCACCTATATTAATATAGTGCGAGGGGAAAAGTTCTACTGTTTCATCAAGAATGTCGCGGAGGAACTGCATGGAACTTTCCTTACCAACGCAAAGCAAATCGCGGCTGATAAAGTGTTGTCGAGGAAGTTCGTGCTGCAAGCCGGTGCATGATAGCCACGGGTAAGCGACAATAGCAGAAAGGATATGTGCCGGGAACTCGATTTCCGGGATGATTTCCACATTGCGGAGGCGTCCGTATTCCACAATCTCCTTGATATCCTCCTGAGTATAATATCCGCCAAGCTTGTTGTGCTCGGGACCGGCGTATGCTCCAACCTCTGTCAGGCGAGGGTATTTCTTGCTTTCGAGCCTCCAACCGGAGTCATCGATAAGGTGAAACTGGAGTTTGTTGAGCTTGTACATCGCCATCATGTCGATATAGTGCTTCACATAGTCCTTGTCATGAAAATAACGCGCTACATCAAGCATCATTCCACGCCAGGGGCGCTCAGGAGCATCGCTTACGCTAACGCAGGGCGCCTCCCAATCAATCCCTTTGACAGGGTGGGCGGAATATATCTGCTCAGGGAAGAGCTGGAGGAAAGATTGTATGCCGTAGAACACACCGGCGCCATCCGCACCGGTAATTGTCACTCCTTTGGGAGTCACGTCAAGTGTGTAGCCTTCCGCTTTTTTTATTTTTTCCGGTTTAATGGCGAGTGTTATTGCGGCAGTCCCCTTTTTAACCGGTAGTTCCATGCCGGTGGACGCATCGAGGATACCTTTAAGATAGTCGGCGTATTCCTTGGCAGCCTCACCGGTATATCCGATGGAGGTTGTCTTAGACAGTTTGAATACTCCCGGATGCTCCACGAGGGATGCAGGTGCAGGGATAATCGATACTTTCGCGGCACCGCTTAGGGGCGCGAAGCCGATAATGGCAGCTGCCGCAATGGCAAATAATTTGCGTGATATTTTCATGGGATTGCTCTTAATTATATTTAAAGTGCAAAGATAGTCAAAAAAGACGGGCGAGCGGTCAGTGCGAAAAATGTTTTGGAAACGTTAAAGATTTTTTTCTTTAATCGTTGGATTGATGGTTAATTTAATTTACTTTTGCAGAAAGTATAACCTCGGATAATTCCAAATAACCGAAAAATAAATCTAAATTTCATTATCACTATGTGGTTAACATCCTCATCCATAGGAAGGAAGCTTGTGATGGCTATCACCGGAGCATGCCTTGTCCTATTCGTAACGTTTCACTGTCTGATGAACGGTGTTGCGCTCTTCTGGCCTCAGGGCTACAACGCGGTGTGTGAATTTCTCGGTGCAAACTGGTATGCCCTGGTTGCAACAGTCGGTCTTGCCGCCCTGTTTGTAATCCATATCATTTATGCAGTGTGGCTCACCCTTCAGAACCGTAAGGCTCGCGGCGCAGACCGCTATGCAGTAACCTCACGTCCTCCTCAGGTAGAGTGGGCGAGCAAGAACATGCTTGTTCTCGGCATCGTGGTTCTTGCCTTCCTCGTAGTTCACCTCATCCAGTTCTGGGCAAAGATGCAGCTTGCAGAAATCCTCGATTGCGAGTATGAAACAGGTTGCGGCGTTCCCGTTCCCCCGGCTGCAGGCACCCTCTTCATCCAGATCGCTTTCTCACAGGTTTGGACTCCTATCGTTTACATCATCGGCTTCGTTGCCCTCTGGTTCCACATGAACCACGGTTTCTGGTCAATGTTCCAGAGCGCAGGATGGGACAATGACGTTTGGGTCAAGCGCCTCAAATGCATCGGCTGCTGGTGGACAACCATTGTTGTGGGTCTTTTCATCGCCCAGGCTATCGTGTTCACTGTACGCGCAAACCGCCAGGACGCTTTCAAGACACAGCTTAACGAATACTACGAATGGAAATCTGCTGCAAACGCATTGGATACCGATGTGTTCAATGGCGGCGAACCTTTCAGCAAACCCGCTGCTTGCGCGGCTGAGGAGTGCACCAACGAGCACAATTGCGCAGACTGCGACAAGCAGGCTTCTGATTGCAACGCATGCCCCGAAGCTACAGGCAATTGCGAAAAAGCAGAGTGTGAAAACAATACTAACGAATAATTCAACACAATCACAGATATGGCAGACTTAAAAAGTGTAGAGGGAATGATTGATTCTACCCCTATAATGAAGGATTACGCCGACATCGAATCCTCCAAGCTCCCCGAATATCAGATTGACTCCAAGGTGCCCGAAGGTCCCCTCGCTGAAAAGTGGACCAACTACAAGGCTCATCAGAAACTTGTCAATCCCGCCAACAAGCGCAATCTTGATGTGATTGTGGTAGGAACCGGTCTTGCAGGTGCATCAGCGGCTTCAACTCTTGCCGAACTCGGCTTCAATGTGTCTAACTTCTGCATTCAGGACAGCCCCCGCCGCGCTCACTCTATCGCAGCACAGGGCGGTATCAACGCAGCCAAGGATTACCAGAATGACGGTGACTCTGTTTACCGCCTGTTCTACGACACTGTAAAAGGAGGTGACTTCCGCAGCCGTGAAGCAAATGTTTACCGTCTTGCAGAGGTTTCCAACAATATTATCGACCAGTGCGTTCAGCAGGGTGTTCCTTTCGCCCGCGAATACGGCGGTCTCCTTGCAAACCGTTCATTCGGCGGTGCTCAGGTGAGCCGTACATTCTATGCTAAAGGTCAGACAGGACAGCAGCTCCTTCTCGGCGCATACGCCTCACTCAACCGTCAGATTCAGAAGGGTCAGGTGAAGTCTTACAACCGCCGCGAGATGCTTGACCTCGTAATCATTGACGGTCGTGCACGCGGTATTATCGTGCGCAACCTTGTTACCGGTGAACTCGAGCGCTACGCTGCACACGCAGTAGTACTCGCAACAGGCGGTTACGGACGCACATTCTTCCTTTCTACAAACGCTATGGGTTGCAACGGTTCTGCCGCTATCCAGGCATTCAAGAAAGGCGCATACCTGTCAAACCTCGCTTTCACACAGATTCACCCCACATGTATCCCTGTTCACGGTGAGGACCAGTCCAAGCTCACACTCATGAGCGAATCACTCCGTAATGACGGACGTATCTGGGTTCCGAAAAAGAAAGAGGATGCCGAGGCTATCCGCGCAGGCAAAAAACGTCCTACCGATATTCCCGATGAAGACCGCGACTTCTATCTGGAGCGCCGTTATCCCGCTTTCGGTAACCTTTGTCCCCGTGACATCGCCAGCCGCGCAGCAAAAGAACGTTGCGATGCCGGCTATGGTGTAGGTACAGGCAATGCGGTTTACCTTGATTTCAAATATGCTATCGACCGTCTTGGCGCTGATGTGGTCCGTGACCGTTACGGCAACCTGTTTGATATGTATCAGATGATTTCTGATGACAATCCTTACGAGACACCTATGATGATCTTCCCTGCAAGCCACTACACAATGGGCGGCATCTGGGTTGACTATGAGCTCCAGACCTCAATCAAGGGTCTCTTTGCAATCGGCGAATGTAACTTCTCAGACCACGGTGCAAACCGCCTCGGTGCATCTGCCCTCATGCAGGGTCTTGCTGACGGATACTTCGTGCTTCCCTACACGATGCAGAAT
>CAMWQE010000034.1 GCA_947176335.1 uncultured Porphyromonadaceae bacterium | reverse complement strand
TCATCTTTCCCTACAGAGGAGTTTAACTCTTTTTCAAGCATGGCGGTTTTCTGCTTCACAATCTCGCTGCCTCCGAGGAGCTTCGGACCGAAATTGCCGAGGAGAATGACTGTGCCGAGAGTACCGAAAATATATGTCACTGCATAACTCACCGGAATAAGGTCCATCTGCCTTTTCAGTTCCTCCGTCGGAAGCCCGAGACGCCCGAGCGCTTCTCCGCCAACGCCAAGGAGTGACGAACAGGTTTGCGAACCGGCGAATAGCCCGATAGCCTCCCCTTTGTTATACCCCATAATCTTGGCTATGGCAATGGTGACTACAAAGCACATCGAACTCATCAGAACCGCAAACAGTGCCTGCTTTGCTCCGCTGCCTCTGAGCGACTTGAAAAAGTCGGGACCGACACTGTAGCCGATAGAGAAAAGGAACATCATGAAGAAGAACATTTTAAGCGGTCCGGACATGGGTATTTCAAGTTGTCCCACAACCACTCCAACAAGCAGGACGGATGTAACGCTGCCAAGCGAAAACCCGTGGATGCGTATGTTGCCGATAAGGAAGCCTATGCCGACGGTCAGGAACACGGCAAGTGCGGGGTAGGTCCTTAGTATGTCAATGAATGAGTCAAGCATTGGTGCTATTGCGATTTTTAATTGTGAACGCAAAGATACAAAAAAGAGTTTATCGTTTCTTGAATATCATCTTCGAGCCTTTTCGGACGCATAGCACTCCCCCGACTGTCTGACGGCTTCGGGAAATGCATCCGCGCTGTGTATTCTTATGTTTTACATGATGAGCTGTAGGGGATGGGATACAGGCAGGTGCCTCCGGAATTGGCTCCGGGTGGATGGATGCTGGTTCTGTTTGCGGTTGAACGAGGGTATCTTTGTCTGTGTCAGGCGCTTCAATTTCCGGATCTTCAGCGGTTTGTGTCTCCGGGTGATTTTCCGGTGTGTCTGCCGGAATTTGTATCGGTTCTTCTTCCGGGACAGGATTCTGTTGTGGTGCTTCCGGTTGTATATCAGTTGGTTCGTTGTTGGTAGAAGGGTTGTTTGGTATACGCTGCTTGGAAATCTCATGGCTGATAAACTCAAACGCAATCTTTGCAGTGCCTTTAAGCACAGGTATTTCCCCGGTAGCGGCGAAATTTAGGACAGCGTCACAAACGGTGCGTCTTACAGAGCGTGAATACTGGCAAAGGATAGTGTACCAAGCAAGGTCAAAAGATAAATAATTAGTGTGTGTCATATAAATTTTAATTGTAATTAATAAAGGAATATGCAGCAAAATTACAATATGGGATTGAAATGCGCAAATTTTTGCCCGATTTTTTTACAAAATTGTTATGGATATTGATGGTATAGCTTATAATATCAGGAGATTGCTTAACTTTGCATCATGGCAAAGCAGGATTATATTCAGAAAAACCGCGAATGGCTTCAGGCTAAGAGTGCCGAAGCCGGTGTGCGTCCCCTTGACAAAGGTATATATTATAAGGCGATAAGAAATGGTAAGCCCGGTGGAGTGCATCCTAACCGCAATAGTGTGGTGACAGCACATTATGTCGGTAAAACCATTAATGGCAAGACATTTGACAGCAGTCGTGGAGGAGTTGCCCCTGCATTCAGGCTGCGTGATCTTATTCCTGGTTGGATAATAGCGTTACAGCAGATGGTTCCCGGCGACAAGTGGGAAATTTATATTCCCGCAGAGCAAGGGTATGGACGAATGAACCAACCCGGTATTCCCGGAGGCTCAACTCTTGTATTTGAGATAGAGCTACTCGGAGTGAATTGATAGTACCAATACGGTTTTTCAAAATAGACATTGGCGTTTAGAGTAACTCTATTTGAGGTTATTCTTTTGGTCGGATGAATCCCACAGGGCGACGTGAAGGTGTTTTCGGCTTGGCTTGCAGCTCTGCGAGAGTAAGGTTTATAGCTTCGAGTTGTGCTCTTGTGTCCTCGTTGATGTCATTATAGTCCGCAAAAATCTCCTCCAAGTCCTGTTTTAGCGCATTGAAGTCCTTTTCAAGTGTAGAAAGCCGCTTGAGGGGCGAATTTTCTGTAATCATCTGACGGATAGTGACAAAAGCACGCATTATGTTGATATTAACCTGAATAGCGATATCGCTGTTTAATAATCCCGATAGCATTGCTAACCCTTGTTCAGTAAAAGCATAAGGGAGTTTGCGCGTTCCGCCCCACTTTGATGTTCCATTTTGGAATATCAAGTTTTCTCTAAGTGCATCGAATTCAGATTTTGTCAATTGAAACATAAAATCGGCAGGAAATCGCTTTATATTTCGCTTTACTGACTTATTAAGATTGGATGTCGTCACGTTGTACAATTCGGCAAGGTCACGGGCAAGCATCACCTTTTGTCCTCTAATTTCGTAGATTTTGCTCTGGATTAGCTGTAGTTCGTTCATGGTTATTCTTTTGGTTTAATAAATCCAACAGGGCGGCGTGCAGGTGCTTTCGGCTTGGCTTGCAGCTCTGCGAGAGTAAGGTTTATAGCTTCGAGTTGTGCTCTTGTGTCCTCGTTGATGTCATTATAGTCCGCAAAAATCTCCTCCAAGTCCTGTTTTAGCGCATTGAAGTCCTTTTCAAGTGTAGAAAGCCGCTTGAGGGGCGAATTTTCTGTAATCATCTGACGGATAGTGACAAAAGCACGCATTATGTTGATATTAACCTGAATAGCGATATCGCTGTTTAATAATCCCGATAGCATTGCTAACCCTTGTTCAGTAAAAGCATAAGGGAGTTTGCGCGTTCCGCCCCACTTTGATGTTCCATTTTGGAATATCAAGTTTTCTCTAAGTGCATCGAATTCAGATTTTGTCAATTGAAACATAAAATCGGCAGGAAATCGCTTTATATTTCGCTTTACTGACTTATTAAGATTGGATGTCGTCACGTTGTACAACTCGGCAAGGTCACGGTCAAGCATTACCTTTTGCCCTCTTATCTCGTAGATTTTGCTCTGGATTTGCTGTAGTTCGTTCATGGTTATTCTTTTGGTTTAATAAATCCAACAGGGCGACGTGCAGGTGCTTTAGGCTTGGCTTGCAGCTCAGCGAGAGTAAGGTTTATAGCTTCGAGTTGTGCTCTTGTGTCCTCGTTGATGTCATTATAGTCCGCAAAAATCTCCTCCAAGTCCTGTTTTAGCGCATTGAAGTCCTTTTCAAGTGTAGAAAGCCGCTTGAGGGGCGAATTTTCTGTAATCATCTGACGGACATAAACGAATGCCCGCATGATACCCATATTTACTTGGATGGCAATCTTTGATGTAAGTACGCTTGAAAGCATGGCGACACCAAGTTCTGTAAATGCATAGGGTGCACGTCTTAACCCCATTTTTATAGAATTGGATATCACAATTTGTGATTTCCATTTTTCCACCTCTTCAGGGGTAAGCTGAAACATGAAGTCCTCCGGGAAACGCTCGGCATTGCGTTTTACCGCCTGATTCAATACCCTTGTTTCCACCCCGTACATTTCTGCGAGATCTCTATCGAGCATCACCTTTTGCCCTCTAATCTCGTAAATTTTGCTCTGGATTAGCTGTAGTTCGTTCATGGTTATGATCTATGTTTCTGCCCTGTTGTTACCTGAGAAAAATAAAACCCCTTATCGGCAATGGATTAAGGGGTTTATCAGTACCTCCGAGGGGAATCGAACCCCTATCTAAAGTTTAGGAAACTTCTATTCTATCCGTTGAACTACAGAGGCGGTCTGTGGTTGGAACTTCCAAACTGACCACAAAGGTAGGAGTTATTTTCGAGAGAGACAAATGAATCTGTATTTCAATCCTGTTTTTGGGTCAGTTTGCCATGATTCCGCCTCCTCGTTCCACTGCGCGGGGTCTATCTCGGGAAAAAATGTGTCGGCATCCGGACGGGTCGCATCAATCTGGGTTATGTACAGCTTGTTGGCAAGGGGTAGTGCCTGATTGTATATCTGAGCTCCTCCGATAACCATTGCCTCGTCAGCATCGTATGCCAGCTCGATAGCATCCTGAAGCGACTCAGCTGTTTCCACTCCGGGATATGTGTACTCGGGATTTCTTGACACAACAATGTTTTTTCTTCCGGGAAGCGGTCCGTTTGGCAGGGATTCAAATGTTTTTCTGCCCATTATCACCGGTTTGCCCATTGTTATCTCCTTGAAGTGCTTCAGGTCTGCACTTATATGGAACGCGAGGTTTCCTGCAGCGCCGATTGCATTGTCAGCGCCGATTGCAACTATTATTGAAATGTTTGTCATACTGCTACTATGCCTTTAATATGTGGATGGGGATCGTAATCTTCAAGAGTGAAGTCTGAATATTTGAAATCAAAAATGTTTTTGACTTCGGGGTTGAGAATCATTTTAGGAAGATGCCGGGGCTCTCTTGAAAGCTGTTCCTGAACCTGAGCGAAATGATTGGTATAGATATGTGCGTCGCCAAGGGTGTGCACGAAATCACCGGCTTTCAACCCTGTGACCTGCGCAACCATCATGAGAAGGAGGGCATATGAGGCAATATTGAAAGGCACTCCAAGGAAGCAATCGGCGCTACGCTGGTATAACTGCAGGCTTAGTCTGCCGTCAGCAACATAGAACTGGAAGAATGCGTGGCATGGCGGCAGAGCCATGTTGGGAATATCGGCGACATTCCATGCGCTGACAATGATTCTTCTGGAATCGGGATTGTGCTTTATGGTTTCGATAGCTTCGGTAATCTGGTCAATGACTCCACCTTTGCCGTCCGGCCATGAACGCCATTGGTAACCGTAGATGTGCCCGAGGTCGCCGTTTTCGTCAGCCCATTCGTTCCAAATCCTCACACCGTTTTCCTGAAGATATGCAACGTTTGTGTCACCTTTCAGAAACCATAGAAGTTCGTGGATTATTGATTTAAGATGCAGCTTCTTGGTTGTCAGGAGCGGGAATCCGTCTTCAAGGTTAAAACGCATCTGGTAGCCGAAAATGCTCCTTGTGCCGGTACCGGTGCGGTCCGACTTGTCAGTGCCGTGCAGCTCGATAGTGCGGAGCAGGTCAAGATATTGTTTCATTTTTAACAGGATTTTCAGTTGTGGAATTGCAGGAGTTGCCCGGTGCCGAATTTTCGAGTGTCGGTTCAGGCAGAACCGGTTTGACGCTCTGCATCATAGGGATTGAAAGCTGTTTGCGCCGGTAAGTGTAGTGGATAGCGTCATTCGGGCATACATTGATGCAATTGAAGCAGTCAACACATCGGCTTCCGTCTACAACATGGTCGTTGAGATTGATGCAGCAGCTTTTGCACACGTCCACACATTTGCGGCACTGGATGCATTTGTCGGTGTCAATCTCAATCTGGAATATCGAGAAGCGGCTGATGAAACCGAGAGTAGTGCCTACGGGACACACTGTATTGCACAACAGCCTGCCTTTAGACGCGGCAAGCGAGCATACGAGCACGAGGGTGATTGCCGCGACAGAGGCACCCGCCCATCCGGTCATGGCTTTTGCCGCAACGCTGTTCCACCACGGCAGAGGAGAGGGTCGGGAATTGCCGGAAAAAAGTGATAAAACCGGATTGAAAAGGTCGCGGCAGATGCGGTTGTATGCAGTATACGGGTCGATGATGGACGGAATGGTAAAATATCCAGCCATGAGGCATGCGAGCACGAGGATGAGAATGAGATATTTCAGCCGGGTTGCCGGAAGGATGTAACGGTAGATTCGCGGTGAGATTTTTTGGCGGGCACGTGCCGCAATATCCATCACCGTACCGACAGGGCAAACAGTGGAGCAGTAAATTCTGCCGAAAATGAGGGTGATAATGAGCCAGCTGACAAATACTCCGAGGCTGAAAGTCATAACCGCCGGAAGAAACTGTATGCTCTCCATCCACAGGGCAACTCCGGGTATGGCAAGCGGTGCCGCGGTGAGTGCCGCAGTGATGACAAGTAGAAACATCAGCGATAGCGTGATGCGCGCTATTTTAAGGAACTTGTTCATTAATCCTTTGCACGCGGACGCGCATTATTGCGCCCGCGTTTGCAAAGGTAACAATTTTTTTACTCGTAGCGGCGGCAGCGCATGCTGTAAATGCCGATGACGATAAAGCATATCAGCGGTAGCGTGAAGGATACGTTTACCGCAGGATGAGCCATTATCGTGCCGCAGTCTATTATCATGCCCTGAAGCGGCGGCATGAGCGCACCGCCGACAATAGCCATTACAAGGAACGCCGCGCCGAGAGACGTGTCTCCGGCATCAACATTTTCCAATGCAATGCCGTAAATGCTCGGGAACATGATTGACATGAACGCGCTAACAGCGACAAGGCATATCAGACCTGCAAAGCCCACAATCAGAATTGCACCGAGGGTACATGCGGCAGCGCAAGCGGCGAATATGCCGAGCAGAGCGGTGGGACGGAAGAACCTCATCAGCATTGTGCCGGTGAACCTGAAACAGAGGAAGAGAATCATTGCGAGAATGTTGTAGTTTTGCGCTGTGGCTTTCGATATGCCGAGGTTGTCGGCATACTGGATAATGAATGTCCATGTCATAATCTGCGCTGCGACATAAAACATCTGCGCAACCACTCCTTCGCGGTACTCACGGTTTGCAAGAAGGTGCTTCAGGGTGACACTTGCAGAGCAGTGTGTGCCTTGCCCCTGGGTTTTAGGCATCTTCACAAGGGCGATGATAACGAACATCGCCACGACTATTATGCCGATTGCAACATAAGGATCGCGGATGACAGCGAGGTCATGGACACGGATGTCCGCTTTCTCAGCAGCCGACAGCGCCGGGAAGATTATTTCTCCTGCAGCGTTTCTCGCATCGGAGATAAGGTTCGGGAGCACGATTAGCGAAGCAACCGCCATGCCGCAGAGCGAGCCGAGTGGGTTGAATGCCTGTGCAAGGTTGAGTCGGCGCGTAGAGGTCTCTTTGCTGCCAAGCGACAGTATGAACGGGTTTGCTGTTGTTTCCAGGAAAGCGAGCCCGAAGGTGAGAACATATAGCGATATGCAGAAGAATGAGAATTCCTCCAGATTTGCCGCCGGAATGAACATGAAAGCTCCTACAGCATAGAGCGCCAGCCCGAGAAGAATACCTTTCTTGTAGCTGTACTTGCGTATGAAAAGCGCCGCCGGCACAGCCATAGTGGCATATCCGCCATAGAAAGCGAACTGTATGAGCGATGCTTTAGTGGCGGAAAGTTCCATTACAGTCTGGAATGCCGCAACCATAGGGTTTGTAATGTCGTTAGCGAAGCCCCATAGCGCGAAAAGCGATGTAATCAGTATGAATGGGACTACATACTTTTTTTCTACGAGCGGTGATTTTTTCAGCGTCCTACTGTCAAAGGTTTTCATGGTTATAAAAATGAGGGGAGAGGAGGATTTGAGGTTAAACGGTTATTTTGCTGATATCGATGCCGGCGGTCTGCGCCTGCATCAGTATGTTTCCGATAGCTGTAGCCTCGGAGGGTCCTGTTTCCACTTCAAGCCCGGTAGCTTGCCTTGTGAGTTCGGTGAGAAGCCTGTTTTTTGCTCCTCCTCCCATTATCACGAGTCTTTCGAGTGGTTTCGGCAGAAGTGAGTTGAGCCCTTCGATGCCTTTCTTGTAGCGTTCGGCGAGTGACCGGCACACTACCATGACAAAGTCGGCTTGTGTGAGCGGTGCTTCAAGCGAGTTGCGCTTGCAGTAGTCAAGGATTGCGTGCTGCATATTGAACGATGTGGCAAATTCGGGAGCATCCACGTCAATTACTGTCTTGCATCCGCTTTGCTCTGCTGCAATTATTAGTTCCGGGTAGCCGGGGAATGTGCCATCTTTCTCCCATTGCTCGACGAGCCTCTGGAGAATCCATAGCCCGGTGATGTTCTGAAGCAGACGGATTTTGAATGCCACAGCCCCTTCGTTGGTGAATCCGGCTTCCATAGCCTCTTTTGTAAGGACAGGTTGCTCAACGAGCGCTCCGAGAAGCGACCATGTGCCTGAACTCAGGAATGCGTCAGAGGTATCTCCTCTTGTCACAGCGAAGACAGCGCTTGCGGTGTCGTGGGAACCCACTGCGACAACAGGAATCTGATAGTCGGCACCTATTTCGTCAAGAACAGACCGGGTGAGATATCCGGTAATTGTGCCCGGAGCAAGGATTTTTCCAAAAATTCTTTCCGGGAAGCCGCATTTACGGATAAGTTCCAGGTCCCATGTCCTGGTGGAGGCATTCAGCAGCTCCGATGTGGATGCTATGCAGTATTCGTTAGCCGGAACTCCTGTGAGGAAATATGCAAACAAATCGGGAGTGAAGAGCAGGTGCTCCGCCGCTTCAAGAATCCACGGCGAATTGTCGCGTATAGCCATCAGGCGGAAGAGGGTGTTAATAGGCATAACCTGAGTGCCGTTTACCGCATAATGTTCCTCTCTGCCTGTTGTTTCAAAAAATTTGTCGGGATAGGGGAGTGTGGCGGGATCCCGGTAGCATACAGGATTGGACAGGAGGTTTCCAGCTTTGTCAATAAGCCCGAAATCAACGCCCCAGGTGTCAATGCCTATGCTTAGAATCCTATAGCCTTGGCGCACCGCCTTATGCAGTCCGTTTTTGAGCTCCGAGAACAGGTACGGGAAGTCCCAGTACACAGTGTTGCCGAGTGTAACGGGCCCGTTTTTGAATCGGTGGATTTCATTGAGTTGCAGCTGACCGTCGGCGATGCAGCCGGCGATAACTCGTCCGCTGCTTCCGCCGAAGTCTGCCGCTATGAAAGCGTCTTTCATTTTTTGCCGTTGATGTAAACGTCCAAATCGGAAATCTCTGCCGGAGTGAGGGGATTCACGTTCTTGCCGTTGAGCACCGCGATGCGGCACGCCATTTCAAAGAACATAGCCCTTTCAAACGCCTGATTGAAGTCGACACCGCACACAACCTGCCCATGCTTGCGGAGCATGACAGAATTGCAGTTGGTCATCTCGGCGACAACGTGCTCGGCAAGTTCGGGAGAACCCGGACGGAAATATGGAATCATGGGTATGGGATTGCCGACATGGATAGGCACTTCCGCCGTGAAATTGAAATTTTCAGGAATGTTCTCCATGCACGCAACCGCAGTTGCATAAGGTGACTGGAAGTGCAGCACAACATTCACTTCGGGACGCTTGCGCATCACTCCCATGTGGAAAACGCTCTCCATAGAGGGTTTCACGCCGTTGAGCACTTCTCCGTCAGAGAGGCGGCATATCGATACTTTTTCAGGGGTGAGTTCCGGAACCCATGAACCTGTGCCTGAAATAAGGACTTCGTCACCAATGCGCCATGAAAGGTTGCCGCTGCTGCAAATCGTCAGTCCGGCTTGCCCGACTTTGTGCGCATAGCCCACGAATGTTTCAATCTGTTCTTTAGTAGCCATGGCACACCTTATTTATATATAGGACCGTAGTTTTTGCAAGCGCGGTAGTCAGCCCCTTCCTTATCCATGCCGAATGCATTCCAAGCTGAGGGACGGAAAATCTTCTTATCCTCTACATTGTGCATGCAAACCGGTATACGGAGAATAGAAGCGAGTGTGATGAGGTCTGCACCGATATGGCCGTAAGAGATAGCGCCGTGGTTAGCACCCCAGTTGTTCATTACTGAGTAAACGTCTTTGAATGGGTCGCGGTCGGGCATGAGTCTGGGCACGAACCAAGTGGTAGGCCAGGTGGGATCGGTGCGTTTATCGAGCAAACGGTTGATTTCCGGGTCGATTTCCACTGTCCAGCCTTCTGCAATCTGGAGAACCGGACCGAGGCCTTTCACGAGGTTGAGGCGTGACATTGTCACAGGCATCCCGCCTTTGGAGAGGAAGTTGCTTGAGAAACCTCCGCCACGGAAGTAGTCACGGTTCGCAGGATACCATGTGGTAGCCTTTAGGCAAGCGTCTACATCTTCCTGAGTCATGTTCCAATGCTCTTTCATCACCGGTTCGCCCTTTTCAGTAGCCTGTCCTGAGCCGTCGAGGGTTGTCGCGCCAGAGTTGATGAGGTGGATTATGCCGTTTTCAGCTCTTCCGCTGAGTTCCCTTCCGGTAACTCTCTTGACAGCCTCAGGACTCCAGTAGGTACGCACGTCTGAGAAAATCTGTGCGCGGTTTGTGAGGAGGTGACCGAACAGCATTGCAACTCCATTGCAAGCGTCATTTTCGGTAGCGAGCACGAATGCCTCACGGATGCCGTTCCAGTCAAACGAGGTGTTTAGGAGCGCTTCGCTGAAATCACCGTTGGGGTAGAAGTCGGTCCACTGCCTCTGACCCTGGAAGCCTGCTGCAATAGCATTGTGACCCATAGCTTCCTCCTTGAATCCGAGAGCAAGCAGTTTCGGGTTGCCCTTCATGAGGTCGCGCATGATGATAGTCATCTTGACAATGAAATCCCAGTCAGCATCTTTCTGGTCGCGGGTTTTCATTTTCTCGGAGTGGTTGGCAATATCATTGCCTTCGTTTACCTTGCAGTATTTTTCTGTCCAGGCAAGTGCCTTCGCATACTCTTCTTTGTCATAGATGCCTTCTGTCATTCGGCGGATAATCTCCGTGAGGTCCACTGATTCGTTTCTCATTCCAAGATATTCCTGGAAGAAGTCGGGGTTTACGATAGAGCCGGCGATACCCATTGACACACTGCCCATCGAGAGGTAGGATTTGCCGCGCATATTTGCCACAGCCATTGCGGCACGGGCGAAGCGGAGAATTTTTTCTGCAACGTCGGCGGGAATAGTATTGTCGTTAAGATCCTGCACGTCATGTCCGTAGATTCCGAAAGCGGGGAGACCTTTCTGTGCGTGGGCAGCCAGCACAGCAGCGAGGTAAACAGCTCCGGGGCGTTCAGTGCCGTTGAAACCCCACACAGCTTTTGGCCAGTAAGGGTTCATATCCATTGTTTCAGCGCCGTAGCACCAGCATGAGGTTACTGTGATGGTTGCACCTACACCTTCGCGCTCGAATTTTTCAGCGCATGCAGCCGTTTCAGCAACTCGACCGATAGTTCCGTCGGCAATGACACATTCAACAGGTGAACCGTCGCCATTGCGGAGGTTAGACGAGATGAGGTCTGCAACAGCCTTTGCAAGGCTCATTGTCTTTTCTTCAAGGCTTTCGCGCACACCGCCCTGACGACCGTCAATGGTCGGGCGGATACCAATTTTAGGATATTTGCTCATTATAGTGTTTAGTTTATGGTTTTAAAATATAATAGCTTTGGATTTGTCTGATGTCATTTTGAATACCAATTTACCTCCCGAAGTAATGTCCGAATGGGTAATGTAGGGGAGGGTATATGGCTTGTCGTTGAGTGAAACGCTTTCAACGTACTTCGCTTCCTCTGAAATTCCTTCCGCCTTGATTTCAAAGGTCTTGCCTTCTGCAAGGCGGAGGATGAATCCAGGCATCTGCGGTGCGCCGAGAACATATTTCGCGCTCACCGGATCAACAGGATAGAATCCCATAGCCGAGAACATGTACCATGCCGACATCTGCCCGCAGTCGTCATTTCCGCTCAAGCCGTCGGGTTCCGGACGGTAGAAGCGGTCAAACACTTCACGCACGAGCTCATGGGTGCGCCAAGGCTGTCCGGCAAGAGTGTAGAGGTAAGTCACATGGTGGCTCGGCTCGTTGCCGTGGGCGTACTGACCAATCAGTCCGGTGACATCGCTCTGGGTAGTCACGAGTGTGACACTGAATACAGAGTCAAGTTTGTTCAGGAAAGGTTCCTCACCGCCGAAGAGCTCTATCAGCCCGGGAACATCGTGCTGCACATGCCAGGTGTATTGCCATGCGTTTCCCTCGGTATAATCGCCGCCGGTGCTTTCGGCATGGCTTACTCCGGACGGGTCGAAAGGCGCTTTCCATGAGCCATCGGCAAGACGCGGACGCATGAATTTGGTTTCAGTATCAAACAAGTTCTTATAATATGCGGCACGTTCACGGAAAATCTTCTCTTCCTCAGGCTTGCCAAGCAGCGATGCCATATCTGCCGCAGCATAATCATCGTAGCAGCTTTCAAGGGTAGAGGATACCGATTCCGCGGGAGTAAGGTCAGTGGGGAAGTATCCGTACTTGGTATAATTGTCCCAATCGCTCTTTTGCGGGTGGCTGACTGTCTGGGTACGCTTTATCGCATCAAATGCCTTCTCGGCATCGAAGCCACGGAAGCCTTTGCGGTATGCCTCGGCAATGACTGAAACGCCGTGGTTGCCAATCATGGTGTAGGTTTCTCCACCCCAAAGCCCCCATATCGGAAGAAAGCCCTGCACTTCGCTCTGAGCCACGAGGGAGTTTACAAACCCGTCAACTTTTTCAGGAGTAGCGAGGGTGTAGAACGGGTGAGCCGCGCGGTAGGTGTCCCACAAAGAGAATGTGGAGTAAAATTCACCGCCGGGGGCAGCGACAACCGAATCAGCCGCGGTGCGGTATTGCCCGTCGATGTCTGAAATGATATTAGGCTGTATGATAGCGTGGTAGAATGCGGTATAGAAATTGGTCTTTTCCTCATCAGTGCCGTCAACTTCAATTCTGCCGAGGTATGAGTTCCATTCGCCTTTAGCCTGTTGCCGCACTTCCTCGAAATTCCAGTGCGGAATCTCTGCATCAAGATTGGCTTTAGCCCCCGGTATTCCGGTTGTGCTCATTGCCACTTTCATCATAAGGGTATCGCCCGGCTGCATGTCAAATGATGCAACAATTCGCTGACCGCGTTCTCCCGGTGACATTCTGAGCATGACGGTGTCGGTGACAGCGCGGTTGAACTTCATGACGAAGAAGTAGCGCTGGTTGACCCATACGGCATTGCGTACCATTCCGGTGAGGGTGTATTCATCCTCCCACTGCGTTTCACATTCACGCACTTGCCCATGGTACTGCCCTTCGCTCCAAGCGGGTCCGTGCTGGAGGTCAATCAGCAGCGATGCAGAGTCAGCATTATTATATGTGTAACGGTGGAATGCAGCTCTTGCAGATGCGGTGAGTTCGGCTCTTACGTCTGGAGCGGAAAGGGTTACGGCATAATATCCGGGAGTCGCTTCCTCAGTGGATTTGTTGAACGGGCTGCGGTATGCGTCCCAAGCCCTGTCCCTTTCACCGGTGGATGGCATGACAAGGATATCGCCGAGATCCATGCATCCGGTGCCGTTAAGATGGGTCTGTGTGAATCCCCAGATTATGGAATCACTATAGACATACTCCGAGCAATATCTCCATCCGACAGCTCCGGTTACTGGGCTTGTCTGAATCATACCGAAAGGACGGCATGCTCCGGGGAAGGTGTGCCCGTTGTCAGCGGCGCCGATAAACGGGTTTACATAAGCGGTATAATCCGTTTCAGCCGGATCGCTCTGCGAACAGGCGGCAAGGGCTCCGGCGGCAATTGCAAGCAAGGCTCGTGATAATGGTTTCATGGGTCTATATTATATTTAAGGTGTGCCGGAATGTGGCGGCACAGGATTGCGACTCCGAAATTAGGAAATTTATTCCATGTGACAAAGCAAACAGCCAATTGAAAAAGGAAATGGGGCGATTTGATGAGAAAAGTTGCATTTGCAGCAAAAAATGGAGTATAAATGCGGCGGAATATTTTGCTGAAAAGAAAAAAGTGCTTAATTTTGCCGCGCAAAACACCCAAAGCAATTAATTAATAACTAAATAACAAAAATGATCATCGTACAAGTTAAAGAAGGCGAGAATATCGAAAGAGCATTGAAGAAATTCAAACGCAAATTTGAAAAGACCGGTATCGTAAAAGAACTCCGCAGCCGTCAGGCTTTTGAAAAGCCCTCGGTAAGCAACCGCAAGAAAATGATGAAGGCGGTTTATGTACAGAAGCTCCGCACTGTAGAGGAATAAGCCGGCTGCCTGCCTTTAATTGACAGACAATAGAGAACAAACAAACGGTCTGCTGCAAGATTCTCATCTTGTGGCAGACCGCTTGCATTTTTATGAATCCGCCGCGGGTATATGCTCCCGGCTTAAATTCCAATAATATCATGGATGTGAGAACTCCGGTAGAAATTGCTGAACTGTCGGTCAATGTCGGCAGGGCAAAGGTCGATACCACCGCCAAGACAGGAAGGCTGGTTATCTTGTCAATTCTCGCAGGGTGCTATATTGCTCTTGGAGGTATCCTGTCGGTAATAGTGGGATTCGGTTTCCCAGAAACTACTGCGGCGAATCCGGCAATGCAGAGGTTGCTCAGCGGAGTGATGTTTCCCATCGGTCTGATACTTGTGGTGGTGCTCGGCGCAGAGCTGTTCACCGGCAACAATGCATTGCTCGTTCCCGGCTTTATGCGGGGTGATTTCGGTATTGCCGAGGTAGCGAAGAACTGGACTATAGTTTATGTCGGTAATTTTATAGGTGCTTTCGGTTTCGCATGGC
>CAMWQE010000033.1 GCA_947176335.1 uncultured Porphyromonadaceae bacterium | reverse complement strand
ATTTGCTGCGGTAACGTCCGTCGACAGGTGAGATAGCAGTGAGCTGAGTCAGTTGCATAGCGATGATATGTTTAAATTATAGTTATTATATGCAAAATTCATTTTTTACGATTGTAAGGATTTCTGCAGGTGAATCCACAATTGTGTCGGCATAGTTTTCCTTAAGCTCTGATACAGGGCGGAATCCCCATGAAACTCCGCAGCTTTGCACGCAGGCTCGCCGTGCTGTTTCCATGTCTACACCGGAATCTCCGACATAAAGAACCTCTCTTTTGGGTGTAGGATGTTTTGAAAGGATGTCGAATACAATGGAGGGGTCCGGTTTTACATGCCACCCTTCCTTATGCCCCTCAACAGCCGCCCATTCAATATCCGGGAAGAAGTATGAGATAAGTTTGCTTACGGCTGCCTGATACTTGTTTGAGGCTACTGCAACCGCAATGTCGTTGCCGCGAAGCTCGGCAAGAAGTTCCGGAATGCCCGGGTAAGGTGTCGTCAAATCAGTGCAATGGGCATCGTAATATTCCGAAAAAAATCTTCTCATTTTCTGAAGAGTAGCCTGACTACGCTCATCTTCCGGCAAGATACGCTCAAGGAGCTTTGAAACGCCGTTCCCAACAAAGAAAGGGTATGAAGATGGTGCGTGGGTGGGAAAACCGCATTGTGTAAGGGCATAGTTAGACGCTTCCGCAAGGTCCGCTATGGTGTTTAGCAGAGTCCCGTCAAGGTCAAATATAACAAGTTTCTTCATAATTGTTCATTTTATTAAAACGGATAGCCTACGGAGAAGTGGAATGTGGCGTCCCTTCCCCATCTGGGATGTATGAGCGGCCATCTTTCCTGATTCATAGCGGGATTATATGCTTTTAATCCAAGATCGAACCGAAGAAGGAAATATGTGAAGTCGAGACGAAGTCCGGCGCCATAGCTTGCCGCAATCTGTTTCCAGAAAGTATCGAAGCGAAACACTCCTCCGGGTTGATTCTCATAATTACGGATAGTCCAAATGTTTCCCGCATCGGCAAAAATAGCTCCCTCGAACACCCAGAACAGTTTCATACGGTATTCCAGACTGGTTATGAAACTAATGTCACCGCACTGGTTGATAAAGTCAGTCACATTGTTTTTAGAATCATAACATCCCGGACCAAGCGTCCTGACGCCCCAACCTCTAACTCCATTTGCTCCTCCGGCATAAAATCGTTTTTCAAATGGCAATACACGCGAGTTGCCATAAGGTACTCCGATTCCAAATCCGGCACGGAATGCAAGGGTGTGACGGTAGGCAAGCATTTTTGCCAGAGAATAATCTATTTCTGCTTTTGCGTATTGCGAGTACTGGATGCCAAACAACTTGTAAACTCCATCCTCGCGCTTCTGTCCGGTAAGTGATGATAATGCATAAAGCAGGTTACCGGCTACCTCCCCGTTAACCCTGAGAGTGTAAATGAACGGTTGGGATATGGCTTGTTTCTCTGTCGCAGATGTTATGCGGCGGTTTGTGCGGTAATATGTGTAACCGCTTCGCATGATGAAGTGATCTTCATAACTGTAGCGAAGCAACGGGTTTGTCGGGGCTATCTGGTTAATAAAATCTATGGTGCTTTCCGGTAGATACACATAATTAATGTCAATAAGGTCAAAAGTGCGTCTTTCCCGGTTTGCCCTCGCAGTCCATTTGTATTTCCATGCGGCTCCGGCAATGATGCGTGTGTATTCCGGTCGCTCCTGATAGTTGAATGAAACGGCAAGTTCGGTCGCGGCTTTAACCCGCTGCTTGTAGTTGCGTGACAGGAACGGGAAAAGAAATTTGGGGAAAGTTATGCCTGTTTCTGCCGCATACTCCGTATATCTGTTGTTTATTAGCCCTGAAAGATTTCCTGACAGGCTCTCGTAGTTCATTCTGAATTTCACGTTCAATAGCTCGGAGCGTTTGCCGAGATCTCGATGAGTATATGACACTCCTACTCCAAAACCGAGGTCTCCCTCAGAATTTGTGCCCTCCAGTTCCAGCGCAACCCCTTGCTTTTTATTTCGTGTAAGTAGAATGTACGCATCGAGCCATTCCTGTCCGTCAACGGTTGGAGCCGGCTGCATCTCTATGTTAATGGTGCGCAGTATTCCTAATTGCGACAGCGCTTCATATGTGCGGTCTATTTCACTCGCTCGATATATCTCTCCCGGAGATATGAAGCATTTTTCTTCTAAAATCTTAGCTTTGATATACTTGTCTGCTCCATATACCACGTCTATGCCTCGATATGTGACAGTGTCCTGTGGTTGGCGGGAGCTGCCCGCATCGGTTACAAAGATAACTTTTCTCACCCTGTAAACCGGATGAACCAATGTTGTGTCCGCAATGTCTGAATCAGCCTTTCGTGGCGGACGTATGCTCATTGTGAGTTCTACATCAAGTGAGTTCTCTGCAGTGTCAGCGAAAAAGGTTATATATTCTTTTGAAAAAGAGTAGTACCCTTTGTTGCGAAGCCTGCCGGCAATAAGGCTTCGCTCATTGTCAAGCCTGTTACGGTCGAAAATATCTCCCGGTTTAAGCGTGAAGAGTGTGGAGTCTGCGAGGACTAACGGTGCGATTGCAGAATCGGGAATCTCGTATGTTATCGCCGATATTACCCTGGGCATGCCGGCGTTGATGTTGTACGCCACATGCATTTTCTTTCCTATGGTATCCGCAATGGTATCCACGCTTACGGAGGCGTCCATATATCCCCGGTTTACCATTGCCATCTTCAACTGTTTCGCTGATGCACCGGTAAGGTCGGAATCATATATAACAGGTGCTTGTCCCAAACGCCTTACCCACCGGTTATACCATTTGGTAGTGTCTTTTCCACTCAAATTGTAAGTGGCGAGCTGTAGCTTGAGAAAACCAAGAACTTTGTGGTTAGGGCTCTGACGGAGGTAGTTGACAAGGTCGGCTGATTCAACAGTACCGGTACTGTCATTCACATTTATCTTTACATCTTCCAGCAGATATTCATTTTCCGGCACATGTTTGACTGAGCTGCACCCCCATAGCATGAGCGCAACAAAAAGAGCGGTCGCAAAGGGTCTGCCCATTGCGGCGCGAAAAAAAATACTGTGTATGCCGGACTTCAAATTTTATGTGCCGTTGGTTATTCAGCAGTGCAAAGATAGTAATTCCCCTACAATAAACCGCACAGGGGCGGAATCGAAACCGGAGAATATTCGTACCTTTGCCGATGATTTTCATCAGCCATTAATATATGAACAATATTTTTTTTCAGCTCTTCATCACTTTTTTTAAGATAGGGGCTTTTACATTTGGAGGCGGATGGGCAATGATTTCTATCATAGAGAAAGAGATTGTTGACAAGCACCATTGGCTTGAGAGGGATGAGTTTCTCGACCAACTTGCTGTTGCCCAGTCATTGCCAGGCATTCTTGCCGTGAATATTTCTGTTGCAGTGGGTGACAGGCTCCGCGGAATGAAAGGGAGTGCCTGCGCTGCCCTCGGCACCATCCTGCCGTCATTCCTGATAATTCTTGCAATCGCGATTTTCCTTACCCCTGATTTGATAAAGAGCAATGAAACGCTCAGCAAAATATTCAAGGGTATCCGCCCGGCGGTTGTCGCCCTGATTATCGCGCCTGTGATTTCTTCAGCGAAGGCGGCAAAAATCACATGGCGCACAGTTGCGATACCGGTTGCCGTGGCACTTCTCATATGGTCGAAAATTCCTTTTGTGTCAAGTCCTATATTATATATTGTGCTTGGTGGTATCGGCGGTTATTTCTGGTTCCGCCATCAGGTCAGCGCAACACGGGCTGCTGCGGAGAAAGGAGGTGATGAAGCATGATTTACCTTAAACTGATATGGGCATACCTTAAAATCGGACTTTTCGGTTTCGGAGGTGGATATGCGATGCTTGCACTTATTGAGCGCGAAATAGTAGGTCCGGGCTGGATTACGGAGCAGATGTTCACTGATATCGTGGCAATTTCCCAGATGACTCCTGGTCCTATCGGCATTAATTCAGCGACATATATCGGTTATGTTGCTCCCGCAGAATCCTCCGTAGCTTTTTCAAGCCCGTTTTTCGGTATTCTCGGCTCTCTTATCTGTACGCTTGTAGTAGTGCTTCCATCCTTTTTCCTTACCACTTATACGAGCCATTTTATAACCAGGCATAAGGAGAGTGCAATAGTCAAAGGCGTTTTCACAGGACTTCGCCCAGTTGTCGTTGGACTTATCGCATCCGCAGCGCTATTGCTTATGAATTCGGCAAACTTCGGTTCTGTATCATCAGAGGTCATTCCGAGCATATTGATATGTATTGCCGCGTTCTGCATTGTGTTCTTTACTAAGATTCATCCGATTCTTGTGATTGTGCTTGCAGGAATAGCCGGACTGTTTATTTATTGAACATGACTGAAAATTTTACCACATACCAGCAGACAATTGATTGGCTTTTCGGGCGTCTTGCTGTTTTTCAGCGTGACGGGGGTGATGCATATAAGCCAGGGCTTGATACATCACGGGCACTTGCATCCTCATTTGGCAATCCACAGGATTCATATCCGACAATCCACATTGCCGGGACAAACGGCAAAGGGTCAACTGCGCATACTATTGCGGCAATCCTTCAAAGCTCAGGATATAAGGTAGGACTTTATACTTCACCGCATCTTGTTGATTTCCGCGAGCGCATGAGAGTAAATGGCGAGCCTATAACAGAGGCAGAAGTGGTGGATTTTGTTAACAGGTTCATTGCACTGGACTCCTCGTTGCGCCCCTCTTTCTTTGAGCTTACAATGGTTATGGCATTTGAATTCTTCGCAAACCGTAAAGTTGATGTGGCTGTTATCGAAACCGGACTTGGTGGGCGTCTTGACAGTACAAACATCATTAAGCCTATACTGAGCATAATCACAAATATTTCGTTTGACCATACGCAGTTCCTCGGCGATACCCTTGAAAAGATTGCCTCAGAGAAGGCAGGAATCATAAAGACAGGTATTCCGGTGGTGATAGGGGAGGCAACCGGAGGCGTACGCGATGTCTTTGAAGATACGGCTAAGAAGCAGAATGCTCAAATGGTGTTTGCGGAAGACACTCACGAAATAGACTTAGTTGATAGTATATCAGCTGGAACAAATAGATATTTTACCCGCACTTTCGGCACCATTGATGGGGAATTGAGTGGGGAGTGGCAGGCGAAGAACGCTGCAACAATTCTTGAAGCAGTAAAAATGCTGCGTAAATCAGGATTCAATATTCCTGACACGGCAGTGCGTGAAGGCTTCGGTAAAGTGTGCAGTCTCACCGGCCTTGCCGGTAGATGGATGAGTGTTGGCGATAATCCGGTGACAATATGTGATACCGGACATAACACTGGGGGTTGGGAGTATTTATCCCGGCGCATTGCTTCCTTGCCTGGCGTGAAACACCTGGTAATCGGCTTTGTGAATGACAAGGATGTAAGCGGTATTCTGAAAATGATGAAATCTATACCCTCGACACGATTCTATTTTGCCAAGTCAAGTGTTGCCAGAGCGTTGGATTCGGAACAACTGCTTGCCTTAGCTAAAAAAAATGGGTTATCAGGTAATGCGTATCCTTCCGTTGCACTTGCTTATGAAGCCGCGAAAAAAGATGCTTCTGAGAGAGATTCAATTTTTGTGGGTGGTTCGACTTTTGTTGTCGCGGATTTCCTATCCGATATGAAATAAAAAAATGCCCCGACTGGGGCATTTTTTTATAAAGCTTGCATTAGCGTACTGCAATCGTCTCAATTTCTACAAGCACCTGCTTGGGGAGCTCACGCACCGCAACAGCTGAGCGTGCGGGGTATGGAGCTGTGAATTCTGCACCGTAAACTTCGTTCATATCACCGAAAAGGCTCATGTCTGCGAGGAAAACAGTCGTTTTTACAACATTGTCAATGGTCAATCCGGCTTCTGCAAGGATAGCCTTGATGTTGCTTATGCTCTGTGCGGTCTGAGCCTTGATGCCTTCTGGGATTTCACCGGTAGCGGGATTCACGGGAATCTGACCTGAAATGAAAACCATGTTGCCGAGGTCGATAGCCTGGCTGTAAGGACCGATTGCTGCAGGAGCAGCTGTGGTAGAAATTACTTTTTTCATAATGACTAGTTATTAGAGTGTTATATTAAGTGAAACAATGTTTGTCTTGTCAGCAACTTCAGTCATTGCTGTGGTTATCTTGCCGCATATTTCGTTTGCCGCATGAAATTTATCGTCAAAATCAGGGATGAAATCCTTTGAACCTACATTCTGCATCCTTTTGATTATCTCTCCGCAGGTAAGATTGCTGACGTCCAGAGCCGGTTGCAGGGGACTTTCTCCTGTTTCCGCGTCTGATTTCAGGTAGTTGATGAGTCCGGCGGAGTGCAATGTCGGAACGATTTTATTGACAAGGCTCATTGGGAGCTCATATTGTTTGGACAATTCGCTTGCTGTAAGTGGAGTCATGTCTTGGTAGAATCGTTTAGCTACCACTGCCATCACACCGATAACGACCTTACGGTAGTATGCGAGCGAAATGTTTTTCACATCTATATAATAATTATATAGTCCCACATTCTGTAGCGCATAGCATAGCAATGCACCAATAAGGGTGATGAGCCAGACGAGTTGAAGCCAGATCAGAAGCAAAGGAAGGAATGAGAAGCTGCCGTAGATTGCGTTGTATCGTGTCACATACATTTGTCCGGTTACAAACAGCCATTGGAGAATTTGAAATGCAATCGCAACCACAAGCCCTACTATAAACGCATTCAAAAATTTCACCTTAGTATTGGGAATTAGCATGTATGCGCCGGTAAAGAATAGGGCGGTGAAAAGCAGGCTTCCTAAATCAAGAACCCAGTCAATCGCCGGACGGAGGAAGTCTACATGGATTATATGCTGCAGGGTAGTGGACATCAGAAGCGTTAGGCCTGCGCTGCATATCATAAGTACCGGGAGAACGAGTAAAATAGAAATGTAGTCAGTGATTTTGCGCATGATTGAGCGCCCTTGCACATTCCAGATGGTGTTGAAAGAGTCCTCGACACTCATCAGCAGGCTGATTAATGTCCACAGTAGAAAAACTATTCCGACCCCAACGAACACTCCTTCTGATGCCTGGTTGAGATATGAATCCACAAACCTGAAAGCAGCTTCCAAGGCAACATGCTGTGAGGGCAGGTAAGAGTAGAGCTGGTTTTGTAGGAGTTCCTGAAATCCGAATCCGCGCCCTATGGCGAGCAGCAATGCAAGAGCCGGAACTAAAGCAAGGAGCATGCGGAAAGTCATTGCGCATGCCTGTGACTGCAGGTCGCGGTCAAGGAAGCTGCGCACGGATATATTAATGATTTTCACGGCCTCCACTTTCCAGGTGCGACGTGAATCGCGCCACACACCTGTTGTGCAGTAAGTGTATGCGTCAAGTATCCGCTTCTTAAGTTGTTGAAAGCGGGACTGTTCTTCTTGTTGATTGTTATCTTCGTTATCCATAAAAATATAACGCGCTCATATCCGGCTTATGTTCGGACTTATCGTGCATGCACATATATAATGCAAAAGTAGACAATTTTTTTGTACTTTTGTGATTCATTTCTGATAACATACGCAATGGCAGGTAAATTGAAAATAGTCAAGGATCTTCTCGGCATTTCCGGTCCGGAGTTTCGCACAGGTTTGGTTCTCAGCGGTGGAGGTGCAAGAGGCTTTGCTCACGCAGGTGCTATTAAGGCGCTTAATGAGATGGGTATCAAGCCGGAAATTATTGCTGGAGTCAGTGCCGGCTCGGTTGCAGCTGTAATGTACAGTGCTGGTATAGAGCCTGAGAGGATGGTGGAATTGTTTCATGATTGCCGGTTTTCTGATTTCTGTGAGCTGTCAGTGCCAAAGGACGGTTTTTTCCGTCTTGACAGATTCAAGAATTTCCTGCGCAAGCACATCCCCTACGCTAACCTTGAGGATTTGCCTATTCCGGTGGTTGTCGGTGCGACAAACCTTGACGAGGGTATCAAAGTCATATTCGATAAAGGTCCGCTGCCGGAACGTGTTGCCGCGTCATGCAGTATTCCCATTGTATTCAAGCCTCAGAAAATTGATGGAGTGCGATATGTGGATGGAGGTGTGTTGCACAATCTTCCTGCATGGTCTATCCGTAACCGCTGTAAATACCTTATCGGCATAAATTGTTCCCCGCTCTTAAAAACCACAGTAGGAAATGGTATTGTGGATATCGCTTTACGCTCCTATGAGCTTATGGCAAAGACAAATGTGATACCGGACATGGAAATGTGCGACATAGTTATCAGAAACGAGGAGATTGCGCGTTACAAGGTGTTCAACCTCAAGGAAATTGAGAAAGTATTTGAGAGCGGTTACCGCGATACAATCAATTTCCTTATAGAAAATGGCTTCAAACGTCCCGGTGCATCAAAGTCTGATGCACCTGTGGAGGAGGCTCCAAAGAAATGATTTTATAATGATACTCCTATATTAATAATATATGAACCGTAAACCTGTTATTTACCAACTTATCCCTAGGCTGTTCACTAACTATAATGAAAAATGTGTGCCGGGAGGTTCACTTGCAAGAAACGGCTCTGGAAAACTCAACGACATCAACCGTGACATTCTTGCTTCAATCAAGGAACTTGGCATTACCCATGTATGGTACACCGGTGTGCTTGAACACGCGCACTGCAGTGACTACACCGGCTATGGAATACCGAAAGATAACCCCCATGTTGTAAAAGGTCTTGCCGGTTCCCCTTATGCCATCAAGGACTACTACGACATAGACCCGGATATTGCTGAGAATGTGCCGGATAGGATAAAAGAATTTGAAAGCCTTGTAGCTCGTACGCATGACATGGGCATGAATGTGATTATAGACTTCGTTCCCAACCATGTTGCGCGGCGTTACCATTCGGATGCTGCCCCGGAGGGCATAGATGATTTTGGCGCAAACGATAATAATGGCCTTGGTTTTAGCCCCGAAAACAATTTCTACTACATTACTCGCCAGCTTTTCGCTCCGTCGGTAGATATGGGGTCTGGAAAAGAGGCTTATGTTGAGTTCCCGGCTAAAGCTACGGGAAATGACTGTTTCACCGCTTTCCCCGGTCAATGTGACTGGTATGATACTGTTAAGCTGAATTATGGAGTGGATTACTTCAACGGCAGCCGGCATTTTCACCCTGTGCCTGACACATGGCATAAGATGTTGAATATCCTTATGTACTGGGCGGAAAAAGGAGTGGACGGTTTCCGTTGCGATATGGCGCACATGGTGCCGCTTGAGTTCTGGCAGTGGGCGATTGCGGCGGTTAAGCAGCACTATCCTCATGTAATTTTCATTGCGGAGCTTTACGACACCGGCATCTACCGGGACTTCATCAATATCGGAGGATTCGATTACCTTTACGATAAAGTAAACCTTTATGATACTCTCCGTGGCATACAGACTGCAAACTATTCTGCCGCACAGCTCACTGGATGCTGGCAGACAGTTGAGGGTATCGGTGATAATATGCTTAACTTCCTTGAAAACCATGATGAGCAGCGTTTCGGCTCTAAGTTCTATGCCGGTGATGCTGTCAAAGTCATACCCTCTTTGGTCGTAAGCTCGATGATTGGCACAGGAGCGATGATGATATATATGGGGCAGGAACTCGGTGAACCGGCGGTTGATTCGGAAGGTTACAGCGGGTATGACGGCAGGACTACAATTTATGATTATTGGAGTCTTGAAACACTGCGCAGATGGCTTAATAACGGTAATCCATCGGTAGATACTCTAAGCGACCGTCAGAGATGGATTCGTGAAAAATATGCCGAAATCCTGAATATATGCAATTCCGAGCCGGCTATCGCTAAAGGTCGTTTCTTTGACCTTATGTACGTCAACTACGAGAATCCCACTCTCAACCCTCATCGCCAGTATGTGTTCATGAGAAACCTTGCCGATGAAACCATAATCATTGCTGTTAATTTCAGTCAGGATTCCTGCGACCTTAAGGTCAACTTGCCGCGCCATGCTTTCGAGATGCTCCAGATTCCTCAGGGCAAAGCAAAAATGACAGAACTGCTGAGCAAACGCACTGCGGTGAAGCATCTTGCTGACGGACACCCGTTTGAAACATTTGTTGAACCTTGGGGTGCGGCAATATGGAAAGTGAATCATAAAAATATTGCTCCGCTTGAAGAAAAAAATTAATCAACGGCAACCGCACCCGCGAAAATTCACTAATTTTGCATCATAATTTTTAGTCACGAAATAGCAGTTTTATGAACTCAGTGAAACATCCCATCAAAATTTTCGCCGGCACTAAGTCGCGCTATATGGGAGAAGAAATTTGCAAAAACCTCGGAATTCCCCTGGGAGAGATGAATATCCAGCACTTTGCCGATGGAGAATTTGAAGTTTCGTTTGAAGAGCCTGTCAGAGGATGTGAGGTTTACCTTGTACAGTCAACATTCCCCAACTCTGACAACCTCATGGAGCTCCTTCTCATGATTGACGCCGCAAAAAGAGCATCTGCCCACAGCATCATTGCCGTCATTCCTTACTTCGGATGGGCTCGTCAGGATAGGAAGGACAAGCCGCGTGTCAGCATTGCAGCTAAACTTGTCGCTGACCTTCTCAGTGCGGCAGGCGTGAACCGTGTGATAACCATGGATCTCCACGCTGACCAGATTCAGGGATTCTTCAATGTGCCGGTTGACCATCTTTATGCGTCATCTGTGTTCATCCCTTACATTGAAAGCCTCAAGCTTGACAATATGGTTATCGCTACCCCGGATGTAGGTGGTGCAAAGAGAGCTAACTCTTACGCTAAATACCTCGATGTTCCGTTGGTGCTCTGCCACAAGCAGCGTGCTAAAGCGAATGTCGTTGAGTCAATGACCGTTATCGGTGATGTGAAGGATAAAAACGTTATCCTTATTGATGATATGGTTGACACCGCCGGTACAATCACTAAAGCTGCTGACCTTATGATGGCAAACGGTGCCAAGTCTGTTAGAGCGCTTGCATCCCACGCTATCATGAGCGATCCCGCAAGTGAGCGAGTAGACAAGAGTGCGATGACAGAGATGATTTTCACAAACTCGATTCCTTTCAACAAGGATTGTAAGAAAGCTACCATCCTGAGTGTTGCAAAGCTCATCGCCGATACAATCAATCGTATCCATAACCACGAATCAATTTCAAGCCAGTACCTCTTCAAATAATTGGCTTCGTGTAAAATAGAGAATGCCGCTTTCTGATTAGAAAGCGGCATTTTTTTCACTCCACGGTTGGAATCCTGAATTTTGCAAGTATTGCCTTGAATCTATCCTGTGCGGTCAGGCAAGTGTCCATCAGATACCCTCTTATTGTTGACCAATAATGTAATCCGCGGTAGTAAAACATTTTCAAGTCATCGGTAATTATAAAAGGCACAATACCTGCGCGGAGGCATTCACGGAACATTATTAACCGTCCCACTCTTCCGTTGCCATCCTGGAAAGGATGAATACACTCGAACTTATGGTGGAAGTCAATTATATCCTCTAGTGAGTGCTTCTTATTTTTATTGTAACATTGTATCAGAGCTTTCATTTCCATGTGTACCTTTTCCGGAGGAGCGGTATCTTTTCCTCCAACCTCATTAGGCAACATTTTGTAGTCACCAACCCTAAACCACTCCTTTCTCTCATCTGAAGTCCCGGTTTTGAGAATTTGATGCAGCCGTTTGATATAGGTTTCTGTAAGATTGCTGTCGGTATCCTCTAAAATAAAGTCTATTGCCCTGAAATGGTTTGTTGTTTCTATGATGTCGTCAATATTGACTGATTCGGCGGTAATTCCAATAGTGTTTGTCTCGAATATGTACCGTGTCTGGTCATGAGTCAGCCTGCTTCCCTCTATATGATTGGAATTGTAGGTCAAGTCAATCTGGACTTTGTGATATATGCCTCCTTTTGTCTTGCTATGCATCTGCTCCCTCAATATATTGAGAAGAGGTGAAATCTTCTTTTTTCTTTTCCGGGTAGGTACTTCCGCATCTACGGGCACATTCCATGTTTTTCCAATTATAAAAGCGCCATCGATTTTCCCTTGGGCACAGTAGTTTCTGGCACTCCTTTCAGATACCCCACGTTTCTCCGCCCACTCCTTTACTGACAAATATTTCATCTATCGGCAAGTTTTCCATTAAAATTAGAGCGTAAAGATAGTAAAACTTGCCGGTATCGGCAAGTTTGGAGATGCCCGGTATGCTTATTTACGTCTTTGTGACGATCTGCGCTTCCTTGTTGCGGAAGAGCGTTTTGTCCCTGTGCTTTTTAGTCCTGTATATGCGCTTTGCAGCAGGTTGTTCGTGAGTTCAAAAGCTGGGGTCACACTTCTGTCATGATCTTTCAGTGTGTGGCTGAACAGCCATTCATAGCTCTCCGGCAGGTAGAAAAGACGTGCCGGACGTGAATGATTCATACCTGCAACGCGATTATATATCAGTCTTGGAGTTTCGCTGTCAGCGTTTTTCATTGCCGATACAACCTTGTCGCTCTGTTGCACACTCACTGCCCTGTCTGCTGTACCATGTATTATCCATAGAGGCACATCATTCAGGGTTGAGAGATCTGGAGCGGTTGCGCCGCCACACATAGCTATCGCAGCGGTAATACGATCCGGATATGCCGCCGCAAGGTCGATTGTGCCGTAGCCGCCGAGGCTCATGCCTATCACATACACTCGGTCATAATCCACATTATGCTCATCGCTTACCCAGTCGAATATATCCATTATCTTGTCCGGGTTCCATGACCCTCCCGGGTTTTGCGGCGCAATGACGTATGCATCTATGTTCCGGCCTTTTTCTATCGCGTCAAGAGTCCCGTATTGGCGCACCTTGTTGAGGTCACGCCCGCATAAGCTTGCACCGTGGAGAAAAATCACTACCGGTTTGGGTTCTACCTCCTCCTCGATTGTGTTTTCTGGAGTGTATAGCCAGAAATTATATGAGTTCGGCACTGTGCCGTTATGAGCTGTTAGTTTCTGCGCCTCGGCACTGAAAAATGTCGCTGCGGCAATTATTGCTGCTGATAATATCTTTTTTAACATGACTGACCTTGCTTAATCTGTTGTATCGACACCTTATATATATACCTCCCGCGTGAGCCTACAACAGCGGAGTTGCCGAAAACCACCGGCGAAGACTCGAAATTGCCGCCCACTCTGCGCGAAGTCACTATTTTACCCTCCGCACCGTTGATAATATATAGGTTGCCTGCTGTATCCCCTGTCAGGATGAACATCTCATTCTTCTCGTTCATGAAACCCACCGGTGACGACCACGCATAATATTTTAACGGTATGGAATATTCTATCTCTCCGGTATTGCGGTTGAAAGCGATAAACTCCCCGTTTTGTCCCCTGTTGTTACGCACGCAGTTCGAAAAAATCAGATTGTTGCAGTTTCCGCGTCCGGGTAGGGCGGAAGCATAATAGCCGCCGTCAAAATGTTTCTCCTTCACCTCCACCCGTTCACATTCCAGCTCTGTTTTCCAAATCTCGCTGCCGCTCATTGCATCGAGCTTCACAAAGCTTGCCTCTCCCGTTCCCTGCCGGTCCACCTCGCATCCAACATATAGATATGGATTGCCGTCTTCGATTTCAAGTACCGGTGTCGCGTCTATATCATCCTCAAGCCGGTAGAGCCATATAGGTTTTAATGTGTTGAGGTTTATGCATATTATGTTACCGTGGTTGTCGCATATATAACCGTAGTTCCGGTATATGCACATCGAGGACTCTATTCCGGGTGCGCTGCCGTTCACTGTGTACCGTAATTCTGAATGGAGTGTGAGATTGGCGCCGGATACACTATATTTATATAAGGTGTTGTTTTCTCCTGGACGGAATAAGAATTGTCCTGCCCTGAGAGGCGATGAATCATAAGCTCCCCACCCGCGCCACGCTTTCGGGTCTCGGTCAAATGAATCAGTCACCTCATGCTTGTACAGGTTGATTGTTACCGTGCCGAAAGGTTTCCGTGCCGGTATTCCATGCCCCACATAAAGGTTGCCGTTCATTGTCGGATCAAGTGAGGGAGTTCCTTTAATCGGATTCCCTGCATCTATTGGCAATCGGGACTCCTCCCCGTTGTCAGGATTTATGAAATAGACCTTGCCGGCGAGTGAGCCCACTATAAGCTCGCGTTTATTGAAATTTGGCGTAAGTGAATTTGTCTGCTTGAAAATTTTGACGCAGCTGTCAGGCCATTCGACATATAGCGGCTGTCCTGTCCACCCGGTTCCTCCACCCCATATCCCGAAAGCGGTGCGCGTGGTGTCATAACCGGTCTCGAATTTCCAGTCGATTATTATTGTGTCAGGGGTGCCGGCAACTTTACCCCCGAAGTCAGCTTGTCGCAGCGGGCGGTTGCGGAATGTGAAGGCACCGGGAGCGTTGCAGTACATATCACCGGTATAATTGATGATGCCCGAAGAGGAATCTTCCCTGCAATCAATCACATATCTGATATTTCTCGCAGACGGGAATAATGTGTCCGGAAGCATACTTGGAATTTCTGGGACTTCGGAGTATAGACTGTCTGCCTTCTCCTCGCTTGCACCCTCCGATATTTTTTTACCGCCGCAACCCGACAAGAGAAGCAGTGATGCTACAAATATGGCTGATGTTGATGACGCTTTCATGAAGCTTAAACGTTTGACAATGCAAAGATAGCTTATATGTATAGAAAGATAAACGTCTTTAAGGGCTTTTTAATAGCGGAAATGCATGCAGCGTGTACCTGCCTAAATCTTATATTATATTCATGTATTTAAATGTTTGGATATCAGCATTATACATTCTATAAAAGAGCGCATGTTAGCTAATTG
>CAMWQE010000032.1 GCA_947176335.1 uncultured Porphyromonadaceae bacterium | reverse complement strand
TTACGGAACTGCTTCTCTGCCTCTTTTCTTTCCTGAGCTATAGAGACTTTAGCCGCATCCATGACTTTTGCAGCTTCTTTGCGCGCCGCATCTCTCGCTTCCTCGATAATCTGGGTTTTCATACGGTCAGCCTCGCGCAGCATATCCGCCTGCTGCTTTCTTGCCTCTGCGAGAGTCTGATCCGCCTGTTCGCGTGCGTGGTCAAGCTGTTCTTTGGCATTCTGGGCGTACTCCACTCCTTTGTCAATGAGATCCGCTCTGCTCTCCACACCTTTTAGAATAGCAGGCCAGCCCCATTTATAAAGCACGAAGAAGAGTATGGCAAAAGCCACAAACATCCAGAAAATCAAGCCGAAATCAGGCGTGAAGAGTTCCATTGTTCAGTGAATGTGATTAGAGGAAGAGTGAAAGTACACAAACGATAACTGCGAAAAGTGCAACACCTTCCACAAGAGCTGCGATCACAATCATGTTGCTTCGGATATCACCTGCGCTTTCAGGCTGACGAGCGATAGCTTCCATAGCTGCGGCACCGATTTTACCGATTCCGAGACCTGCGCCAATAGCTGCGATAGCTGCGCCGATACAAGCTCCGATACCGAGAACTCCATTAATTTCTGCTAAAATCATTGCTAACATAATCTGTAGATTTAAATGGTATATTTGGTTAAACTTTAATTCTGGGTTACTTTAGTGGTTTCCTCCGCATGATGCGCTTCATGATGCCCGTCCTCCTGACCGAATGAGATAAAGAGGGTTGAAAGCATGGTGAACACGTATGCCTGGATGAAGCTTACAAGAACATCTATGAGGAGCATGAACACGGAGAAGCATACTGACACAACAGTGGTAGCACCTGCTACAGCGGCTCCCATAGCTCCGAAAATGAAGATGAGTAGTGTGAGCACAATCACAATCATGTGTCCACCCATCATGTTTGCGAAAAGACGCACTGTGAGTGCCGCCGGCTTTGTAAACACGCCGAATATCTCAATAAGCGGCATGATGGGGAGCGGGAATTTGAGCCACAGCGGTACATCGGGCCACAGAACCTCTTTCCAATAGTGCTTCGTGCCCATGAAATTCGTGATAAAGAAGGTTATCAACGCAAGCACGAGAGTCACGGCAATATTACCTGTGAGGTTTGCGCCGCCGGGGAATATCACGATAAGCCCGAGGAGGTTCATAAACAAAATCAACAGGAATACCGTGAGCAGATAGGGTGCAAACTTGGGAGCTTTCGCGCCAAGCGTAGGCTTGATTACCCCGTCATACACAAAAGTAATGAGAGCTTCCATTGCACCGACAAACTTGCGCGGAGCCTTATGACCCATTCTCTTATGCCATTTTGCAACCGCAAGGACACTCCATATAACCAGAATAACCGCGATAAAGAGTGCACAGACATTCTTGGTTATCGAAAAGTCCCATGGACGGTATTCCTTGCCATCGACAATCTCAACGAGTTTGCCGGGATGTTCCCCGTCTTTCGGCGAGATATAGAAAGTAGCATCACCCTGAGTATAGGTTTTTCCATGCTCCACTTTGGATGACATGAAGCAGTGAAGCCCGTCATGCCCCCACACGATTATGGGGAGGGGTATTCTTACATGATGATTGAATGGGACTTCCCAACCATAGCCGTCCCCGAGGTGCTCAAAGATAATTTCCTTAGGATTTATCTTCGATGACTCCTGCTCCGAAGCGGATGCAAGCATGGGGAACATCAGCGCACACGCGATGACAAGCACACCTGCGATTCTATGTATGGCTCCTTTCAGCATAGACACACTGATATTACGTTATTGTCTACATCAACCAGACCTCCGTCAATCTCAACGCTTTCAGACACACCGTCTGTCACATAAGTGATTTTGCCGGGATTGAGGACTGAAACGATAGAGGCGTGGTTTCGCAGCACTGTGAACTCTCCGACCTGTCCGGGGAGGGTTACAGAGGTGACTTCGCCTTCAAAGACCACATCTTCTGCTGAGATAATCTTCAGAGTCATATTTGCTGCGTGGTTGGTAGTTATAAAATCCGATTAATTAACCCTGTGCTTCTGCAAGCATTTTCTTACCCTTTTCAATAGCCTCGTCGATTGTGCCGACATTGAGGAACGCCTGTTCAGGGTATTCATCCATCTCACCGCTAAGAATCATCTTGAAGCCTCTGATGGTTTCGCTGAGCGGAACCATTACGCCGGGAACGCCGGTGAACTGCTCGGCAACAAAGAATGGTTGCGAAAGGAAACGCTGGGCACGGCGGGCGCGGCTTACAACGAGCTTATCCTCATCGCTAAGTTCATCAACACCGAGAATAGCAATAATATCCTGAAGCTCATTATATTTCTGAAGGAGCTGCTTCACAGCCTGAGCCGTATTGTAATGCTCCTCGCCTATGATGTTGGGGTCAAGAATTCGTGAAGTGGAATCAAGGGGGTCAACCGCAGGATAGATGCCGAGTTCGGCAATCTTACGGCTAAGCACGGTAGTAGCGTCAAGGAAGCTGAAAGTGGTAGCCGGAGCAGGGTCCGTCAAGTCATCGGCAGGCACATAAATCGCCTGAACCGAGGTGATAGAACCGTTTTTAGTAGAGGTGATTCGTTCCTGAAGCGCACCCATTTCAGAAGCAAGGGTAGGCTGGTAACCTACAGCGGAGGGCATACGTCCGAGAAGCGCGGACACCTCACTACCTGCCTGAGTGAAACGGAAGATATTGTCGATAAAGAGAAGAATCTCTTTACCGCCTCCGTCCTGGTCACGGAACTGCTCAGCGACTGTAAGCCCGGAAAGAGCCACACGCAAACGTGCACCCGGGGGTTCGTTCATCTGACCGAACACAAGGGTTGCCTGTGATTCCTTAACCTTATCCATGTCGACGTCGGCAAGATTCCACTGGTCTTTATCCATACCTTCGCGGAACTTGTCGCCATATTTGATAACGCCGCTCTCAATCATTTCTCGGAGGAGGTCATTACCCTCACGGGTACGTTCACCAACACCGGTAAACACTGAGAAACCGTTATGTCCTTTAGCAATATTGTTGATGAGCTCCATGATAAGCACGGTCTTGCCTACACCGGCACCACCGAAAAGACCGATTTTACCACCTTTGCTATAAGGCTCAAGGAGGTCAATCACCTTAATACCGGTATAGAGAATCTCAGTGCCGATGGTAAGGTCATCAAATTCGGGAGCGGGCTGGTGAATAGGGCGAAGGTGGTCGCGATCGAGCTGCGGCAGCCTGTCAATTGCCTCACCTATGACATTAAGGAGTCGTCCCTTTACCTGGTCGCCGGTCGGCACTGCTATTGGACGTTCAAGGTTATCAACCCTGATGCCTCTCTGCAATCCGTCGGTACTTTCCATAGCTACGCAACGCACGGTATTTTCTCCGATGTGCTGCTCAACCTCCAGAATCAGCATTGTGCCGTCAGGACGGTCTACTTTAAGGGCTGTAAAAATGGGGGGTAGCTGGTTGTCCTCACCTTCGAAAACAACGTCGACCACCGGTCCGATTACCTGGGCAATTTTTCCGAACTTATCGCTCATATTCAGTCAAATAACGTTTTCAGAATTAGATTTTAAAGATGAATACCGTAAACAACTATGAGCACCATTAGCACAAGGTTGAAAAGGTTGATGGGGAGAAGGTATTTCCATTCAAGCGCGAGCATCTGGTCGATTCTCAGACGGGGGAATGTCCACTTGAACCAGATAATTATGAATGAAATTGCGATTGCCTTGCCAATGAACCAGACAATGCCGGGGATATAGTTCATGATAGCGTTGAAGCCGTCCCAGCCGGGGAAATGCAGCGGCATCCATCCACCGAAGAAAAGGAGGGTTGCAACACCGCTCACGATAAAGAGGTTGAGATACTCAGCAAGGTAGAAGAAACCGAAATGAATACCGGAGTACTCTGTGTGGTAACCTGCGGTGAGCTCGCTTTCAGCCTCGGGAAGGTCAAACGGGCCACGGTTTGTTTCAGCAGTACCTGCGATAAGGTAAATGATAAATGCGATAATCGCGGGAATATGTCCTGAGAAGATGAACCAAAGATGTTCCTGCTCGTTAACGATGTCCCCTACATTCATCGACCCTGCGAAGCAGACCATTGTGAGGACTGAGAGACCGATAGAAAGCTCGTAGCTCACCATCTGCGCTCCGGAGCGGAGTGCACCGATAAGAGTGAACTTGTTGTTACTTGACCATCCGGCAAGGAGGATACCAAGCACACCTATTGATGACACGGCAATAAGGAAGAAGATGCCGATATTGAAATCAATAATCTGCAAACCGTTGCCCCAGGGAAGCACTGCAAATGCAAGCATTGACGCAAGGATTACGAGATAAGGAGCAAGAGCGAAAAGGAACTTGTCGGTATGGTTCAGCGAAATGAGCTCTTTGATAAGCATCTTGAACATATCGGCGAAGCTCTGCAGAAGTCCCATAGGACCTACGCGGTTAGGACCGAGGCGGCACTGGAATGCGGCACAAACCTTACGCTCGAAGTAGATATAGAAAAGTGCCAGAAGCGCGTATGTCAACAGGAGGGCAACTCCAATCAGCACACATTCGGTGGTAATGGTAAGCCACTCCGGCATGAATGAGCTGAGGAAGCTGTGAATCCAATTTGTAAATAATGAGAAATCAAACATAACTTATGTCTTTTCGGATTTTATTCAACTTATCTGTCAATATCAGGCACAATATAGTCAAGCGAACCGCCGATTGTGATAAGGTCAGCGATTTTGCCGCCTCTTGTAAGGGTGTCGACAACAGCCGCTGCAGGAAGAGACGGGGTTACAAGCTTGAGACGGTACGGATTCACAGTGCCATCGCTTTCGAGGTAGACACCGAATGTGCCACGGCAACCCTCTACTGTGCGGAACCAGTGACCCACAGGGAGCTTGAGCACCTTGGGTACTTTCACGCAATATTCGCCTTCGGGGATATTATCGACTAGTTGCGCCAGAATCTTGGCGCTCTGCTCGATTTCGCCCATTCTCACCTGGAAACGTGCCATAGAGTCACCTTCGTGACGGATAACCTCCTCGAAATCGAGTTCAGGATAAATGCTGTAGGGAGTTGTCTTACGAACATCGCACGCCCAACCGGAAGCGCGTCCACTCGGACCGGTAACACCCCACGAGATAGCTTCTTCACGGCCAAGCACGCCAACGCCCTCCATACGGTTCTTGGTAATCACGTTGCCTGTAAACAGCTTGTCATATTCTTTCAGGTTCTTGGGGATAATTTCCAGAAGTGCCCTGACATCGTCAGCGAAATCAGGAGCGAGATCCTGCATTACACCGCCGATACATTCATAGTTGAATGTCATGCGGGCACCGCAGGTCTTATCCATGATGTCAAGAATCTGCTCGCGCACTCTCAAAGCATAGAAAAGCATTGTCGTTGCTCCTAGGTCCATGCAGAATGTACCGATGAACAGACAGTGGGATGCGATACGGGAAAGTTCATCCATCATCACACGGATAACCTGCGCTCTCCTTGAAATCTGTATCCCGGCGGCTTCCTCGATTGTCATGCACAAGCAATGGTGGTAGGGATGAGCCGAGAAATAGTCAAGACGATCCATAAAATGGAGGGTCTGGGGATATGTGAGGTTTTCGCAGATTTTTTCGATACCACGGTGGATATAGCCCATGTAGACATCAATCTTCTTGATGGTTTCGCCGTCGACAGCGGTGCGGAAACGGAGCACGCCGTGGGTAGCAGGGTGCTGCGGGCCGATGTTGACTACAAAATCGTTTTCTGCAAAGATGCGTTCCTCGTGGCACTCGATTTTACCGTCAGCATCACGTGTGTACACATTGGTAAAGTCACTTTGACGCTCGTTGTCATCCGGCACAGGGTTTGTTTCCGGACTTGCGTCGTAGTCTTTGCGCAGAGGATAGCCCTTCCAGTCGATACTCAGGAAAAGGCGGCGCATATCGGGATTGTTCAGGAACACGATTCCGAAGAAGTCATACACTTCGCGCTCGTACATTCCTGCTATATGCCATAAGTCGGCAATCGAGGTAATAGCAGGATTCACCCTATCCTCGGTTGTCACCTTTACAGCGATGTTCGTATTATATTTGGTAGAGGTGAGATAATAGATGCAACCTAATTTCTCAACCCAGTCCATGCCCACGATGGTCTTGAGGAAGTCAAACGAGAGCTCAGCATTATCGCGCAGCGTTTTGGCGAGGTCATGCCACTGTGCGTCGGGAATCTCCACTGTCAGGATGTCACCCTCCTCAAAAACAGCTTGCGGAAAGAGCTTGGCTATAATTTCCTGAATATCTGCCATATCGTTGATTGGTTTCGTATTGTTCTGTTAATAATAATGATTGGTGGCTGCAACGTTAGTCCTCTACGCCTTCGATAGGATGATTTTTAAGGAATTCCTCCTGTTTCTCCTGACGGTTTACACCACCGAAGAATTTCTCCACCTTGATTTTTCTTGACAGCTGCATGATCGCGTATATCATCGCTTCAGGACGCGGAGGGCAACCGGGAAGGTAAACATCGACAGGGATAATCTTGTCGACGCCCATAACCACATGGTAAGATTTCTTGAACGGGCCTCCACTCACTGCGCAAGCGCCACAGGCAATCACATACTTGGGTTCAGCGAGTTGGTCATAAAGACGACGCAGCACCGGAGCCATACGGTGAACGATAGTGCCGGCAACCATGATGAAGTCAGCCTGACGGGGGGATGAACGGGCTACCTCCCAACCGAAACGAGCCATATCATAGCGCGCCGCTCCGAGCGACACAAATTCAATGCCGCAGCAACTTGTCGCGAATGTAAGAGGCCAAATCGAGTTGGAACGACCCCAGTTGATAAGCTTGTCAAAAGAGCCGACAACAACATTTGCGCCATTTTCCTGCAGCTCCTTTACGAGGCTCTCGATATATTCATTGTCCTTCCACGCCTCATAGGGCATGCTCTTGGTAGTTACTTCCATTCAAGCGCTCCTTTCCGCCAGGCATAGACAAGGCCCAGCACTAATATGATGAAAAAGACTGCGATGCTGACAAGACCTGCGCCACCGAGCTCCTTAACCTTCACAGCCCAGGGGAACAGGAACACACATTCCACGTCAAACATCAAAAACAGAATAGCGAACAGGTAATAGCCCACCTTGAACTGAGCCATGCTTTCGCCACGGGTAGGAATACCACACTCATAAGCCTCACCCTTCTGAGGGTTGAAAGAGCGGGGGGAAATCAGCCCCGCAAGCCATAACGCCAGAGCCACAAGACCGATGCCGGTCAGAGCTGCGGCTATTGCAAGCGTTGAGTTTTGAATCGACAGTAATACCATATTATTATTGTGTCAAAATATATTCACGGTTAACTGCCTAACCCACCGCAAGTTAAACACACATCAACACACAAATCCCGCGGTAGGAAAAGGCAATTAGATTTTCGTTGTGCAAATATAGACAAAAATTTCCAACATTTCCGCAGAATCTTTTCTATTTTTTTAACCAATAAAAAGATTGTTGCGACCCATTGCAAGGGCTCCCCTCTTCATCTGCAAAATCATACCTTACCAAGACTTTTACCTGCAACACATTATAATTTAGGGCAACCGGTAAAAGCTGCCCTAAAAAATGCCCCGCCGAATCACTTCGGCTAATATTTCATTTTTTTTGAATCGTCTATTTGGATGGAGTGTACGCAGCCGGACACTCTGCAACTACACTGAACACCTGCATACAGTTAAATTTCAATTCAGAATCACCGTCAAGTTCTACCTTCATGCTCAGATTTGTAATAGCGAAGCGAGGATAAGGTGTGCCGCCTATGCTGGGTATCAGTTGCGCGCAAGTGAGCTCATATCCTCCGTCCACTATATTAACATCCAGACCTGCAAACTCCATGGTGCCGAGCGTAGGCATATTCGCCGCAAAGGAGGGACTGTTTATCTTTAATACACCGGTCATATTTGTCATGTCTATATCAACAACATAAGTTGTTTTTGTGGACACAAACTTGGATTGGTCTGTATTATTGGTGGTTGTGGTAGTACCCTCAAATACTGTACGGTACGGTATATTTGTCACCTCATATTTGCCGTCAACTTCGTAGCTTACAGCAACACCATCCATCGCTACTGGCTTGGTGGCATCACCGTTCATATCTATATCCTTTTCAGGAAGCGCAACAATTTCAAGGTCAGTAAACACCGGAGAGGACGCCTTGTCCGGAGTAATGCGGTTAACGTCTATCACACGCGCATTGTTGCTTCTGTCAACAGTGAATGGCACACTCGAAAACACATATGATGCCGCAGTCTGCCCTAAAGCATACCTCACATTCTGCATCTCCACCTTTGCCGTACGCTTGTCATCATTGAAAGTTATACGGTAGGTAGGACCTTCATATTGATTTCCCAGACCTGTAGACATTTCAGTCACATACGAGAAAGAGGACGCGCTGACAAACTCAACCAGATTGTCGGTATTCTCTTCATTATGGTCATTGCTTCCGCATGACCACATCAACGCGCCTGCTGTGCAGGCAAACAACATCATATACTTTTTCATACTAACTAAAACCCTATTTATATATAAAAAGTTCTAACGGGAAGATGCAAAATTCAGCCTGAGGGTAACACCCCAGGTGAGTGGCATTCCCCGCTGAAAGAATGTATTCCCTATTGATTTGAAACTAAACACATTATATTTACTGTTGGCAAGGTTCTTACCCCACAGTTCCAATGTGGCGGATTTGTGTCTTGCGGCAATTGATGCACCTACAAGAGCGTATGCCTTCTGAAGATGAGTATTCTCCTCGTCCCAGTAAATATTTCCTGCTCCCCTTATATTGCCATTGAAGACCAGCTCCTCCACGAAGCGTGCAAGAGGCAAAGTGTACGTTACACCCGCATAGAAAGTATTAGCCGGGGCATACGGCACTCTCTTGCCGGAATAATCCTGCACTCCGTTGAAAAATTTCCGGAAAGTGGCATGAGTATAACCATAGGACGCATTGAACAGCCATCTTGAAGTAGGCGAATATGTCACCTGCACCTCGGCACCATAGCTTTCTGTTTTCCCTGCATTGGTGGTTATACGTCCCGTTGTCGTGCCGTCCGGAAATGTAGTCACCTGTTGGTCACGGCAGTCTATATAAAACACGGCAAGATCGGTCAGCACTTTTCCCTCAGCGCACACTATATGCGCCCCTGCCTCATAATTCCAGCTTTTTTCCGGGTTATAGCCCACAATGTCATCAACATCATACTTCATGCCGAGGCCCATCATGCCCATGACTCTCTGCTGGAGCACATCGCTGAACATCTGGGTATTGTAGCCACCGCTTTTATATCCCTTGCCAACGGACACATACACATTGCTCTGCGAATGCATCGGCAACTCATATGACACTGTCACTTTCGGCAGAAATTCAAGGAAAGACTTATGCATCTTCCCGCGGTCATCTATATTTATCGGTTCTTTAGAAAAAACCGTCACATTGTCAGGATCGGTTGCATTGTACACAGTATAGCCGGAATTTGCAATGCTGCGGTAATCGAGCGCCACACGTTCATAGTCAAGTCGCAGACCGAGTGAAAAATTCCATTTCCCTGCCTTAAACTCACTTTCATGATACAAGGCGACTCCCCATGTGGGCATTGTGAAATTGCTTCCGAGCACAAATCTGTCACTGTCCCATTTTATAGGGTAATCAGGATTCACCTCATTCCGTTTCCCCTCAATAAGCTGGCTTATCCCGTAGTCTTTGAAGGTCACAGGTGCATCCATCGATGTCCGTTTGTAAAAGCCGAAAGCGCCACCGAGCCAACGGTACTTGTCTCCTACGCTTCCACGTGCGATAAAATCCTGCGTCAAAGCCCATTCATGTCTTTTTTGGGTTAAGGTGAAATAATCCAACGGCAGAAAATCCTGATCAAGGGTCATGTTGTCGTTGATATATTGCATGCTCGTAATGCTTGAAAGACTCCATTTCCCACCGGAATATTTCACTGTAAGACCATCCGCAAAACTATTCCTGCGGTAAAAACATGTGTCATTGTAATTTATCTCACCTGTCTCCTCGTAGGCGTATGGATATCCGCTCGAACGGCTAAGTGTGAACCACGCCGCATTTTCAAAGCTCAATCGGTCGCTTGGCTTCCAATCTGTCTTCCATCGCAGGCTGCCGCCCTTGTCCCTGTCGGCACGGCTGCCGTTGAAAAGATTCTTACGCAGTCCGCCGAAATAATGAAAATCTCCTGTAAAAGACATTCCGAGGTCAGGACGCATTTTCATGTAATGTGAGAGGGCAGCACGGTAGAGATTTCCTTTGCCGGCTTCCGCAAAAAAACGGCTTCCTTGATAACTCAGCGGCGATATCGTGTAAATATTGATGAGTCCGCCCATGGTATTGCGCCCGTACAGCGTGCTCTGCGGCCCTCTGATAATCTCCATACGGGCGATATCCGGAATATCGAAATCATAATTGTCCTTGTTCAGGAACGGCACATTGTCAATGTTCAGCCCTACAACAGGTTGGTCGATTCTTGCGCCTATGCCACGCACATATATGCTTGAGGTCATGCGTGAGCCGTACTGTGGCATATACACATTAGGAGCTATCTCGCTCGCGCCGCGCACCGACACTATGTTCAGCCGCTCTACTTGCGCCCTGTTTATCACCGTTCCCGCTACCGGATGAAGGGTCAGGTCGGCATTCTGCTTTATCGCTGTCACCGTCACCTCTCCTATCGCCTTCTCAAGGCTGATTACCGAATCGCCGGTTTCAGATGCCGCAGCGTTGGTGACGCTTAGCATAAGAACGGCAAGAAACGTAATATGAGATTTATTCATTCTGGACTCCTATATATAATAAGGTGTATCCTCCCCGCATAACCCGCAGCAATGCGGTATTAACGAAAAGTCCTGCAAATATACGCCTTATGCACGACATTTTCACCTCCCCTCCCCTATTATTCACAGCCATTCTCCATTTTCACCAAAATTTGTATATACAGTGCTATATGCAACGCACTAATACGAATAAACTTCCACAGAGGAATCATTTCAGCCATTATTTATTGTATCTCAACTATTTAACCTCACGAATGAGGACTATTTATATCTATATTTATACCAGTCCATACGGTTATTTTTCCTAACTTTGCAGGCAGAATTATTCCACGATTCCACATCGGCGCACCGTTAATACACCTGCCAAATGAAAATTACTAATACACTGCTATATATATGCATTGCTATGTCATTCTTATTGACAAGCAATATGTCCGTTGCTGAAAATACGGTAACGCGCACTGCCGAATATGAACCTGAGATGCCTGACACATTTGCCGTCCGGATACAGGGAATGTCCAACACAGCAAAAGGGCACACCCTTAACATTATGTTTGATATCCGGGCAAAAGGCACTGCATTCGATATTTATTCAATAGAACTCCTGATAGGAGATTCCATCATTATGCCATTAGTGCCGTTTTCAATGAAGGTGAGTGAATTGGAAACAGCGGATAGCCTCGTGACATGGGACTGCAATATAGCATTCCCTTACAGGGCTCACTTCTGGGATGACAATAAATGGGTGCTCAACACATCTCATGGGCAGTTTGGCGATTATCTTATACCGGAGTCTATGCGGAGTAATCATGCGCAGAGACGTCTGGAGCAACGCATGGAAATGAAAAAACGTGCAGTTGCCGGCATTATACTTGCAGGCGCCCTTACCCTCTGCATCATTGACATATATCATAGACGCAAACGCAAAAGCCTTGAAGAAAAGTTGCTCATTAAGCAGCAATTTGCATCCAAAGACCGCATAAATGCCGAACTCAGGGAAAAAGTCGATATGCTTTATGCGGACCGGTGGAACATATTCAACCAGCTTTGCAATGAATATTTCAACAAAAAAGACGCGCAGTCAGAAAATGTACGCCTCTCCGTGTATAAAGAACTTGAGAAACAGATAGACGACATGCGGAGCACCGAATCGCTTGCCGAGCTTGAACAGCTTGTGAATGCTCACAACGACAATCTAATGCAGCGAATCCGTGTTCAGCTACCAGGACTCACTAAAAAGGATATGGCATTCCTCACCTACCTGTATTCCGGTTTTTCACCTCGCGCCATTTGCCTTTTCACCGACATAAAAATCAAAAACTTCTACAACCGCAGAACCCGTATGAGGGATAGGATACTTGCATCCGGCGCACCGGACTGCGAGGAGTTCGCCTCAAAGATGTAGCTAAATGGCTGAGGTTCAACACGAGGAATGCTATTACCATTCCTCATCTCATTTTCAGAGACTTAGACACGCAAATGAGGACTCTTTCAGTGCCGATATTTGCAGTGGGTACTAAATAGTAGAAGTAACTTTGCTGCATATTAATCAAAGTTACTTACTATTACCCATTTTGTTATGAACCGATTTTTACTACTTGCAATTTCTGTCATTGCCACTTGTTCCCAGGTACTGGCACAGACCGGTGGAACGCTCACGATCCGTACCAATGCCATAAACGGTTGGACCGGGGAAGCATTGAAAACGGCTGAGGCAATCATGCTGTCTAAAACTACCAACGACACAATTCGCGCCGCACGCAGCTTCGCATATAGAGGCCGCGGGAATGACATGGTGCTTTACACAAATTTGAATTTCAAGATTCCGCGTATACCGGACTCCTACATTCTCAAAGGATATGCCGAAGGATATGACACCGTTTATGCATCAGTAGACATTGATAGAATCGGTGCCAGAGAGACCTTAAAAGAAATACCCCAACTGGAATTCTACAAAGAATCAAAGACCCTCGGCACCGCATCTGTAACCGCAACCAAAGTGAAATTCTACTATTCCGGCGACACTCTTGTATATAATGCTGATGCTTTCAAGCTTCCGGAGGGTTCCATGCTTGACGCGCTCATCAACCAGTTGCCGGGAGTGGAATTGAACGATGACGGTGAAATATCCGTGAATGGCAAGAAAGTCGAGAGCCTCTTGCTGAATGGCAAGGATTTCTTCAAGGGAGACCGGCTCGTGATGCTTAACAATCTTGGTGCATATACTGTCAATAAAGTAAAGGTTTATGACAAACTCAGTGAGCGGAGTATGCTCGCCGGGCGCGATCTTGGCGACAGTGAGTTTGTTATGGACGTCAAACTGAAAAAGGAGTACATGAATGGCTACATAAGCAATGTAGAGGTCGGAGCCGGAACAGCGGACAGGTATATGGCGCGCCTGTTCGGTATGTGGTACACCACCCGCTCACGTGTTACGATTCTGGGCTCTCTCAATAACCTCAACGACAACCGTACGCCGGGACAGAACACCGCATGGACGGCAACTACAACTCCGGGCGACACCCGTACCAAAATGGGAGGCGTGGAATACAATTTCAACGGAAACGGCAACAAATGGGAACTCAATGGCGATGCGACTGTTCAGCACACACGCTCATTCAACACAGCCGACACTTACACCACAAATTTCCACCCGGACATGCGCACCTATGGCACCGCATTCGCCAGTTCGATCTCCCACAATCTGAGCGTAAAGACAAAACACTCACTAAAGCTGCGCCCAGAAAATCAATTCTATCTTGCTACGGTAAGCATGAGTTACCAGAACAGCGACAGAAGCAGCAACTCCCTATCCGGAACATTCAATTCTGCAACGGAACAGCTTACGCGTACTCTGCTTGAACAGATTTTCAACGGCTCGCTGTCATCCTTCGCTGACAACCCTGTCTATACTTCCCTCACACGCACGCTGACAAGCGGGCATACTCTGGATGCGGGAGGAAGCTTATGGGCGGAATATAACGTACCACATACCCCGGACCTGATAGATTTTAGTATTGGAGGAGACTACACACAGCGCAAATACAATACTTTCAACTTGTACGATATCAATTACAACGCGGCGGGAAACCGTGCTACCGACTACCAGTTCATCAATAACTCACCCGACCGTTCATGGTCTTTATCCGCACGCACCGGCTACGACTTCCTGTTCTCGGATAAGGGACACATATACATTTCACCACAGTGGAACCATTCATCCTCCACACAGAATTCATACCTCTACCAGCTCGACAGGCTTGGGGACATAGGTATATTCGGAATTTTGCCGGATGATTACCTTTCAGCTCTTGACAACAACCAGACCTATCTCAGCAGTCAGACTGATGACAAAGCGGCACTTAACTTAACTTTCGGACACAGGCTTGAATTTAGCGGTGACCGTTCTCTGGATATACAAATTGCGCCGCGCTTAAGCCATTCATGGCGACGGCTCGACTACCGGCAGGGTGATGTGCACCAGAATGTGTCAAAGAACTCATTTTATGTAGATGCTAATGCCCGGTTTGCATTCAACTACTCTGGCAACGATCAGGTTGTGCTCACATATAACCGAAACACCAACCTCATTGCCCTAAACCGCCTTGTTGATGTGGTTGACACTCGCGACCCGCTCAATATATTCGTCGCCTCCACCGGACTTAAAAACTCCGCGAACAACAATTTCAATCTCGAATGGCATAAATTTAAAAGGACAAAACACCGTTGGAGCAACTACTTAAGTCTAAAATACGCCTTCACTGAAAATGCTCTTGTCAACTCATACAGCTACAACCCCGAAACAGGTGTACGAACCTACCGCATGCAGAATGTCAACGGCAATTGGAACGGAAGCATCACCGAAAGCCCGACAAAAACATTTGGAGCAAAAGACCAGTTCCTTTTATATTCGGCAAGTACGGTCGGATACAGCCAATCCACCGGTATGCTCGCAATGGCAGGAACCGATTTCAACAAAAACATTGTCCGGAACCTTATGCTTAGCCAGACCCTAAATTTCACTTGGTCAATCGGCAAGCAGAAATTAGGATTCAAGGGCGGAATCAAATGGCG
>CAMWQE010000031.1 GCA_947176335.1 uncultured Porphyromonadaceae bacterium | reverse complement strand
GTTGGACTATATTTCATTCTTTTTTTATTTTGTCCAACTTTTGGGGTGCAGTTCAACAAGATACACCCCCTCCGGGGCTGTCTTATGGGGGATGCACTCGTACCCCGTGCCGCAAGGGCACGGGGTTAACAAACTATAGTCCCTCCGGGACATACATATATATATGAGGTATGCGGCAGGGGTGATGTCCCGGAGGAACATGATTTTGTTAACCCCGCGCTTGAGCGCGGGGTATCAAAAAAATTGGAAAAATATTTGGCGGATTACCATAAAGGTGCTACCTTTGCATCGTCGACACACAACTAACATTGTAACTAACCATTTAAACCTACAAAAAATTATTATGAAACGCAACACTACCAATCCGGAGATTACCAATGACGCCGTTACCGCTCCCGAGCTGTCGGATGAGATGAAGAGGCTTGTGGAGGAGGCGCGAAACGAGGGTTTCCGCAGCGGATACGACGCTGCAGCGCGTGCCCACATCCAGCGCACCTACGGGGTGTGGTCGCCACCGTCCCGACTGTCGGACGAGAGCGAGATGGAGACCGGAGGCGATTTTATTTCGTGCATAGTGCCGGGCACATGGGACTTTTAGCGAATAGCCTCCCATCACCGCAAAAACAAAACACACATTATTTATTAATCTGAAAACCAACATTTTTAAATTTTTGAACCATTATGGAAAACAACGCAACACTTACAACAGGATTTGCTGACGGACAGCATATCACAGACGGTCCTCTCACCACAACCCTTGCAAACGAAGCGGCACCCGGTCTTCTCAGGAACGAGGTGGACGAGAGGGTGACGAAGCTCAAGCCTATGTCTACCCCGGTGGACCAGATTTCCCGAATGATAGGGGCGCGCAAGTGCAAGAGCATGATTGTGGATTACTACAGCGTGGACTCGAAGCTGCCTACTACCAAGCTCAGGGGGTCGCTTGTGAATACCGAGATTGAGCATGCGAGCGACAGGGTGATTTACAACATGAATACCAACAACAATGGCATGTTTGCCGTTTCAGACACTATCCTTATGCCGGATATTCCCGGAGAGTCGGGTCAGGATGCCGAGGCGGCGGACGCTACCATGCTCTATGTGGTGGAGGCTGAGGTAGGGCAGATGCTCAAGGTGATTGTCATCAACGGCGGCGCGGGGGGCATCCTCAGCAAGCCGCACTCCAACGCTACCCTTGTGAGGATGGGTCGCGCGGCGGGAGAGCTGGATGTGCTCACTCCCCAGTTTGAGGCGCTTCCCCGCAAAACTACCAACTATTGCCAGATTTTCAAGGCTCAGGTGGAGCAGAGCCATGTCATGAGGCAGACTGCTAAGGAGGTAGGCTGGTCGTTCCTCGACCAGGAGGAGGTTGCGGTGACGGACATGAGGATGTGCATGGAAAAGAGCTTCGTGTTCGGCTGCAAGGCGCGCATCATGCAGGGCGTGCGTGGCGACGAGGTGATGTTTACCGGCGGCATCTGGAACCAGGCGGGCGCTTCGGTGACCTATCCTTCGTCGGGCTTGACGAACGCCACTCTCACCGAGATAATGAAGACGGCGTTTACCGGCGCGGCGTCCGGTTCGGGCAAGAAGGTGCTGTTCGCCGGCTCGGAGCTTATCGCCGCCCTCAGCAACCTTGATGCCACGAGGGTGCTGAACGCCAACGACAAGGTCACCCGCTGGGGCATCGACTTCAATGAAATCAACAGCAAGTTCGGCACTCTGCTGGTGGTATATTCCGAGGTGTTCGACCAGTGCTCCCACAAGCATGACGGGCTTATCATCGACCCCGAGTACCTCACCAAGTATGTGCACCAGCCGATGAAGGCTGAGAAGATAGACATGAAGAGGGCGGGTACGCGAAACACCGAGGCGGTGGTAATCACCGAGGCGAGCTGCCTTGTGCTCAGAAACCCCCTCGCCCATGTGCGCGTAATCCGCGCCTGACACCGGCATTTTCACTTGAACCTTTATCAGTCAAAGCTATGAATCCACCTTATATTCTGATGACCCTTGAGGAAATTCTCGCCCGCTGGAAACTGCTCCACGGGTGGGAGCCCCTCTCGGGCACACCGCAGGGACAGATACAACGCACCGAGCCGCAACTGGACGCGCTGCTTGCCGCGCAGATAGATGCCTGGTACTCCGAAATGCTCCTTACCCTCCCTGCCGACGAGCTCCCCCTTGCCGACTTCTCCGCTTCGGCGGCGCTGGAAATCCTCCCCTCAGGCGCCATTATGGTGAGGATGCCCGCGAAATGCCTCCGCCCGGTGGCGGTGAAGCTCGAGGCATGGGATGCGCCGGCGGCGATAGTGGAGCAGTCGCATCCCTTGGCGGCAAGGCAGCATAACCCTTTCACGGCGGCAACGCCGCAGAGCCCGGTAGCGGTGCTCCGATCCGACGGCAACCTGACGCTATACCCGGCGCCTGCCGGGGCAACCCACACCCTTGACTGCCTCACGGGAGTGGAAGCGCCCTCAAAAGGCACCTACCGCCTCACGCCGCGCCTCGTGGCAATGATGGCGAAAACCGATTTTATTTACAACTTAAAGAAAAACAACAGCCTATGAATATGACACACAGCAAACAGGAGGGACAGACCTTCCTGGGCATCGCCCACAACGCCTGGAAGGCGGGGGCGAAGATAAGGGAGGACCGCAGGAGGTTCATGAGGTTTGCCTACGGCGACCAGTGGGGCGACAGCTCCACAACACCCTCCGGCGAAACCCTCACCGACAAAGAGTGGGCGGAGCGCTCCGGATGCCGCCCCCTCACAAACAACCTCATCCGCCAGATAGTCAAGACAGTGGTGGGAATGTACCGCAGGAACTACGCCAAAGGCTACCGCAGGGACATGAGGGAAACAGTGAAAATCAACAACCTGTCCGAGCTCGACACCAGGGCTTTCGAGGAGTTTCTCATCTCCGGCTGCGCTATCCAGAGGGTGGTGGAGGAGAGGCGCCCGCAGGGACGCGGGGTGTGGATTGACAATGTGCCGCCGGACAGATTTTTTGTGAACCGCTTCAGAGACCCGAGAGGCAATGACATTGAGATAATAGGTATGCTGCACGACATGAGCCCGGCAGAAGTCCACAGCAGATTCAGTATGAATGGTAAAGGTCAAGTGAATCAGCTCCCCGACGAAAACCGCAGTAACGCCATGATGCAGTCATTCACCGACATGGAGTCAGACCCGTTTCTCACCCCCGCCGAGGGCAAATGCAGGCTCATAGAAATCTGGACTCTCGAATCGGTCCGCGCATTGAAGGCATACGACCCTGTGACGCAGTCATTCTTCATGTCCCACGAGGACCGCAAGGAGAAAATAAAGAAAATCAACAAAAAGAGGGTTGATGCCGACAAGGTTGTCTATACCAATTTCCCCACGGTGCGCTGGGTGTGCCGCTGGATTACCACCGAAGGGGTGCTGCTCGACCGCTTCACATCGCCCTACACCCACGGCTATCATCCCTTTGCGGTGAAGCTCTACCCGCTCACCGACGGCTGCATCCACCCTTTCGTGGAGGACATAATCGACCAGCAGAAGTATGTCAACCGCATGGTCACCCTCATAGACCACATCATGCAGAGCAGCGCCAAAGGGGTGCTCCTCTTCCCCGAGGACAGGAAACCGGACGATTTCAGCTGGTTCGACATAGCCGACCTGTGGAGCGACTGCAGGGGAGTGATACCCTACAAGTCCTCCAACCGCACAAACGATATGCCCAAGCAGATTGTCACATCCGGCGCCACCGATGAGGCGCACAAGCTGCTCTCCACGCAGATTGACCTGATGAACCGCATCTCCGGTGTGTCGCCGTCGCTTGCCGGGCAGACCCTTTCGCCAAACGCCTCGGTGTCGCTATACAATATGCTCCGGGATAATTCCGAAATGGCGCTCGGCGACATCTTCGGCTCATTCGAGTCGTTTATCGAGTCGAGAAACTACCTTGCGCTCAACACACGCACTGTAGGCAAGATTAAGCAGAAGCAGAAACAGAAGAAAAAAGAGAAACAGAAGGAGAATGAAAAAGATACGGACAAGGATTCCGGCTCTGAATGAACTCCGCCCCACGTTGAACCTTTCAATTTAACTACCGCTATGACAACAACCACACTAACCCTGTCGCCGGAGCGCATCTGCTCCGAAATATATGCCCGGTCCACGCTCCACCATATCGACCCGGCTACCACACCCACGCTCCTCACCGCCGCGCAGTCTGCCGCGCTGATGCTCCTCGTGCGGTCCGAGATAGAATCCTTCGCCCTCTCCGCCGGCGCCCTCACCGCCACCGGAGGCTCACCGGAGCAATGCCTCCTCACCCTGTCGCTCGGCGCCTCCGCTCGTCCGCAGGGCATAGCCTCCGCCATAGAGAGGATTGTGGCTCTCACGGTTCTTGCCGAGATAGTCTATACCGCCGAGGCGAAATATGCCGACTCGCTGCTTGCCGCTGCACAGGCAACCCGGGCGGTCATCGCAAGGCACATAGCTCCCGCGCAGCCGCCAGTGCGCCCCAGGCTCACGCCACATCCCTTCTGAACATCTCAGCTATTTTTAGTAATTTTGCATGAAAATCATATCCTATGGAAAGGTCACAATTTGAAATAATGGCTCCAGTGGGCAGCTTCGAGGCTCTCCACGCAGCGATTGATGCCGGAGCCGACGCGATATACTTCGGAGTGCAGGGACTGAATATGCGCAACCGCTCGTCGGCAAACTTCACCCTCGACGACCTCCGCGCGATTATCGCCACCTGCTCCGCCGCCGGAGTGAAAACCTACCTCACCGTCAACACCATTATATATGATGCGGACATCCCCGCGCTCGAATCTACTCTCGATGCCGCCGCCCAGGCGGGAGTGTCGGCGGTAATCGCCTCGGATATCGCCGCTATCACCGAGGCGAGGAAGCGCGGCATAGAGGTGCACATCTCCACCCAGTGCAATATCTCCAACACCGGGGCGGCGAGGTACTACTCTCAGTGGGCGGACACCATCGTTCTCGCAAGGGAGCTAAACCTCGACCAGGTGAAGGCGATTTCCACCGCAATCGAATCAGAGCCTATACTCGGGCCCGCGGGGAAGCCGCTGAAAATAGAGATGTTCTGCCACGGGGCGCTCTGCATGGCGGTGTCAGGCAAATGCTACCTCAGCCTGCACACGCTCAACAGCAGCGCAAACCGCGGAGCGTGCGCCCAGATATGCCGCAGGGGCTACACTGTCACCGACCGCGACACCGGCGAGCAGCTTGAGGTGGAAAACAAGTACATAATGTCACCGAAAGACCTCAAGACAATCCACTTCCTCAACAAAATGGTGGATGCGGGTGTCACGGTGTTTAAAATCGAGGGCAGGGCGCGAGGGCCTGAGTATGTCTACACCGCCGTAAAGGCATATGATACCGCGCTGCGGGCTATCTGCGACGGCACATTTACCCCTGAGCTCCTTGAAAGCCTTGAAACCGACCTCGCGAAGATATTTAACCGCGGCTACTGGGACGGCTACTACCTCGGGCAACGGCTTGGCGAATGGAGCGCGAAGTACGGCTCCAGCGCCACAAGGGTCAAGAAGTATGCAGCAAAGGCAGTGCGCTACTTCTCCAAAATCGGGGTCGCGGAGTTCCTCATGGAGGACGGCACCCTCTCTGTTGGCGACGAGATAATAATAGCCGGGCCCACCACCGGCGCGATTATCACCACCGTCTCAGAGATAAGGGTCGACCTCAAGCCGGTTGAATCGGCGGTGAAAGGTCAGAGCATTTCAATACCTGTTCCCTCGAAAGTACGTCCATCCGACAGGCTGTACATCTGGGAGCGCACAGGCATAGAACAGAAATAAGCGTCAGGCAACATGGATATGGACAGGAACATTCGCAGCAAGCAGGAAAAAACCAGGAGGTACATAGTCTTTTTCATATCTCTCTTCATCATGTCCTTCGGCGTCAGCCTTGTCACAAGGTCGCTGATGGGAACCTCACCGATATCGAGCGTGCCATATGTATGGAGCCTCAACACCGCTCTGTCTATGGGTACTTACATCATCTTCCTCAACGCTATTCTCATAATAGCGCAGCTCCTTATGCTCGGGCGCCGGGGCATAAGGGACAGCAAGGTCGAGCTGCTGATGCAGGTGCCGGTGTCGCTCCTCTTCGGGGTGTTCATCGACATCACGATGTCTATCCTCTCATTCTGGCATCCCGCCCTATATTACGAGAAGCTCATCTCCTGCATCCTCGGATGCTGCTTCATGGCTCTCGGCATAGCCCTCGAAGTGGTAGCGGACGTGTGCATGAACTCAGGCGAATATGTGCTCCACATCGCATCCCGCAAACTCAAAAAAGAGTTCGGCACAATGAAAATCATGTTTGACGTCACCCTGCTCGTCATTGCGGTAGGTTGTTCATGGATATTCGCCGGCAGGATAGACGGAGTGCGCGAAGGCACAATCATTGTGGCTATACTCACCGGGCCGCTTGTGCGCCTCATCCGTCCGCGCCTCCGCTTCATTGACAAATGGGAAGAAGCACCCTCCGCACATCAGGGAGCGGAAACCTCCTCCGTACCCGCGCCTACGCCGCACACCGTCATAACTATCGGCAGGGAATACGGCAGCGGCGGCCATGAAATAGGGGAGATGCTTGCAAAACGCCTCGGAGTGCCGTTTTACGACAACGCCATGATGGAAATGGTGGCGCAAGAATCCGGATTCAGCGAACACACCGTGCGCGCCTACGACCAGAAACTACCCCACTCCCTGCTCTTTGAAATGATTACCCAGGACTTCTCCGTGCCAGTTGAACGTTCCATGTCCAGGAAAGACGCGCTATTCGTAGCGCAGAGCCGCGTGATACGACGCCTTGCCCAGCAAGGGTCCTGTGTCATTGTTGGGCGCTGCTCCGACTACGTTCTCCGCGACTGTCCCGGCTGCATCCACATCTTCCTCCACGCCTCACCGCAGCACAAAGCACGCCGCGCTGTGGAATTTTACGGAATCCCCATAGAAAAAGCAGCCGCAACAGTGGCGCAGACCAACTCCATCCGCCGCGACCACTACGCCTACTACACAGGCAAGACCTGGGGTGACCCTAAGAACTACAACGCCGTCTACGATACCTCCACCCTCTCTACCGCTGCGGTTGTCGCCTCAATCGCCGCCCTCATCCCCGAAAAATGATGATGCTAATGACTGGGGCAACAGCATATTAGCGAAAAGAGCACATAAAAACTTGCAGAAAATTTGCATATAACAAAATAAACCTCTACCTTTGCATCGCAAAACCGCAAACAACGGCACATCCGTGCGGAGAAGCAACAAATGATGGTGCCATAGCTCAGTTGGTAGAGCAAAGGACTGAAAATCCTTGTGTCCCCGGTTCGATTCCTGGTGGCACCACCTTGAAAAATCTGCAATTTATTGAATCTCAGTAAATTGCAGATTTTTCTTTTCCCCTCATTCATTATTTTTTTGTACTTTTGCGGTATGGATTTCCAGTTGCAAGCTAAATCGCCGGGAAGCAATGCCCGCGCGGGTGAGATTCGGACGGCGCACGGGGTCATTGAGACTCCAGTGTTCATGCCTGTCGGCACTGTCGGCTCTGTCAAGGCTGTTCATCGACATGAGCTTACAGATGATATCAAGGCACAGATTATTTTGGGGAATACTTATCATCTTTACTTGCGTCCGGGCACAGAGATTCTGCGCAAGGCGGGCGGACTGCACCGGTTCATGGGGTGGGAACGTCCAATCCTGACGGACAGTGGCGGTTTCCAGGTTTTTTCCCTGAGCTCCAACCGTAAGCTGAAAGAGGAAGGGGCATGGTTCCGCAGCCACATCGATGGCTCCAAGCATCTTTTCACTCCGGAAAATGTGGTGGATATAGAGAGGGTTATCGGTGCGGATATCATGATGGCTCTCGATGAGTGCCCTCCGGGTGACAGCGATTTCGCGTATGCGCGCAAGAGCCTTGACCTTACACACCGCTGGCTTGAGCGCGGGTGGAAGCGTTACAAGGAAACGGAGGGTCTTTACGGCTACAGCCAGGCATATTTCCCGATTGTCCAGGGGTGCGCTTATCCTGAGCTGAGGCGTGAGAGCGCGAAGTTCGTGAGTGACCTCGGTGCTGACGGCAATGCTATCGGCGGTCTTGCAGTAGGGGAGCCCACTGAGGTGATGTATGAGATGATTGAGGTGGTCAACGAAATCCTGCCGGAGGATAAGCCGAGATACCTTATGGGTGTCGGTACTCCTGCAAATATTCTTGAGGCGATAGACCGCGGTGTGGACATGATGGATTGTGTGATGCCGACACGCAATGCACGCAACGGCATGCTGTTTACCAGCCGTGGGGTAATGAATATGCGCAATAAGAAGTGGGCGGATGATTTTTCGCCGATAGACGAGGAGGGCACAAGCTATGTGGACCATGCCTACAGCAAGGCTTATCTGCGTCATCTGTTCATCAGCCAGGAGATTCTTGCCATGCAGATTGCAAGCGTGCATAATCTTGCATTCTACCTGTGGCTCACCGGTGAGGCGCGCCGACATATAATTGCGGGTGATTTCTCTACATGGAAACGCGAAATGGTTGAGAGGGTTACAAACAGGCTTTAAAGTGAGTGCGGCATGAGGTTCCCGATTATCCTTGACAAGTATATAATACGCAAGTTTCTCGGCACATACGTTTTCGCTATAGTGCTGATTCTCGCCATAACGGTGATGTTTGACATCAACGAGAAGCTTGACGCGTTCCTTAAGGCTCCGCTCAAGGAAACCATTTTCGATTATTTCGTGAATTTCCTGCCTTATTTCGCCAACCAGTTCAGCCCGCTGTTCACATTCATCGCGGTAATCTTTTTCACTTCCAAACTTGCCGACAACAGCGAGATAATCGCGATGCTCAGCACCGGAATGAGTTACCGCAGGCTGCTTGTGCCTTACATGGTGAGCGCTGCCGTTATTGCGGCGGCTACTTTCGTGTTGTCAAGCTACATCATTCCTCCCGCCAATGTCAAGCGCATCGCTTACCAGAACACATACGTGAGAAACAAGGCGGTGACATACGGCAGCAATATACAGCTTCAGGTGAGTCCCGGAGTTATCGCTTATATGAGCCGTTATGACAATCTTGCAAAGACCGGCTACAGGTTCTCGCTCGAGACTTTCAAGGACAAGAAGCTTGTGAGCAGGCTGACCGCGCAGACAATACATTACGACACCTTATATAACTGGACGGTGCGCGACTATATGATCCGTGACCTGAAGGGTAGCCGCGAAGTGATTACACGCGGCACGCGCCTGGATACTGTGATTGCAATCGAGCCGCGTGATTTCCTTATCGCGGCAAATGACCAGGAGATGCTTACCACTCCTGCGCTTGACGAATACATCACGCGCCAGAAGGAGCGTGGAGTGGCGAATATCAAATCATTTGAGATAGAGTATCATCGCCGCTTCGCCATAACCGCTGCAGCGTTTATCCTTACAGTTATCGGCATGTCGCTCAGCAGCCGCAAGGTGAAAGGCGGCATGGGAATCAACATCGGCATAGGGCTTGTGCTGAGTTTCAGCTACATCCTGTTCATGACGGTGACATCTACCTTCGCAGTGAGCGGTTACACGAGCCCGATGGTGGCGATGTGGATTCCGAATATCCTTTATGCGATTATCGCTGTGCTCCTTTACCGGAAGGCTTCGACCGGGTAAAAGCAAACCCGCCTTGCGGGGTGCGGGCGATTACTATTGTTCCGTTTATAAATTCTGTTGTGTGTGTCTCCGTGTCAAACGGCGCAATTGAGAGCGCCCCTTCCGGCTCATGCCTTGCAATTGCCAGAGTGTGAGTGGCGTCCTCGTATATTATCCTGTGAGCCATTACTGCGGCTCCGGGGCGCAACTCAATGGAGGTGCTCATAATCGCTGGCAAATGACTTGACGTTCCTGCGTATGCTTTCAGCGGCAGGGCTTACTCTGGTTCTGACAAGGGAGATAGAGTCCAGCGCAACAACTTCATCTCCGGACGGGGTATAAAGGATGTATCCGTAGACCATCGATGCCTTTTTTTCGGGATTCAATGCGATTTTCAGGCGATGCCAGCCGGAGGTGGACAAGCCTGAAGTGGCATACTCACGCGTTCCGTCCTGATATTCCGCTGTAATGGCAAGCATTACAGGGCTTTTTGTTCCGGTAGCCCTTGCCGAGAGGGTGAAAATGTCTCCGTCCTGCCAGTTCCTGTCAGATATCAGGTGGAAAGTTGAGATATCCGTAGGCATATTGGATGCGAAAATGCGGCTTGGCTGCGAAGTCCAGAGGTCGACGGAATCACCTTCCGTGGCATATATGGAGGTGGACTGTACCGCCGGAGTGGCGGCGGCACTCAGCGCAGCATCCCTTAAATCATGCTCGGTCATTTCAATGGCGCGGTCGTAAACCTCCACAAGGATGTCCATATTGCGCCCGTACCACCGCAGGGAGGTGTCGACTTGCTCAGGAGCGACTTTGTTTTTAATGTAAATGGACTGCTTGAGCGCAAGTTTGTCGGAATCGGTAGGAAAAGCCTTATAATCGCTTTCCACCACAGCCTCGGCGATGGAGAGATCTGCGATAATCCTCGCCATTTTCTCTTTTCCGATTATACCCGAAGGGGTTTTGGAGCAGGCGGCGAACATCGCTACAAGTGCAATGACCAGAGGGATGCCTTTTCGCAGTTTCATTGCTGTGTGAGAGTGGAGTGGTCGGTGGTGAGGTATTTGCTGTAGAAGAGAATCAGCACAATCATTCCTACAGAAATAGCAGCATCGGCAAGGTTGAAAACTGGCTGGAAGAAAAGGAAGTTTTTTCCTCCAATCCATGGTATCCACTGCGGCCAGTCAAAGCTGAAAAGCGGGAAGTAGAACATATCCACCACCATGCCGTGGAATAGCGAGGCATATCCACCTCCCTCCGGGAAAAGGACGGCAACCTGCGGAGGGTAGGGGTTGTTGAAGATGAGCCCGTAGAAAAGGCAGTCAATGATGTTGCCTGCCGCTCCTGCGGTGATGAGGGCGATGCATACGATAAATCCTGTCGATACCCATTCTTTGCTTCGGATTCGGATAATTATCCATATCAGCACCCCGACCGCAACAATACGGAAGAGGGTGAGGAAGAGCTTGCTGCCCATCTCCATGCCGAAAGCCATGCCGTTGTTCTGCACGAACACGAGCTGAAACCAGTTGAAGATGCGGTAGTCCTCCCCGAGGTAGAAATGGGTCTTGACCCAGATTTTGATAGCCTGGTCAAGGAGCACCACAATCAGGATGACTGCGAGCGCCACGATTCCTTTATGCGATTTCATCAATGGTTGTTGAGGTTCTTTTGGTCAATACCGAGGGTTGCATGGGGCACAGCGCGCAGCCGCTCCTTGGGGATGAGCTGTCCTGTGGCACGGCAGATTCCGTAGGTTTTGTTCTCGATTCTCACGAGTGCAGCCTGAAGGTGCTGGATGAATTTCATCTGCCTTTGGGCAAGCCTTCCGGTCTCCTCTTTGCCAAGGGTGCTGGCTCCCTCTTCAAGAATCTTGAATGTGGGGGATGTGTCGGCTATGTCATTGCCTTCGGTGTTGGTGATGTCCGCCCTCAGCAACTCATAGTCGCGTTTCGCTTTTTCAAGCTTTTCAAGGATGAGGTCCTTGAACTCCTGAAGTTCCTCGTCGGAATATCGTGTTTTCTTATCGTTCATGGTCGGTAAATTATGCTTTGTTGACAGCGACGTTTACAATCACTCCGTCAAGATCGAGCGCTTCTGTGCCGGAGAGGTTTTCAACGGGTGCAACAGTTATTGTGTCGGCAAGCACCTGACGTGCGATATAGTCAGAGTAGCTGTCAATCGCCTTGTCGGTTTCGGCGTTGGGCTCGAAAACAAGAGTAATCCTGTCGGTGATGTCGAAGCCGCGGCTCTTGCGGATATTCTGGATGCGGTTTACAATATCGCGTGCGATTCCTTCCGCTTTTAGCTCGTCGGTTATAGTGACATCAAGTGCCACGGTCACAGTGCCTTCATTTGCCACAAGCCATCCGGGGATATCCTGGGAGATAATCTCCACGTCGGCTTTCTCGATGACAGCGGGAGTTCCTGCAGCGTCAAGTGTAACCGCGCCCTCTTTCTCCAGTTCGGCAATCTGCTGCTGCGTCATTGCCTGCACCGCAGCGGCAACCTGTTTCATTGTTTTGCCGAATTTCGGACCGAGTTTCTTAAAGTCGGGTTTCACTTTCTTGACAAGCATTCCATCGCCGGTAGCGTCAACTATGCGCAGCTCCTTGACATTGACTTCGCTTAGCAGCAAGGATTTGATTTTCTCAAGGTCGCGCGCCATCTCATCATTGAGGGCGGGGACAATTATTGCCTGCAGGGGCTGGCGCACCTTTATAGCCGCTTTCCTGCGGAGTGCGAGCACCATAGATGTGACAGTCTGTGCAAGGTGCATCCTCTCTTCAAGCTCCTTGTCGATAAGCGCAGTGTCCGCTCCGGGGAAGTGGGCGAGGTGCACCGACGGGGCGCCGGGGTTGAGGTCGGCATACAGCCTGTCGGCATAGAACGGTGCCACGGGAGCGATGAGGAGCGCCACAGTGCGCAGACAGGTGTAAAGTGTCTGGAAAGCGCTGAGTTTGTCCTCGTTCATCTCTCCGCCCCAGAATCTCTTGCGGTTTAGGCGCACATACCAGTTGCTGAGGTTATCGCACACGAAATCGTTGATAGCCCTTGCCGCCTTGGTGGGCTCGTAGTCGTTGAGGTCGGTATCCACCTCTTCAATGAGCGAATTGAGGAGTGAGAGAATCCAACGGTCGATTTCAGGACGGTTTTCAACCGGAACCTGAGGAGTTTCAGGGTCGAAATCGTCAACATTGGCGTATAGGGCGAAGAAAGAGTATGTGTTGTAGAGTGTTGCGAAAAGCTTACGCGCCACTTCCTGCACTCCTGCCTCATCAAACTTGAGGTTGTCCCACGGAGATGAGTTTGCAATCATGTACCAGCGGAGCGGGTCCGAGCCGAATTTCTCAATAGCCTCGAAGGGGTTTACGGCGTTGCCGAGGCGCTTGGACATCTTGTTGCCGTCCTTGTCGAGGACAAGACCGTTTGACACGACCGCCTTGTAGGATTTGTCGCCAAACACCATTCCGGCGATTGCATGAAGGGTAAAGAACCATCCTCTTGTCTGGTCGACACCTTCGGCAATGAAGTCGGCGGGGAAGAGTTCACCGTTGTCAAAAGCCTCTTTGTTTTCAAAGGGATAGTGAATCTGTGCGTATGGCATGGAGCCGCTGTCAAACCAAACGTCAATCAGGTCGGTTTCACGCTTCATCGGCTTGCCGGAGGGTGACACGAGGATTATATCATCGACATACGGACGGTGGAGGTCAATCTTGTCGTAGTTTTCCTTGGAGTAGTCGCCGGGCACGAATCCTTTGTCGCGGTAAGGATTGCTCTTCATCACTCCTGCTGCAACAGCTTTGTCGATTTCGTTGAAGAGTGTCTCCACCGAGTCGATGCAAATCTCTTCGGAAGCGTCCTCTGTCCTCCAGATAGGCAGCGGGGTGCCCCAGTACCTGCTGCGTGACAGGTTCCAGTCCTGGAGGTTTTCGAGCCATTTGCCGAAGCGTCCGGTGCCGGTGCTCTGTGGCTTCCATTTGATAGTGGTGTTGAGGTCCATGAGCTTCTCGCGCGCAGCGGTGGTGCGGATAAACCAGCTGTCAAGCGGGTAGTATAGGACAGGCTTGTCTGTTCTCCAGCAGTGGGGGTAGCTGTGGGTGTGCTTCTCGATTTTAAATACGAGCCCCTGCTGCTTGAGCATCATGCATATCCCAATATCGAGGGTTTCTGTCTGCGGGGTCGCTTCGGGATTGTAGTCGTTTTTCACGAACTTGCCCTGCCAGGGAGTGTATGCCTCGACATCAACTTTCTCTTTAACAAATTCCGGGTCAAGCTCGTCAAGGAGATAGAATTTGCCGGTGAGGTCGACCATAGGACGGATATTGCCGTCTTTGTCAATGAGGTGGAGGGGGGGCACCCCGTTCTGGCGTGACACCCTGAGGTCGTCTGCGCCGAATGTGCCTGCGATATGCACTATGCCGGTGCCGTCCGCAGTAGTCACATAGTCACCGGGGATAACCCTGAACGCGCCTTCGCCGGGATTAACCCAGGGGATGAGCTGACGGTATGTTATGCCTACGAGGTCAGAACCCTTGACCTTTGCTACGATAGAGTAGGGGATTACCTTGTCGCCCTTCTTGTACTCTTCAAGGGGGAGCTCGGCACCTTTAGCCCCGAGGACAGAGGAAACGAGTGCTTCTGCAAGCACAACTGTCACGGGCTCACCGCTATAGGGATTGTAAGTGCGTGCTATCACATATTCAATGGACGGACCTACAGCAAGCGCGGTGTTGCTGGGAAGGGTCCAGGGGGTAGTTGTCCACGCGAGGAAGTAAGGATTTCCCCAGCCGGTCATTTCGGGTGTGGGTGAAGTGACGGGGAACTGGGCGATGCAGGTGGTGTCCTTAACATCGCGGTAGCATCCGGGCTGGTTGAGCTCATGGGTGCTGAGTCCTGTGCCTGCGGCGGGCGAATATGGCTGGATTGTGTATCCTTTGTATAGATAGTCTTTGTCGTAAAGCTGGCGGAGAAGCCACCACACAGATTCGATGTAACGGTTGTCGTAGGTGATATACGGGTCGGTCATGTCCACCCAGTAGCCCATAGAGTTGGTGAGGGTTTCCCACTCTTTGGTGTATTTCATCACCTCCGCACGGCAAGCGGCGTTATAGTCGTCCACTGAAATCTTATGCCCGATATCTTCCTTGGTGATACCGAGGCTCTTTTCCACACCGAGCTCAACCGGCAGCCCGTGGGTGTCCCAACCGGCTTTGCGCTTCACATGGAAGCCTTTCATGGTCTTGTAGCGGCAGAAGATGTCCTTGATGGTACGCGCCATGACATGGTGTATGCCGGGCATTCCGTTTGCGGATGGGGGCCCTTCATAAAAAACAAACGAGGGGCATCCCTCACGCTCTTTTACACTACGCTCAAAGAGTCCCTGCGCATTCCACTGCTCAAGCACCTCCTTGTTGATGTCAGAAAGGTTAAAGCGGTTGTATTCAGTGAATTTATGTTTCATTGCTATAGCTTTTTTGCCGGATGGCATTTTGAAAGTGCAAAGATAATGGTTTTCAGTTGGCAATGCAAATTTGCGGGCGGCGAGGAGTGAAAAGTGGAGGATGACATCGCCTCTCCGTCCCCAGGCTTCCTGACGGTCGCCAGGGGTTATACACAGAATCGCGCGTCCCGCGCTCAATATAACAGATACAGTGGAGGAGCAGAGACGCGCCGGAGAGCGCGTCCGGATAGTAGCTTTTACCTTTGCACCGGAATTCA
>CAMWQE010000030.1 GCA_947176335.1 uncultured Porphyromonadaceae bacterium | reverse complement strand
GAAGGAAAACGAAAGTAGGTCAGAAAACTTACTTCGTTTTCCGACCTACCCGATTCCCTCTTAACCGATAATGCTATTACCCAAAAGGTTTGACTCCTGTACCATACGCCAACTATATTATTTTATTTTGCTAAAAGCTTTATCGGACAAAAAATATAGGCGGTACCCCCCCACCGGAGCCCGCCTATATGCAATTATTAGTATAATTCTACGCTGTCTACCTGACAATGACTTTTATAGACTTAGTCGGAGTCTTGACAATGTAGATTCCCGGTTTAAGGCTTTTCCCATTCACTTTTCTTCCGCTGATATCGAAGATAGTGCAGTTTGCAGGTACAATAATTTCATTGCCTTCCACTCGGATGCTGTCAATGTCATCTTTTATGCCATCTATTCCGGAAGTTTCTATGACAGTGACAATAGATTCGATGTAAAGTTCAGGATTGAATGCCGCAGTGGCTCGGATTGTAGCTTGCCCGGCGTCAACCGCTTTCAGCATTCCGGTGTTGTCGATTGACGCTATCTTCTCATCCGAAGAGCTCCACAGTATATTCTCATTCAGTGGCTTGGCGACCTCATCTTCTATAATCCATGCGTTCATCTGCCGGGTCTTTCCCGCTTCAATTGGTTCAGGGTGATTCTCTATGCCTATGGACCGTTGAGGCTCGATTCCGGTTACCGTAACGACGCATTCTGCGGTAATAGTCTTACCCTCAATCACCGCAGACGCGGTAATGGTAGTTGTGCCGTTCTTATGCCCGATGACACTGATTAAGTCATTCTCAATTTCCTGTATAGAACCAACTTCAGGATTGCTTATAGTCCATGTAAGTTCAGGATCATTTCCTTGATATATGACTTTTGCTGAAATAATTTCGGACGTAAGTTCGGATAAATCTATATTTGTCTTATCCAATTTTATGAAGCAAGTATCCAGTGGATAGATATTATGAAAAGATTTCCACCCATTTGCTGTTTTATACAGTTCAACACTTTGTGCCGGAACAAATAAGGTTCCGTTAATAAGGGTTTGATCAGTTCCCGAATGGAAAATACTCATACCCTCCCCGACAACAGGAGGTATAGGATTATGTGATATGACTTTTTGAAGGTGATCATCAAGCCATAACATATTCTTGTCATTTCCGAAATGTTCTATTTCTTTAATTTTTTCAGGTAATTCAAGTCTTTTGAGCTGGTTACAATAGCTTAATGCCCAACCGCCAATAACTTCCAATGATTCCGGTAATTTTATTTCCTGTAAAGCCCATATATCTACCAATCCGAATTCAGGCAATGTATTCTCCTTTTGTATAGTAGAAGGATTCATCGGGGCGATATATGCCGGGAATTCCGTAATCTGGCACTGCTTGATATTAGCTTTTGAAAGATCCAGATATTCCAAAATTGGGAAATAATCGGAGATATACCATATGTCCGTGGCATTAATATTACCTGTAAGGGTAAGATTGGTTATTGTTTCTGCCTCCTCCTTAGATATAATTGTATGCAATGTACCTGCTTCATTAAGTTTAATTGCTATCGGTGGTGCTATTTTTATATAATCAATTTTAACATCATAGTCATTCAATTTTTTATTTGAGAAAACCAAATTGATATTGTTCGCTTGATTATAATATCCTAAAATATACCAATCAGAGTACATATAATTTATGTTATACCGGTGTTGTCCATTGATAGAGAACCTGATACGGTATTCCGGATTGGGATTGATAGCGCTGATATTTAAGGTGGCGCTCTTATTTAATGTGATAATTTCTTCGCCGTCCTTAATCTCAAACTCATTGCCTTGTGGTGATTTTTGACTTAATCTTGCCTTGACACCATCAGCTATATGGTATGTCATTTTATTTGTTGCACAATCATGTCCTGAGATACTGCAATATGATTTACCATCTAAAGTGCTTGTAACCGGCATCCATTCTCCGGCTTCCCCCCTTTTTATAAACAATTGAATTTTATCGCTTGGTAGCAAGTCAGGTGTAGTGGACACGATATTTGCAATATTAAATTCCCCGGAGAAAATAGGAGATGGCATAGCTAGGTTTTTTACCCAGTGCTCCTCTGTTTCATAGAGTACCTCCTTCAAATTGCCGGCATCATCAACCAAAGCGACCCGTTTATATATGTCATCTTCTAAAGCCAACGTCCTCCATCCCTCAACTGAAAATTCAAATGGTTCTCCTGTTTTTATTTCAGGTACAGACACTTTGATCCCAGGATTAGAAAAACTATTGGGATCGCGCATAATTTGCGAACCCGGATTTGGAGTATTTTCCTTATTCGGTTTTACATTGAATGTCATTCCGTCACAATGATAAAAACCAAAAAGGTCATTTAGAGCATAATATCCATTGCTTTCTCCTCCCCATCCGAAATTGCAATGAAAAAGAGTTCTGTCATTGTTATAGCCGTCAACTACCCATGCATGACCCATTGGAATCCCGATAGGCGCACCTGAGAATATAACAGGCAGCCCTTCATCTATTTGTTTTGTAGTCATTGGTATCCACTCAGAATCAGGGTGGATGTCTTTAAATATAAACTGGCAATCAGGCGCATAATTGAAAAAATAGCTTAATGAAAGTGCCTCTTCACCCGCGCTATGTGTGCTTCCCTCTACTCCATAGATTGTTCCGAGCGATATTCCGGCGGCATAAATAAGTTTACTGACAGCTTCAATTTCTTCGGCTGATGCTTGCGAGATATCATCGGGTATTTTTGTGAAGTCAAATCCGGCATTCGCAAAATCAAATCCGATTTCTACTCCATTGCTATAATACGAGTGTTTACCGACTCCATTTTCGGGCCAGTTATGGTATTTCATTACAATGGCGAGCGCTACCGCACCACAGCCGGCTAAAGTCGGTTTTCCATCAATTTTGGGGCAGGCGTTATTATATGGGGCATCTTGAGCCCAGTTTGCCGTATGTAATAGTTTCCCCTCTGTCACATTTTGGATTTCTGCAAGCCATGATGTATGAACCGGTGTTGTGTTGTCCATTCTTGCAAGTGCAGTATCGAGTGAATCAAGCATCGCGCTAAGTTGCGGCGGCAGATTATCGGGATTAAATGTAGTGGTATCGGAGTAACCGATTATTCGGGGAAGCCTGTCGTCCGCACCGATTATGGCAAATCCTTTGTTATCATCCCCTCTAAACACATAGTAAGCCTTATCCTTAGTTTCTGCTCTGCTTAAAGGAGTTGCCGGATTGATTATTTCCGGATAAGAAAGCAACTTGGATGCGGTGGATAGTGCGTTATCAACCGTTACCTTACGTGCATACCCTGATGTCGCAATCAGGATTGCGGCACAGGCTATAAGTATACGCCTATGCAAAAACTTGATTTTTTTAATGATAGCCATGTTGAGCTATGGTTTGAAACATAACTGCGTTATGTAGATAAAAGCTTAAGGCTCAGATAGCTGTACTAAAGGGATTAGAAAAGACAATAAAGAAAAAGTGTGAGCCTTATTCGACTACTTGTAGAAGGCTCTGGACTGCCCGGCAATGATAGTCACAAAAACAACTCACACTTAGGGGCAGTATATGTCGGGTACATATATGACTACTCCTAAGAAGAGCGTCTATGCTTTCTATTGCCGATGAATTGTCCAGATTCTCCACAAGAAAGTGCGAAACGCTTTTCTTTATATGTCTGTCGCCACAATTATCGCAGTGACAGTGCAAATATATAAAAGTTTTCGCAATGTAGCGCTCTTTGAGTGAGTTGTTTTATTTGTAATGTAGTAATTCTGGTGGTTAGAGGGGGAGACCGGCGGAGATGGTTATAGCGTTGGAAGGGGTGAGGTGCTCTGCGGCAACACGCATTATTGTGTCAGAGTTTATTGCGTTTACTGCATTGATTCTCCTGTTGAAATAGTCTTGCGGCAAAGCGGCGGTGTGGATTGTCTGATGAAAGCCGATAATGGTGTCCGGGGAGTCGGTGGTGTCAATTAGCGTGCCGATTTCAGCAAGGCGCAGCCGCTTAAGCTCTTCGGGAGTTAAGGGTACAGTGGCGAGCCGTTCAATCTCTTTATCTATCTCCTCCCTGACCGGATTTACGTATGATGCGTCGCATTGGGTGGTTATCATAGCTGTGCTGCCTTCGCTGAATCCCAGAAGAGATGCCCTCACACCGTATGTCATTCCTTTTTCTTCGCGGATATTCAGTGAAAGCCGGCTGCCGAAATAACCACCGAGTGCCATCACGGCAAGACGCAACGCAAGATAGTCGGGGTGTGACCGTCCTATAGTGGGAATTGTAACCGACAGTGCGCTCTGTGAGGAGTCAGCTACAGGTATATGTTCGTAATATCCTTTTACTTGAGGCGTAAAAGGTATGATATTCAGGGGAGTTAACGGTTTACTCTCCGGAATATTACCGAATGCGCGGTTTATCCGGTTTTCAATCTCCGGGGTTATCCTGCCGAAGGCGTAAAGGCATAAATTTGCAGGATGTTGGGTACGGGTGAAAAATTCTGAAAGCTCTTCCGGCTTTACTGAGCGGAAATCATCGGCATATACCTCTTTTGCAAGAGGATGGTTTTTGCCGTATGCGAGCTCTGAACTTCGAGTATTGACCTTGAACAGTTCGGTGGTCTGCGCAATTTCGCGCTCTTCCGCTTTACGGTTCGCAATTATTTTTGTTTCATGTTCCGGGAAAAGCGGATGCATCACTACCTCCGAAGCAATCGGGAGCACCGCTTTTGCTCTGTCTGCCAGCATGAAGAAATTGGTGGAAGTGTAGTGGGATGATACAGTGGTTTTGAGCCACGCGCCATTCATGTCAAGCTGCTTTGCAATCTCTTCTGCCGAAAGTGTCCCTGACCCGAAGCGCCGCATCTCCGCAGCAATGATTGCAGTTTGCGGCGCTTTTGCCTCCGCGATTCCTCCGCGGTTTATAGCCGTGATATTCACCAGTCCCATATCCGGGCGGTCATATATTTTCAGCGGAATGCGGTTGTCAAGCATAACCGTGCGAAGCTCCGGCAGTGGTGCCGGTGCGGGAGCGAATAGTGGCGGACGCTTTGTGCGGTCAAGTTCCGTTTCAACCATAGCAACCACTATATAATATTGTTTGTCTTATCCTTTGGAAATGGGATAAGGGTCAGTTTTTCTGAATACGGGTCGTCCGGATTACTCCTGGCGGTCATTTCAATATAAATTTGTTTGTTGGTAAGGTCCACAAATTTTTTACGGGTCAAATCATCACCGGAAAAGAAATTTACGAAGAAATTTTTCTCTCCGTCAGAAGGTATGCAATTCAGATCTATCTCCTTGTTTCTCAGTTTGTCATTCAACTTGGCGAGGTCAGCGGAATTATAGGACATTGCCGCGCTTAACAGCATATCCCTCACTTCATTGAAATTAGCTCCGCTATTAGCCGGGCCATTTTGATCCTTATCCTTATTATTCAGAAGTTTGCGAATATTTTGGCTTCTATTTGACCATATCTTTTCTATTGTACCGAAAGTCTCTTTGGCAAGAAAAGACATTTTGAACTTTAAGGTTGCAAAATCATGTTTCTTGATTTGTGCAGGAATCACAGCAGAGCACAGATGCTTGGTTGCGGTATCCAATTCTATATTGAAATTACGCATTTTGGCAGTAAGATTGTGTATTTCCTGGTAATGCGCCGCTTGGTTGTAAAAAGCCGCCGGATGCAAATCCTCCAGACATACTGCGAGTTTCAGCAGATGTTCCTCCGAGGGGTACAGTTCATCATAGCGGTTGTTGATTTTATTTTCAACCGCGGTGATAATGATGAGGTTCCTGTAATAATGCCTGATAAGATCTTTAAGGATTTGCCGTTGGCTTTCAGGTGTTATCTTCATGGTGTTTTTCTCTGTCTTCCGTTGCGAATAAAAAGTCACACTTGCGAAAAAGAGAGAAATGCACGCAATAGTTACTGCAATCCAGTCCCATTCTTGAGTATGCAGTACATTGATGGCACTATCAACCAGATGTCCTACCTCCACATCATGGTATGCGGACCATAGAATCATTCCAAGCAACGTGATATTAATTATGAGTGCAACTATAGATATGCCTATAATCACCATATAGAAGATATCTATTGCATTGTTAAAATTCCTTTGGGCGAATTTTTTCATAGATCGGATATTAAATGCTGCGGGTATGTATGAGTCCAAGTGCTTCACGGCGTCCCGCGTCAATGAGTTCGGGATAATGGGCGTCGCTGTTGACAACGATTGTCACTCCGGCGTCAAGCAGCCTTTTCCAATATTTCCGGGACGGGAAAAAACGGCGATGGTCGGCAAGAGCCTTTGTATTTATTTCGACAGTCACGCCGGAAGCTAAGATATTGTCAATGGTGTCATGCACCAGAGTTTCGTACCATTTCTCCTCCTCAATTCCCGGAGAGAAATGCGCGGCATTGTGACCTATTTTGTCGAAGTGACCGATAATATCGAATCCTCCGGCGGAAATCATATCATTTGTCTGCGCATAAAAACTCTCGACGACTCCGCGGATGTCGTTGTCGAAATAGCGCTCCATCTTCTTTTTGAATGACTCGAAGCGTCCGTCAACATCAACCATCCCTTCTGCCGAGGGGATGAAATGGACTGACCCGATGCGGTAGTCAAGCGGAAGAGTGTTGAAATATGGATTTGCGGGTCCCCATTGCTTGCCGATATAGTCAATCTCCATCGCGCAATATAGTTTCAACCGGTCGGAATATAGCTTCTTAAGTCGGTTGAACTCCTCTATGTAGTCATCGACTTTTTCAAAATCCATATTGCACGGCGACTCGAATGGTATCGGTGAGTGAGGGGAGAAACCGTAGTGGGTGAATCCGCTGTCGGCAGCCGCTTTCGCAAACTCCGCCATATCCGCTCTTCCGTCGCAAAACTGCGTATGGGAATGGAAATTATAATTGTCGGTGGTGTCGGTAATACTCTTGAAGTCAACCATAAGCAATCGCTATTCTGTCACTAATTGTTTCGGCTGTTTGCTTTTCCACCGCAGAAATAGCGCGAGGAACGCCGTCGCCACAAGTATTCCTGCTGCGACAGCTATGGAAATGGATAGCCCGAATCCTTCGGGACGCCTTGCAAAAAGCAGGTAGCTGACGCTTACCGCCGTCATGAAAAGCGCAGGCAGCAGGCTGACAATATATGCTTTGTTGTGCCGCGCCAGGTAAACTGTCACAGCCCAGAGGGTAAACACCGCAAGGGTCTGGTTGCTCCATGCAAAGTATCTCCAGAGCACATTGAAGTCAATGAACATCAGTACAAATGCGGCGACAAACAACGGTATGCACACGAGAAGCCTTTTGATGAAAGTCTTCTGCTTGATTTTCAGGAAATCGGCAACAATGAGGCGCGCACTGCGCAGAGCCGTGTCTCCGGTGCTTATCGGTGCTGCGATTACTCCGAGGAGAGCAAGGATGCCTCCTGCGGTGCCAAGCCATGTGACTGAAATCTCCTTGACGAGAGTTCCGGCGCTGTTGCCATGCTCAGCCATGTACTGACCGAGTTGGTCATAGCTTCCGGCAAACGCAATTGCCGCGGCAGCCCATATCAGCGCCACAATGCCTTCTGTTACCATTGCTCCGTAGAATATCGGACGGGCAAGCTTCTCATTTGTAAGGCATCTTGCCATCATAGGCGATTGGGTGGCATGGAAGCCGGATATCGCACCGCAGGCGATGCTCACAAACATCATCGGGAAAATGGGATGCACCGACTGGTCGCCGGAAAAGCGGTTGCCTATGCCGTTTTCAAATCCGGAAGGGATGTCTATGCCTGAAAAAAGGAGGTAACCGAGAAGCCCCACAGCCATAAAGAGGAGCGCGAACCCGAAGAGGGGATATAAGTTGCCAATAACCTTGTCAATGGGGAGTAACGTAGCGAGTATGTAATAACCGAGTATGATCGCGACCCAGACCGAGCGGTCAAGCCATGACGGAGTCATAGAGGCGAGGAGGTCGGCGGGAGTGAGCACGAAAACAGCCACGACCAGCACAAGCAGCACTACTGAAAATGCCCTCATCACCTGTTTTACTCCTGTGCCGAGTTCATGTCCCACAATCTCGGGAAGTGATGCACCGCCCATTCTGATGGAAATCACTCCGGAAAGGAAATCATGAACCGCGCCGGCGAATATCGTGCCGAGCACAATCCAAAGAAATGCTGCCGGACCGAACATTATGCCCATGATGGCGCCGAAAATCGGCCCGAGGCCGGCGATGTTGAGAAACTGGATTAAGAATACTTTCCATGTAGGCATAGGCATATAGTCCACGCCATCGGTCATGGTATGTGCCGGCATAGGAGTGTCGGAGCGGGTGCCGATAATTTTATCTACCAACGCGCCGTAAACGAAATATCCGCCGATAAGCACGGCGAGCGCAATCAAAAAAGCATGCATGCGGCAGATAGGCTTATTTCGTGGGTTGGCTTACCGGTGATGCGATTGTTTCGCGCATATTGGTATCCGCCTGCACATTTTTCATGCGGTAGTAATCCATTATGCCGAGATTGCCGGAGGTGAATGCTTCTGCCATTGCCTTAGGCAGTTCAGCTTCAGCCTCGATGACTTTTGCTCTCGCTTCCTGTGCTTTTGCCTTCATCTCCTGCTCAAGCGCGATAGCCATAGCCCTGCGCTCCTCAGCTTTTGCCTGCGCGATGTTCTTGTCAGCCTGCGCCTGGTCAATCTGAAGCGCCGCACCGATATTCTTGCCTATGTCGATGTCGGCGATGTCAATTGACAGGATTTCAAATGCAGTGCCGCTGTCAAGACCTTTGCGGAGCACCAGTTTGGATATGCTGTCAGGATTTTCAAGCACCTGCTTGTGGCTTTCGGATGAACCGATTGAAGATACAATGCCTTCGCCTACTCGCGCAAGCACTGTGTCCTCTCCCGCACCGCCGACAAGCTGCTTGATATTGGCGCGTACGGTAACGCGCGCTTTGGCAATCAGCTGGATACCGTCTTTGGCTACAGCTGTAACCGGCGGAGTGTCAATAACTTTCGGGTTAACGCTCATCTGCACCGCCTGGAAAACATCGCGTCCGGCAAGGTCGATTGCGGTAGCCATTTTGAATCCGAGGTCAATGTTTGCTTTTGACGCTGAAACAAGGGCATGGACGACTTTCTCAACATTGCCTCCGGCAAGATAGTGGGCTTCAAGGTCATCGCGGGAAACATCGTGCAGACCAGCCTTGTGGGCTTCAATCATCGCCTGGACAATTGTGCCTACCGGCACTTTGCGGATTCTCATAAGCACAAGTTGCATGAGCGAGATGCGCACACCGCTCACCCTTGCGCTTATCCATAGGAAGAACGGCACATAGTAGAAGAATATGCATAGCAGCAGCAACGCTACAGCAGCAAGTATAATAACAGTTAGTTCCATAAGATATAAAATGTAAATGATTGATTCTGTGAATGTAGCGGAACCGTTTATTGAGCCGGCATTTCCGCGTTTACTATACGGTTGCGCAAAGATGCTATCTCATTCCTGAGCCTCTCTATATTCGCTTCCGCATCAAGTATCGCGCCGGAGCCTGAACGGTTTCCATGTGAGTATTCCTTCCGCAGCCTGGCGAGTGATGCTTCTTTTTCTTCAAGCTGTTCGATGCGTGAAACGTATTGCCCTGCGAGAGCACGCGCTTGAGAGGACCTAAGCTGTTTTGGGGTTAGCAGCCTGCCGTCCGGCATCGGTATCACAAGTTCCGGTTCTGCATACTCCTTGACCTCTTTAATCCGTTCAGATGCCGCAATCAAATCGGAGTAGTCCTTACCGTAATCCCATGTCCTGCGGTAATCGGTAAGCCGTGCAAGTCCACCGAGATTTTCGGTGTCTACCGGATAATTGATTCTCAATTCCTGCGGAATAAATTTGTAGATAGTGATATAGTCACCGAGACGGTTCCTATCGGTTGCCCACCAGCCTATTCCGGTTTCCTCGTCGATTGCAAGCAGATAATCGTCGTAAGGAGAGTTGTAGGGCATGCCGATATTTTGCGGTTGAAGGAATTTCTCACCGTCAAAACGGGAGATGAAAATGTCGTAGCCTCCAAGTGAGTTTTCGCCGTTGTTCGCAAAGTAAAGTGTTATCCCGTCGCTCATCAGGAACGGGAAGTTGGCATCGCCGCCTTCATTCAGCGCGCTCCCGAGCATTGTCGGCTCCTCCCATGAGCCGTCGGCAAGCTGCCAGGTCTGTGCAAGCCGGATATGGTCATCCTCGGGAGTGCCCCAGATAAGGGTGGAGCTGTTGTCGGAAGTGAATGCAGTGGAACCTTCTGCGGGATTTAAACGGCGGGAAAGTGACTGCGCGCCTTGGATGCTTCCGGCAGAGGCTGCCAGACGGTATGCCTCAAAGAAATTCTCCTTTGGCACAGCGATGCTGTCTATGATTACAATTTTCTCGACCCTGTCAAGCATCGCTTTTGCAGTTTCGATACGCTCCATGAGTGCATCCGCTTCTTCGCTTACAGGTTTTCTGGCTTTTTTCTGCGCGGCAGTGTATTTGTCAAGAATTTCTTCCGCTTCGTCGAAGCGGTATTCGTCAAACTCTATTTCTGCGAGTGTGATTTTAGCCTCATTAGTGCCACGGGCAAGATATGTTCGGGCGGCTTTGAAGTCGCCGATTTTTGCCAGTGCGACTCCCGCCATGGTATTTGCCGCCGCATTTTTCGGCGCTTTGTCGGCAATCGCCCTCAGTTCCGGCGCCGCTTCGGCATAGAGCCCCTGCGCAAAAGCCTGTTTAGCCTCATCGGGAGTCATTGCTTTAGCGCAATGCAAGCCGATGAGGCAAATGGTGGAAAGGAATAAATATTTTAGTTTCACGATGATATAGTCTGAATCACACCCCAAAGATACAAAATCTTTGGCAACACCGCAATATCCTCATGCGGTATAGAAAAAATGTCAGGCATATCAGGAGTTGGACTCGTTCTCGTGGTTCTTTTTCAGGGAGTTGGTGACGAAGTTCGTGAGATATACGGTAAATAGCGGGAATATAATCATGCCGCTGATTGGCAGGATTACCGCAACTATTTTGCCGGCGACTGTCATCGGCGATATGCTGCATCCTACAGTAGAGAGGTTCATGCAGCTCCACCAAAGGGCTGTCCAGTAAGAGTTTACATCTGGATTAACTCCGTGTTCCCTTGAATAAAAGATTAGGGAACAGTAATAGCATACCAGAATCATGATGGATATGTAGCTCACAAACAGGCTTGTGATAGCATTGGACGAGAGGTAGCCCATCACGATGGAAAGTGCGAGTGCGCCGCGTGCCAGAGGAATGAAACGCACGAAATACATCGCGTCGTGGCTCAACTGTATGTCAAGATAGTTGATGATGTTGAGGTATGGAATGGACAGGAGCAGGAATACGAGCCTGTGGAAGAAAAATTTCGTGCGGTTTTCGGCGTAAATCAGCCCGACGAGGAAGTCAAGCATGAAGAATATACATACCCAGAACTGGAAGGTCATATATGACTTGTTCTGCATGAAAGGGATGTCCTTGAATGTGTCGAATGAAATCCATACAATCAGCATTACTGACACTACAAGCACAATCAGGTTCATAAACATCTGCAGGCGTTTGCCGAATTCGTGTTTCGGAGCAGGTGCGGCAGAGGGCGCGGGTGTGATATCGGTCGAAGTTGACATAACGGATGAATTGTTTTGATTTGTTTATTAATTTAAACGCATACCGTTAAGAATTGTTTATCTTTGCGGCTCGTGAGCATAAAAAATAGTATAGATGGATAATAATGACATATTCAGCAGGGCGCGGCTTCTTTTTGGAGAAGCAGGTATGAAGCGTTTGAGTGAAAGCAAGGTGATTCTTTTCGGGGTAGGCGGGGTAGGCTCCTGGTGCGCTGAGGCTTTGGTGCGTTCCGGCATTGTGAACCTGACTATTGTGGATTGCGACAGTGTGTGCGCCTCAAATATCAACCGTCAGCTGATGGCTCTGCATTCAACCTTAGGGGAGCCGAAGGTGGAGGCGCTGAAAGCAAGGTTGCTGGATATAAACCCAAATGCGAATATTATAGCGAGGCAGGAGGTTTTCAACACTGAGAGTGCGGAATCATTCCACCTTGATTCCTACGATTATATAATTGACGCTATAGATTCCCTTGCTGACAAGGCTTTGCTTATATTGCTTGCAACACGGACAAAGGCACATCTCTTCTCCTCTATGGGAGCGGCGTTAAAACTTGACCCTACGCGAATCAGTATCGCCGAGTTCTGGAAAGTGCAGGGATGTCCTCTGGCGAGGGCATTGCGCCAGCGATTCAAGAGAAAAGGTGAGTTTCCGGCACGAAAGTTCAAATGCGTTTACAGCGACGAGCTTGTTACAAACAAAGGTGAACTGGATGAACCTGACGACAATAGCGGGCGCACCAGAGTAAATGGCTCACTGATGCACATCACCTCGATTTTCGGGGCGATGCTTGCATCCCTTGTGCTTCGAAGCGCAACGGCAGATTAAAGTCAGTCAACAGGGTACTCATCAAATGCGTACAAGTCGGTAGACAGGTACCGCTCGCCGGTGTCGGGCAGGAGCGCGACGATAATTTTTCCGGCATTTTCATCTTTCTTGGCTTCGGCAATTGCCGCGGACAATGCAGCTCCTGAGGATATTCCGGCAAGCACTCCCTCTTTCTGCGCAAGCAGGCGGGATGCCTTAATCGCATCTTTGTCAGAAACAGTTACAATTTCATCCACTACATCAGGATTATAGTTTTTCGGAATGAATCCGGCTCCTATGCCCTGAAGTTTGTGAGGCCCGGGCTTTCCTCCTGAAAGTACGGGGGAACCGGCTGGTTCTACTGCAATTGCCTTTATCGCGGGATTATGTCGTTTAAGTGTTGCTGCAGTGCCGCTTAGTGTGCCGCCTGTGCCTACTCCCGCAACGAAGATATCCACTTTGCCGTCTGTATCTCTCCAGATTTCTTCTCCTGTGGTGCGCACATGTGCCGCTGGATTTGCAGGATTGTCAAACTGCTGCAGAATTATTGAGCCGGGAGTATTGTCCCTCAGCTCTTCCGCCTTGCGGATAGCTCCCGCCATGCCTTCACTGCCGGGAGTGAGCACAAGGGTTGCGCCAAGCGCCTTGAGCAACTTGCGGCGTTCCTCGCTCATTGTTTCCGGCATAGTCAGAATCAGTTTATAGCCTTTGACGGTGGCAACCCAAGCGAGCCCGATTCCGGTATTGCCGCTGGTAGGTTCAATAATAACGGCACCGGGGGCAAGTTTTCCGGTTGCCTCCGCCGCCTCAATCATAGAGAGAGCCACTCTGTCCTTGACACTTCCTCCGGGATTGAATGATTCCAGCTTTACAAGTATTCTCGCTTTGGTGTCCTCAGCTTTTTCTATGTTTTTTACTTCGAGCAATGGGGTATTGCCGATGAGTTCCGTGATGCTTTCGTATATTTTTTCCATTTCTTATCTGTTTATGCCAATACAACAACAATTTGTCAGTAAGCGTTCTCGTCTCCGATAAAAATATTTATGACAGTGCGTGCCATAATCTTCAAATCAAGTAAAAAAGACCAGTTTTCTATGTACCACACATCATGCTCTACCCTGCGCTCCATTTTCCAGAGGTAATCCGTTGAACCTCTGAATCCGTTGACCTGAGCCCAGCCGGTTATGCCCGGTTTTATCGAATGGCGCGTCATATATTTGGCAATCAGTTGCTTATAATGCTCCGTGTGGCTAATCATGTGGGGGCGCGGTCCCACAATGGACATCTGTCCTGCAAGAACATTGAAAATCTGGGGGAGCTCGTCAATGCTTGAATGCCGGAGGAAGCGACCAACCTTAGTAACTCTCGGGTCATTTTTTTCTACCGGGGATTCATCTTCCGGATTGTATTGCATTGTCCGGAACTTCAGGCAATTAAACGGTTTTCCTTTATAGCCTGTGCGTTTCTGGCGATAAAACACCGGCCCGGGAGATGTAGCTTTTATCGCAATTGCCACCGGGATGAATAGTACGGAGAAAAAAAGTATCGCGGTTGATGAAACCGCTATGTCGAGTGATCTTTTTGCGAAACGTGATGCCCATGAAGTGAGAGGAGAGTTTGTTACGGGCATCACAGCCATGTGTCCCAGAGTGTTTAAGCTGAAACCTCTCGGCACATATCGTGACATTTGCGGTACATAATAATACTGCGCCTTGTTATTGTCTGCGGCAGCTATTGCCGCGAGTAGCACTTCTGTATTTTCTCCGGGGACAGTGCAGAAAATCTCGTCGACCTCATTTTCGCGCACAAATGGCTCAAGTTGCCCTATAGTGCCGTAAAACAGCCCTTTGTTTTGTATGTCGCAAGGCGAATTATCGAAAACAGCAAGCACCTTGTATCCGAAACCGGGGTCATTTTCCAATTCGGATAGGAGTCTAATAGTAGTTTCATTGTTTCCTACTATAACCACCCGGCTATAGTTCCTGCCATGCCGACGGTAAGTTTTAAGTATTGTTCTTGCCAATGTCCTTGCCATCGGAAGCAGGAGGAAAGCGAATGCGTAAAAAATAGCAAGTGATTGCCATCCTGGTCCCGGCACTCCGCTTAAGTACACCAGGGAGATAAACAGCATTGCATGGTAGCCGAGTGCCTTTATTGCCTCAGCAGCAGTTCTCTCCATTTTCATCGCCCTGTAGCGTGACGTCTTCGCCAGTTTCCACGCCACGGGAAACCATGCTGCCGCCGCAAGCAAGATAACAGGCTTGGAGAGCCATATCTCATACTGATAGGGCGGCATCAGCAGTGACGCAAGAATAAATGACGCCACCATTGCCGCAATGTCAAAGACGGCGAGAACCCATGGCACTGTTTTGCCGAAACGTATTCTGCGTTCTGCGATTTTCATACTGTCAGTGTAGTGTGTTTTGCTGTATTAAATGTAATGAGGAAAAATGCGGCGGAGAGCAAGTCCCCGCCGCGCTATTCTGTTGTTTATTTCAGTTTCGCAGATATGACCTTCATTTTGCCGGAGATTTCAGCGAGTTCGTCACGGAGCCGCTGTATTTTCCGTTCAAGATCCCTGAGCATCGAATCGCCGCTCTTTGAGCTCGAACTGAAGAAGCCGAGATTATTCTCGTAGGTCTGCAGGTCGTTTTTGCGCTGTTCATAAGCCCTCGCAAGCCTGTCACGCTCCTTGATTAGGCGGTTTTTGTCATCGCCGATTTCCTCAACAGTCGCTTCAAACGCATTCATGCGGGCGCGGGTTTCGCGTACATCGAATTTTTCAAACAATTCTCCGACCACAGTGCGGTATTCCTCGGCAAGCTTGTCTTTGTTCTTCATCGGAACATGTCCTGTCGCCTGCCATGTTGCGCGCAGCTGCTGCAACTCCTTGATAGCCTCTTCGCGTGGTGTTTCACTTTCGGGTGCATTCAGCTTGTGCAGCTGTTCGATAATATCTTTCTTGATTTTGAGGTTTGCCTGCTCTGTCTTGCGTACATCCGATGTGCTTTTCTTCTTGTTTGCGAAGAATACATTGCAGGCGTTGCGGAATCTTTGCCAAACCTCGTCGCTGTTTTTGCGGGGAACCGGTCCGATTGTTTTC
>CAMWQE010000029.1 GCA_947176335.1 uncultured Porphyromonadaceae bacterium | reverse complement strand
CGTGATGATTTCATTTGTCCCCTACCCTTCAGCATCGCTCAGGAAAGCCTCAAGTCTCTCTTTGCCTTAGTCTATAACAGGCGGCTGCTCTTGGCGCAGTGCCGCCCTTAGTCGTGTGCGTGCTTTCGCCGTTGCGAGAAACGCCATCCATTCCTCTTTTGGCTTCTGGCTCTGTGATGTGAGGACCTCCACCTGATCACCGCTTTGCAGTTTGTGGCTGAGCGGCACAAGCTTGTGGTTTACTTTGCCCGCAATGCACTTTGTGCCAATCTGAGAGTGCAGCTCGAAGGCAACGTCAAGCACAGTAGCCTGGTTCGGCAGTGTTATAAGTTCACCCTTGGGCGTGAACACCACAATCTCCGATGCAAACAGATTCAGCTTGAGGGTGTCGAGGAAGTCAATCGCATTGGGGTTAGGGTCGTCAAGAATATCCTTGATAGTGCGCAGCCACACATTCAGTTCGCTCTCCTCGTCGCTTTCGCCGATTTTATATTTCCAGTGCGCCGCAAATCCTTTCTCGGCAATCTCGTCCATCCTCCGTGAACGAATCTGCACTTCAATCCAGTTGCCGTCCGGCCCCATTACGGTGAGGTGCAGCGCCTGGTAGCCGTTTGCCTTAGGCACTGAAATCCAGTCGCGTGTGCGATCCGGATGCAAGCGGTAAAGGTCTGTGATGGCGGAGTAGATGCTCCAGCATATTTCTTTCTCCTTGCTTTGGTCCTCGCAGTCGAAAATGATTCGCATGGCGTATAAGTCATACACCTCCTCAAACGGCACATGCTTCGCCTCCATTTTGCGCCATATTGAATAGACCGATTTCAGGCGTGACTGAGCCTCGTATTTGAGCCCCATAGTGTCAAGTTTCTCCTTAATCGGGGCGGAAAAATCGTTATATACTTCTGAACGCCGTGCCTCGCTCTGGCGGATGAGTTCCGAAATGCGCTCGTAGCTTTTAGGATGCTCGTATTTGAAACTCAGATCTTCCAGTTCGGTTTTTATCTCAAACAGACCGAGGCGGTGGGCGAGCGGGGCATATATGTAAAGGGTCTCGCCTGCGATTTTGTATTGCTTGTTAGGCGCCATGGAGCCGAGTGTGCGCATATTGTGCAGTCGGTCAGCCATTTTGATAAGTACGACGCGGATATCCTCGCTCATTGTGAGCAGGAGTTTCCTGAAATTTTCCGCTTGTGCCGATGCCTGGTCGCCGAATATGCCGCCGGATATTTTAGTGAGCCCGCTGACAAGCTGCGCTATCTTCTTGCCGAACTGCGCTTCGATATCCTCCACAGTATAGTCGGTATCTTCCACGACATCATGGAGCAGCGCCGCGCAAATGGATGTCGAGCCGAGCCCAATTTCCTGGCTCGCAATCTTTGCCACAGCGATAGGGTGGAGAATATAAGGCTCGCCACTTCTGCGGCGGATGCCTCCGTGCGCCTTTTTCGCGAACCGGAATGCCCGCTCGATTATTTCTACTTTCTTTCTATGGTTGCTTTTGAGATAGCCGTTTAGAACATCCTGAAATTCAGACTCAATGAGTTGCTCCTCTTCTTCAGGTGTGAGATTATAGGTGGTGATGTCCGTACTTGTTGCCATAATTCAGGGACTATGCGGGTATGTTATTCCACAAAGTTATGAAAAACGCCTCATTCCTCAAAATTTTTAACCTCACCCCAGAAATCGCACCGGGAAATCCACTCTCATGGCAGTCTCTGGAAAACAATAGAAGCCCTCGGCATCACTGCCGGGAGCTTCCATCATAGTATGAATAGTCTTATTTCAGGATTCCTGATGATGCGCCTGTAGCTTGGTAAGCTTCGTTACCATGACTTACTTTTATGCCATAACCAAATGTATAAGTCGCGGAAACCTGAAAAAAAACGGTGGAACTACCACTATAGACATATCTTACCGAATCATAGTGTTGGCTATTCATAATACCTTTTGTGTGATATCCGTGGAACTTGAGAAAATTACGTGTGAAGAAACGCAAATTCCAGCTCTTGTTGCTCCACCCAATCTGAAAAGTATAGGATTCGCGTGGCATCACCCATGTTCCAACCATACACCCGTCAGAATATCCTTTCGGTGTATTGTAAGTAGTCCCCAAATATATTCTGTCGAGATAGTAGTAAGCCGAGATAGAGGATGTCAGTTTTGATTTTGTCCAGTGATAAGGTATTCCGTTGTGAACGTGTTCCATATAACAATTTACTCCAATTTGGAGCTTTCGATCAATCAAGCTGATAGTCCCCTGAATGCCATACTGCCATTGAGTATATTTACCCATAGGTTGCTTGATGGTTCTAATAATTCCTGTAGGATTTGCTTCATAGTCGAATACGTATCTGTTGTCTACAATCCATGCAGATCCAAAAGTCGATAAACTAAGTTCATTACTTGGTATAAAAGTATATGCTCCATTAATGTGGAAAGAGCTGTATGGAACAAGCGATGGATTGCCGGTATAACTCATTAAAGGAGATAATTGTATTAATGCTGCACTTCTATAGCTTGACGATGGAATTGATTTCCCATAATTAAAATCGAATGAAAGTGAATTGTGCGTATTACAGGAATATTGTAATGAAAGATTAACCCACGGTGCTGCAGTGTTTTCTTTAGTCCTGCCGTATTCTGATTTATCCCAATATAGTCCTAACCCAAAAATGCCATAAAATTTATTGTCAGTATAGCTGTAGGTTAAAACAGGACCAATCCTGTAGGTACAGGCTTTATCAGATGTGGTTGATGAACCGGAATAGTCGGTCATATTTTGCACTAATTGTCCTTGGCACATGGCTTTCAGTTTACCGGTTTTCCCGAAAGAGTGGACAAATGAAATGTCACCTGTAACTTGATGTGAGTTGTCAGATGCTCCGTTTATAATTGTACTGCTGCCGATTTGTTGATATAAGGAATATTGGTTAGTATGAGTAAAGGCATAAGTGGGGTTAAAAGTGATATAATTTCCAGATGGAAGGGCGAAATGCCAATAGCCGCTGTATATAACCGATTTTGCAATGCTCTTGTTTCTGGTCGTATACTCGGTCGATTCAAAGTCGTCCGGAGTATAAGTCAATTTTCCTTCCGTAATGTGTTTGGGAGTTCGATCGAAATCAGCCGTAATCATATTGCTCATTGCCACTTTGTCTGTCCTATACAGGGCTTTGAAGGATGTCCAATAGGACTTACGTACCTTCTTATTGTAATCAACTATAGATTTTCTTTCAAATTCTTTTATTGAGCCGTCTTCCTGAGGGAGCCTGAATGTTTCAACTGTATTCTCGTAATTTTTCTTGTCGTTCATGCTATAGGCTCCACCCGCCCAATCGAAAGTCACTTTTTTGTACTGGACTTTTGCGTATACGTTCAGCTGGCGGGAAATGATAAAGTTGTCATAGTAAGTACCTTTGACATAACCTCCGTACTCATCTCTATGTAAGAGAATATTTATAACATGAGTCTTTCCCTGAAAACGTGGGTCAGACGGATAATCGTAATATTCAATTCGTTTAATATCTAATATTCTCATGCCTTCCATTTCTTTTTCAGATGCGGGTATGAAATCAATGAAAAAATCAACAGGTTGTCCGGTGATGGTTTTAATTTCATCTCCAATTCTCAACTGGGGTATTGCCATTCTAATAATCAAATCTTGTGCTGTCTGTGAGGCGTTCTTCTGTCGTTGGGTTGGACGGTATATGCTTTTGTCAGACATTAAGGTGGCATTTTCTCCTTCCACGGTCACAGTCTTTAATTTTATAGGCAGTTCATTCATGTGGATAATACCGGCAACAGGCGAATCAAGGTATTTGTAAGTAGTCTTATATCCTATGCATGAAAGTTTTGCGAGTACACCCTGTCTGTCGCACGGTATGGTGAAGCGCCCGGTATCATCAGTTATGCCGTATGTCAGGACTGTGGAATCCTTCGGTGCAAGCAGCATTACTGTTGCGGCTACAACAGGCTCATTGTCCTCGCCGGCAATTCTACCGTCATAAACATATTTACCGTGTTGGAGTGCTTCGATATAATATGTGTTTTTGATTTTTGCTACTATTACCGGATTTAATCCTATCATCTGACGTAATGCGTCATAAGGATTGTCAGCCTCAATCTCTGATGCAGCCTGATAATTTTCCAGTTCATTGTATATGAAATTGATTTCAATATCAGGATGGTCTGCAATTATTTTTTGCAACGCCTTTGGCAGAGTGATGGAATTGAAATGATATGAGAATGTCTCGGCATTTATCATGAAAACAGTGATAAGGGCTGAGATAAAAGTAAGCAAACGTATCATAAAATCAGCCTATTTCAATAGTTTTGTCATTTATGGTAAGTTTAATCTGTTCAAAGTTGTTGAGGCTTTCCACCACTTCCTCAATCGTAAGGGCTTGATTCCAGCGGAAGTAAAGCCGCAATGATTTGGAGGTGTTGTTTTTGAACACTGCCGTATGCCCGTAATAAGCGGCAATCTTGGATACTATGGTCTCAAGAGTCTCATTATCAAAAACTATTTGTTCAGGTGCTTGCGCTTTACTTTCTTCTATCGCCCTGATAGTATCCGGTTGGGAGGTTGTAACTCCGGTATGTACATTAACCTCTATAACAGGTTCATTTTGCTTAAACCGATTGATGCCAATGCCCACGATTGCAGCCACGGAAGTAAAAGATGCGATTCCTATGATGATACTTGCTGCGGCGTTACGGGGGATAAATCTTGTCAGCCGGAAGCGATGTGACGTTTTGGAATTATCATGTTTGTTCTTGAATTTTTCCCATTCAGCATCTATATCCGGAGTAGCGACTGGGTGGAGGCTTGACTTTGTTTTGTCGAGCAGATTAAACACTTCCTTTATCTCAGTATCTTGGAGCAGAGTCTCAATTTCCGTTGATGTGTAACGTTCCGGATGCTCAATTGCATCAAGGAGTCTGTCTATTTTATCCATTTTTAGAAAGTTTTTCGCGTAAGACATCTATTGCATGACGCAAATGCTTGTAAACAGCCACCTTGCTGATGCATAGGATTTCAGTTATTTCCTGATAGCTCTTATTTTCAGCGAACCTCAGATTGACAACGCGACGGCAAGCTTCTGTCAGATCATTGGAAACTGTGGCATGAATTAACGTAATCGTTTCATCGTCAGTCCACTCTTCCTCTGCGATTTCCTTCTCATCCATAGAATACATCTCTTTCATCCGGTCTTGTGCTGAAAGATGACGGATATGTTTAAGGCATCGGTTTCGTACTGCTGTCATCAGATAAGCCTCCGATACATCAGACTTGCCGGAAATAAGCAGGGACTCAAAGACATCGTGCACAATGTCTCTTGCCGCATTATCGTCACGAAGTATCAGCATTGCAAGCCGATACATAGCCGCGTAATGTGTGCGGAAAAGCTGTTCTATGTCATCATTTGTCGTCATACACATATATGACCCTTAAAGCGCAAAAAAACTAACCTTCCGGATGGAAAAATCAATCACTGAATTTTGTGAGGAGATAAAAATGGCTTCGGGATGAGGTATTTCCCGAAGCCTTATTGGTTTATGCGGTGCCGTTTATTTCAGGCTTTGTCAAGAGCCTGGGCGAGGTCTGCGATAATGTCATCGATGTGCTCGGTGCCGATGCTCAGGCGCACGGTCGAGGGGGTGATATGCTGCTCGGCAGCCTCTTCCGGAGTGAGCTGCGAATGGGTAGTGGTGTAGGGGTGGATGACAAGGCTCTTGACATCCGCAACATTTGCAAGCAGTGAGAATATTTCGAGCGAGTCAATGAACCTCCATGCCGCGTCCACTCCTCCTTTAAGCTCAAAAGTGAATATGCTGCCTCCGCCATTTGGGAAGTAACGGTTGTATAGCTCATGGTCGGGATGGTCGGGTAGCGACGGGTGGTTGACTTTTGCAACTTTCGGATGGGATGCAAGGAATTCCACAACTTTGAGTGCATTTTCAACATGGCGCTCGATTCGGAGCGACAGGGTTTCGATGCCCTGCAGCAGGATGAATGCATTGAAGGGGGAGATGCAGGCACCTGTGTCGCGGAGGATGACGGCGCGGATTCTTGTGACGAATGCAGCAGGTCCGGCAACATCAGCAAAAACCGCTCCGTGGTAGCTTGGATCCGGTTTGGCAATGGTTGGGAACTTATCGGCATTCGCTTTCCAGTCAAAATTGCCGGAGTCTACAATCACCCCACCGAGGCTTGTGCCGTGACCGCCGATGAATTTTGTCGCGGAGTGGACAACTATGTCCGCTCCGTGCTCAAACGGACGCATGAGGTACGGGGTGCCGAAAGTGTTGTCGACAATCAGGGGTATGTTGTTGCGGTGGGCTATTTCAGCAAGGGCGTCAAGGTCAGTGACATCGGAGTTTGGATTTCCGAATGTCTCCACAAAGAGGCATTTGGTGTTCGGTTTTATTGCAGCTTCTACTGCTTTGAGGTCACGCACATTCACAAATGTGGATTCAATTCCGCGAGGCTCGAAGGTGTGGGCGATGAGATTGTACGATCCCCCGTAGATATTATCCGCCGCGACAATGTGGTCACCTGTGCGGGTGATGTTTTCAAGGGCGTATGTCACTGCTGCCGCACCGCTTGCCACAGCGAGTGCTGCAACTCCGCCTTCAAGTGCGGCGATACGTTTTTCAAGCACATCCTGCGTGGAGTTGGTGAGCCTGCCGTAAATGTTTCCCGCATCTTTGAGCGCGAAACGGTCTGCCGCGTGCTGCGAGTTGCGGAACACGTATGAGGTGGTCTGGTAAATAGGCACCGCGCGTGCGTCGGAGGCGGGATCGGGCTGCTCCTGACCCACATGGAGCTGAAGGGTTTCAAAATGTAGTTTTTTGTCTGACATAAAGTACTGTTTTAATGGTAAATTAAAAAAGCATGAAGATCTTCACAGACCCTCATGCCCTGATTTAACTCTCTCTATATTGCAAAATCTTTATTCTTCATATTTTCTTGCGCCATCGCTAACGATAACGGGATACACTTTGGGTTCGTGTCCGTAACGCTCTTTGAATTTCTTCTTTGCGGTAGCAATGAAGTTGTCATAGAGCTCATCTTTAACGAGGTTTACGGTGCAACCGCCGAATCCGCCACCCATGATGCGTGAACCGGTAACTCCACACTCTTTAGCGATGTCATTGAGGAAATCAAGCTCCTCGCAGCTCACTTCGTAGTCTTTTGAGAGTCCGCGGTGGGTTTCATACATGCAGCGTCCAACAGTGTCGTAGTCGCCGGCAACGAGTGCGTCGCAGACAGCGAGCACGCGGTCTTTCTCCTCGATAACGAATTTGGCGCGGAAGTAGTCTTCGGCTGTGATGTCGGTCTTGATAGCGTCAAGCATCTCCATCGTAGCGTCGCGGAGGGTTTCGATGCCGAGACGTTTAGCTACTCTTTCGCAGCTCTGGCGGCGCTTGTTGTATGGAGAATCAGCGAGTTCGTGCTTTACAACCGAGTCAAGAAGCACGAGCTTGTGACCAATGGGCTTGAAGGGGAAGTATTCAAATTCCATAGAGCGGCAGTCAAGGCGCATGAGGTGGTCTTTCTTGCCGAATACGCTTGCGAACTGGTCCATGATGCCGCAGTTTACACCGCAATAGTTGTGCTCTGTGGACTGACCGATGCGTGCAAGCTCGAATTTGTCTATGCTGTTGTCGTTGAAAAGGTCGTTGATTGCATTGGCAAAGCAGCTTTCAAGTGCTGCGGATGATGAAAGACCTGCGCCGAGGGGTACATTGCCGGCAAATACGGCGTCGAATCCTTCAACTTTGCCGCCTCTCTTAAGCACTTCGCGGCAAACACCGAAGATGTAACGAGCCCAGCTCTGCTGAGGTGCGTCAGCTTCGTTAAGCCCGAATTCAGCGTAATCATCAAGGTCAATTGAGTAAACTCTCACTTTGTCAGTGCCGTTGGGGAGGATTTCCGCCATCATGAATTTGTCAATGGCGCCGGGGAATACGAATCCGCCGTTATAATCGGTGTGCTCGCCGATGAGGTTGAAACGACCGGGAGCAACGTAAAGTGTTCCACTGTTATTGAAGCGCTCGCTAAACGCCTTGTTGATTTTTTCTTTCATTAAAGTATCTGTTTAAGGATTAGGTGATAGAAAGGAGTCGCTGAACTTGCGTTTCTGCTTTCACGAAGCAAAGTAATGAAAAAAAAACGGAAAATAAAAATAGTATCGTAACAATGTTTGTAATTTTGCACAATATTTTACTTGACGACAATGGAAATCTTAAAGCATGAGTGTGGAGTGGCGATGATTCGTCTGCTTAAACCTCTGGAATACTACAAAGAGAAGTACGGCACTTATTGTTACGGTCTGTCCAAGCTGTACCTGATGATGGAGAAGCAGCATAATCGCGGGCAGGAGGGAGCAGGTATCGGGGTAGTTAAATTGCATGCGGAGCCGGGGCATGAGTATGTGTTCCGTGAAAGGGCTCTCGGCACCGGGGCGATACAGGAAATATTCGATACGATTCGACCGCAGCTTGAAAAAAATGATGTTGAGCACCGGACTGCCGAGTATGTGGAGAAGGAGGCGCCTTTTATCGGTGAAATCTATATGGGGCATCTGCGCTACAGTACCACCGGCCGCAGCGGGTTGAGTTATGTCCATCCGTTCCTTCGCCGGAATAACTGGCGGTCACGCAACTTGCTCCTATGTGGAAATTTCAATATGACAAACGTGGATGAGATTTTCCGGAGCGTTGTGGCTATGGGGCAGCATCCGCGCATATACAGCGACACCGTTATGCTTCTGGAACAGCTTGGGTATGAGCTTGACAGGGAAAATCACAGGATTTACCGTCAGTACCGCGACTCACTAAAAGAACCGGAGCTGACAAAGAGGATTGAGGACAATATCGATTTGAAGGAGGTGCTTCAGCATGCCGCGCCGAAATGGGATGGCGGCTATGTTATCTGCGGTGCGACCGGCAGCGGGGACATGTTTGCTCTCCGTGACAGAAACGGCATACGTCCTGCTTTTTATTATTGTGATGACGAGGTAGTGGTGGTGGCTTCCGAGCGTCCTGTAATCCAGACCGTGATGAATGTGCGCCGCGCGGATGTGCGGGAACTCGCTCCGGGAAGTGCTGTAATCGTTACCAAAAGCGGCAAGGTTGAAGTAAGCGACATTATAGGGGAGGGTGAAAACAGGAAGTGCTCCTTTGAACGCATATATTTCTCCCGCGGCAGTGATGCGGACATCTACCGCGAGCGCAAGGCTCTCGGGCAGGCAATAGTGCCTCAGGTTCTTGAAAGCGTAGGTTACGATCTTGACAATACGGTAGTATCTTTCATCCCCAATACAGCTGAAGTCGCCTTTATCGGCATGGTAGACGGACTTGAGAGATACCTTGACGGACTAAAGGCTGATAAAATACTTGCCGCCCAGGAAACCGGAACTCTTAATATGGATACCCTGAAAGAGATAATGAATCATAAGCTCAGGGTGGAGAAGGTTGCAATAAAGGATATAAAGTTAAGGACATTCATAGCGGAAGGCGAGGCGAGGAATGACCTTGCCGCACATGTGTATGACGTGACATACGGCTGCGTTAAAAACGATATAGACAATCTTGTGGTGATAGATGACAGCATAGTGCGCGGCACAACTCTTAAGCAGAGCATCCTGAGGATTCTTGACAGGCTGCATCCACGCAAAATAGTTGTTGTAAGCTCATCGCCTCAGGTACGTTACCCTGACTACTACGGCATTGATATGTCCCGCATGGGAGAGTTTATCGCTTTCCGTGCTGCAGTGGAGCTGTTGAAAGAGAGCGGTAAGGATGATGTGCTTCGGCAGGTGTATGAAAAATGCCTTGCAATGGAGTCTGCTCCTGATGAGAAACTTGAAAATTGCGTGAAAGAGGTATATGCGCCGTTTACCGACCGTGAGGTAGCTGAAAAGATTGCGGAGATGCTCACTCCCGATGGCACAGGCGCGGAGGTGGAGATTCTGTTCCAAAGCCTTTATGGTCTTCATGCAGCGGTGCCTAATCATCCGGGTGACTGGTATTTTTCCGGCGACTATCCCACTCCTGGCGGTATAAGGCTTGTAAACCGTGCTTTTGTAAATTATTACGAGGGTAACACTGACAAGCGATGATAAGAAGTAAGGAAAACAAATCGGGTGGCACCTCAAGGACGCCACCCGATTTTATTATTACTATAGTAAATGCTTATTTGTTGACAGCCTTTTCAACGTAGGCTTTGAAATCATCGTAGGGCTGGTCACCGATAAGACCATCTGCTTTAGAGCCGTCGGGCATCACAGCGATAATGAAAGGAATTGACTGGACGTCAAATGCCTTTGCAATTTCGGGACATTCGTCAACATCAACGCTTATGAAAATAGCCTTGCCTTTGAATTCTTCGGCAACCTTGTGGAAAACAGGTTTGAATCTCTGGCAGGGACCGCACCATGTAGCGCTGAAATCAACAAGCACGGGAACATCCGCTTTGGGAAGTTCGGTAGTGCCTGATGCGAGTGCCACAACGGCATCCTCTCCCGCCTCTACAGTAACAGCTGCGGTAGAGTCAGCCTGTACTTCGGTTGCGGGTTCTTCTGCTTCTCCTTCTGCAGCAGCGTCAGTCTTTGCAGCATTGTTGCATGATGCAAGGGCGATGACAGCTGAAACGAAGAGATATTTGATGGCTTTCATAAGCGGTTATTAGCAGGAAAGGGCTGAGTTTGTTTTGTGAACAGCTTCAGCGCTCTTGCGGAAGAGTTCTTTTTCAGCTTCGTTGAGGTCGAATTCAACGATTTTCTCAATGCCGTTCTTGCCGAGGATGCAGGGAACACCGATGCAGAGGTCTTTCTCGCCATATTCGCCGTCAAGGAGAGCAGAGCAGCTGATGAGCTTCTTCTGGTCGCCGATAACAGCAGCAACAACCTGTGCAGCAGCAGCGCCGGGAGCATACCAAGCGGAGGTGCCGAGGAGTTTTGTGAGGGTAGCACCGCCAACCATTGTGTCAGCAGCAACTTTTTCAAGCTGTTCTGCGGGCAGAAGTGTAGAAGCGGGGATGCCGCGGTATGCAGCGTAGCGTACCAGAGGAATCATTGTTGTGTCGCCGTGGCCACCGATAACGATGCCTTCAACTTCAGTAGCGTTTGCACCGAGGGCAATGCTGAGGAAATATTTGAAACGTGCGCTGTCAAGAGCTCCGCCCATACCGATGATGCGGTTTTTGGGGAGACCGGAAGTCTTGTGGATGAGGTAAGTCATGGTATCCATGGGGTTGGATACGCACACGATGATTGCGTTGGGTGAATATTTGAGAACGTTGTCGGTTACAGATTTAACGATACCTGCGTTAACACCGATAAGTTCTTCGCGTGTCATGCCGGGCTTGCGGGGAATGCCTGATGTGATTACTACAACATCGCTGCCTGCGGTTTTCTCATAGTCGTTGGTCACACCGGTAAGGCGGCTTTCGAGGTTGAGAATGTTTGCAGTCTGCATGATATCCATGGCTTTGCCTTCGGAGAGACCCTCCTTGATGTCGATGAGCACTACTTCGTCAGCGATGCTCTGGGTTACGAGGACATTAGCGCAAGTAGCGCCTACATTGCCTGCACCCACAACTGTTACTTTAGACATAACTTAGTATTTTTAAGGTGATAAAATAAATTTCAATTGTCTTGCAAAGTTACATAAAAAAGTGACACAAGCAACAGACACGTGATTTTTGACATTTGCTAACTTTTCACCACGCTATAATATCGGTTATCGGTTTGCTTTTTACGGTTTAATTTATAAAATTTGCATAGTTGTTTAATGTGAGTGATTCAAAAGATTTATTGCGGATAAGGCTATGAATGAACTTAAATGCCCTAAATGCGGTCATGTGTTCCAGGTTGACCGGGAGAGTTTCAATTCAATTGCGGCACAGGTCAAGGACAAGGCGTTTCAACAGGAGGTTGACAGGCGTGTCGCCGAAATAAAGGTGCGGTACGACCGAGATGCGGAGGCTAAAGCTGAGATGGCTAAACTCGAAGCTGCCGGTAAGGAGGCTAAAGCTGAATTTGAAAGCCGTGAAAAGATAGCGAGGCTTGAACGCGAATATGAAGCAAAACTTGCGGAAAAGAGCCGCGAGGTTGAAAAGGCGCGTTCTGAAATCGCAGAGGTGAAAAATCGGCTTGAAAATGCCGAGCAGCTCTACCAATCAAAACGACAGGCGGAATTATCGGAGATGAACCGTGAGGTTGACAAGCTCAAAGCTTCACTGGATGAAGCTGAAAACAGGCGCATGGTGGCGGTAATGGAGGAGAAGCAGCGCGCCAACGAGACCCTTATGGCAAAAGAACGCGAAATAGCCGCTGTCAGGAGCGAGGCAGCTGCGAAACTCAATGAGGCGGCAATGCAGCAGGAGAGCCTTAAGGAACACCATGCTTTGGAAATGAGGCAGAAAACCGAGCTGATAGAATATTATAAGGATCTTAAAGCACGGTTGTCAACAAAGATGGTCGGGGAAACATTGGAAATCCATTGCAGCACCGAGTTTACAAAAGTCCGTTCTTCACAGTATCCGAGAGCTTTTTTTGAAAAGGATAATGACGCATCTTCAGGATCTAAAGGCGACTTTATTTTCCGTGATTACGATGCCGACGGCACTGAGTACATTTCAATTATGTTTGAGATGAAAAATGAGTCGGATACTACCCAGACAAAGCACCGCAATGAAGATTTCTTTGCAAAGCTTGACCGGGACCGCAAGGAGAAAGGGTGCGAGTACGCAGTTCTTGTTTCCCTTCTTGAATCAGATAGTGAACTATATAATCAAGGTATAGTGGATGTGTCGTATCGCTACCCTAAAATGTTTGTTGTTCGGCCGCAATTTTTTATGCCGATAATATCCCTCTTGTCCAATGCGTCAATGAAAAGCGTTGAGTACAAACGTGAACTGCTGCAGGCAAGGGCGCAGAATGTGGATGTGACAAATTTTGAATCAAAACTTGAGGAGTTCAAGGATAAATTCGGAAGAAATTACCGTCTTGCCAGCGAGAAATTCAATGCGGCTGTAGAAGAAATAGACAAAGCGATAAAAAACCTTGAAAAAATCAAGGCGAACCTTTTGGGCAGTGAAAATAATCTGCGTCTTGCAAATGACGGGGCGGGGGAGTTGAAAATCAAAGGGCTTACACGCGGAAATCCTACCATGAAAGCAAAATTTGAGGAGGCACGCAAAAAGCATGACTCCTCAAATGGCGATATTTTCTCAAGCGGGGATATGGATTAGAAGCTGAACATGCACATAGCTCCCACGCGGTTTGCATTCTGATGCGCTCCGCTGAAATTATGACGCACTCCGAAGTCATATTCCGCACCAACCTGGATACGCGGGGTGACATTCCAGAAAACATTCACAGCGGTGGCGATGCCGTAACGGTATTCGTTGCCGCTGACTTTATGCTCCGGCAGATAGCGGGTCTGGCTGGCGTTTGCAGATACGAACAGATTGGGGCGGAAATTATATTGCAGTCCAAGGCACCAACCGTATGATGCGGGTGCATACATGGTGCCGGGAGCATCCGGATTGCCGACGAGGTCATAACTGCCGATAGAGAGGTCGCCTCCGGTGCCTGCATATCCTTTGCCGTAAGAAGCGGTAAGGTACAGGGTGAGGGGAGTTGCAGGGTGGGATACCGAGCTGAGCTGTACGCCCCAGCCTGCAATATTGTGGTTTTGCTCGGCAACCATGTTGCGGTATGAAAGGGTGCGTACTATACCGCTGAGGCGCACATGCTGTCCGGGGTGCCACTGGTATTGTGCGAAAGCTGCCCAGTCAGGCATCCAGTTTGACACTTTCTTTGTGTGTTCGCCATCCACGGCTATGGAATTGGAGGGAGTTTCACCTGATACGGCGAAAACCCATTTTTCTTTTACGACCGGCATCCAGCGGATTAGTGTCGCCGTCGGGGCAATCTTGTTATTAGGTCCCTGTGCATCAACGGTCGGAGGAACTGCGGCAGGGTCGGAGAAAGTTGAGTTAGCGTATCCGATAGTGAAGTCATTTATTATCGCGTAAGCTTTTTTCAGGTGGAAGTCGCGTGACTGGTATCCATTGAAATTAGCTTCGATGTACAGCTGATAGTGCCCGAGGGTTTTGTTTCTGCCAAGTATTCGGAAAAAGAGGCAAGTTCCTGCAGGGGTAGTGTCGAAGTGGCGCATTGAGGCTGGGTCTTTTGTCATCGGAATAAGATAGGGTGCGAAACCGGGTGATGGCTGTGCCCCGTCCCAATCGTAGTAAGCTCTCATTCTCACCGCTCCGCCAATGCCCATGGCAAGCTGGGCATCTTTACTGAGAAACAGGAAATAAGGGGCATCCGGATCAGAGAAATGACGGAACTGGTCGTAATAAAACTCCGAAACAAGAGTACGGACAGAATCGATATACTTGTCCTGCTCTATTGATGTTGATGGTTTTCCGTCAAGAAACACAAATTTGTGGCTCTTCAGCAAAGAGTCAATCTGGGAGTCGACATAACTTTTTGTTTGTGCTGATGCTGAGATAGCGGCAACAATACACGCGAAAGCGGCTAATTTACGAAGCATAGTGTGAATGATGAATGTTTATGATATAAACACCTTATTATATAAGTTTGTTTTCCGTACCTGATTTTTGGAACATGAGCGTGGGTTCGTATGTTTTATTCAAAAATAGACTATATGGATACTGAGAATTCAAATTTACCGATTGAAACTCATCCTTGGGGTCCATTTATCCCGAAGGATGCCAAAATTCTAATTATGGGAACATTCCCGCCCAAAAGCAACCGCTGGAGCATGGATTTTTATTACCCTAACAGGATAAATGACTTCTGGAGGGTAATGGGAATTGTGTTTTATGATAATCCTGACAGGTTCTGGGACTCGTTGACAAAGAGTTTCCGACTACAGGATATCAAGGATTTCCTCACCGAGCGCGGCATTGCAATGAACGATACCGGAGCTAAGGTCAGGAGGCTGCGCGACAATGCATCGGATAAATTTCTGGAGATTGTGGAGCCGGTCAATCTTTCAGCACTAATGGAGATGATGCCTCATTGCAAGGCAATTGCGACAACCGGTGAAAAAGCGGCAGGTGTGATTGCGTCGCTTACGGAAACAACTGTACCTCCTACCGGCACATCTGTGGCAGCCGACTGGCAGGGACGGAAACTGGATATATGGCGGATGCCTTCCACCAGCCGCGCATACCCGCTGCCGATAGCAAAGAAAGCCGAGGCATACGCAAAAATGTTCCGCAGCCTCGGCATTCTATGATTTATACGATGCTGTTTGCTTTTGTCCACTCTACAATTTCCGGCAGGTATCCGAATGCGATGCCTGTCACTGTATCGGCGCACCCGTAGTAAACGGCAAGTCTTCCTGTGTCGGCGTCGCATAGTGCCGCACAAGGGAAAGTCACGTTGGGCACATCGCCGGTCAGTTCATAAATCTCCTGTGGTGAAATGAGGTAGGGACCGCTGCGTGCTATTACTTTCCACGGTTGTTCAAGGTCAAGGAGCGCCGAACCGAAAGCATAGACATAACCGTTGCAACTCCGCAATACGCCATGATATATAAGCAGCCATCCTTCCGAAGTCTCGATAGGAACCGGTCCGGCACCAATCTTCATGCATTGCCATGCGCTCTGCTCGAATGCCGCCGGTGACATCACATGGCGGTGTTTGCCCCAAAACTCCATGTCGGGACTTTCGCTATAGAAAATATCTCCGAAGGCGGTATGCCCGGTAT
>CAMWQE010000028.1 GCA_947176335.1 uncultured Porphyromonadaceae bacterium | reverse complement strand
CATTCCGTTTTTAAAATCAGCAGTAGTTGCCATAAAAATATTGTAGGTTCTTAATGATTTTTCCTTGATGCAAAAGGCATTATGCCTAAAGCGCCACAAAATTACAAAAAAATCCTCTGATTCGCAACCCCCGCATCGCGCAAGATAAGGTATTTAAGTCTTTATAGATTGTTTACGGTATGATCTTATGGTCATCTGATTATTCCAATGACATCATGTCAAAAAACATCAGACAAGTATGTTCGCCAACAATTTTCTCTGATAAAACCTTAAATTGATTTTTTTGTAAAATTCAATTGCTGAATGATATGCATCAACAGTCAAATATCTGAAGGCAGAATAATTAGGATTGTCATTCAGCATAGTTTTTATTAAATTCATCAAGTCCGTGCCTATATTCTGCCCCTTGTATTGAGCAGAAACGGCGAATCTGCCTATTTTAATAGCTGGGTAGCTGCCAAATTTCTTTCTATCAGGAAATGCACTTTTGATTTTTTTCCATTGGCTGTTTGTAGTCTCCAGTCTGCTAATCTTATCATTAAGCAGGCAAAAATAGGCAACAATCCTATCCTTGTCCATTAATAAAAATGAATTCGCAATACGTTTGTCAAGGAACCCTTTGGCATCCTCAATAAGAAAATTGTTCAAATCTTCATCACCGCAATCAAATTCATTCAATTTGATGTCCGGTGTCAATCTTACCAATCGCATTTTGTGTTATATGCAGATGGTAATATATTCCTTGGCTTTAGATACAGCCTCTCTAAGTTTTTTTGAATTTTCGGCACGTTGTTCTTTGGTAAGATTCTCTACCTCATGCCGAAGACGCTCAAAACGAGCTGCATCTTCACCAGTTAAAATGGGGGTTTCTGCTATCGGTCTTGCCATAATAACCTCTTCTTACATTAATTATTTACAAAGGTATAACAATTTTCCGATAAAAGTATCCTGCTGTCTGTCAAGTTTGCTTAATGAGACCGGCGGGGAAGGAGGGAGGTGAGGTAGCGGCGGACGGGGATATCGTAGACGCGGAGGAAGAACCATGCAAGGAGTATTACTCCCACAAGTATTCCGGCACATATCTGCCAAACCTGGTCAAAGACGAGCCCATTTTTCCATACGTAGGAGTAGAAAAGGTACATCGCGGGATAGTGTATGATGTAAACAGGATAGGAGATGCTCCCGAGAAATTCGCAAATTTTGCCGGATGTTGCATCGGATGTAAAACCTGACGCTCCAATATATACTACAAGCGGGAAAATGACAAGGGTACAAAGGAGATCATACAGCGCATTGAGTATGGAGGGTTCTCCATTAAAGGTGACGTATGGTATAGAAAGTAAGCATATAATCAGTGCAGTGCAAATCCAGAATGCCCCACGGACTTTCAGCGGCGTGAAATTGCGGCTCATATAAAGACCTATGCCGAATGAGAATGCCATACGGAAAAATCCACCGACGAATCCGAGCCCACTGCTGTATGTGCCGTCTACCCCGAAGCTCCAGCCGAAACCTATGTGGAAGGTGCCGGATGCATTAAGTACTGCAAGTGATGTAAGAACCAGACCGGAGAATATCACAACCGCGCGTAGTGAATTCTTGGAGAGGCGATGGAGTATGATTGCATAAAGTATGCTGCCGATATATTCAAAGAAGAGCGACCAGCTTGGTCCGTTGAGCGGGAACATTTCACCATTTCCCCTGATTTCGGGAATGGCTCCGGGCAGGGAGGGTATCATGAACAGACCGAGGATGAGAGAGAGTACAATAGCAGTGGTGCTGACGGAAGTACCGTCCCATTTCTCACATCCCTGTATGATAAACGCTATTAATCCAAGGAGCACACCAATGATAACCATCGGCTGCAGGCGGATGATGCGGCGGATGATGAATCCTCCGGTTGTGAGCCCTTTTTTCCAACGATCATCATAGGCGTAGCCTATAACAAACCCTGATAGTACAAAAAAGAAGTCTACGGCAAGATAACCATGGTTGATATTCTGGTCAACCGGACTGGTGGCGAATGCTTCACCGAAGTGGTATAGTATTACCATTATAGCGGCAACTCCACGAAGCCCGTCAAGGAGCTCATAGCGTGGTTTATTCTGTGCAGGATTCAATACAGACATAGTGTAGGAAAAATGGATTTGTTCCGCAAAGTTATGAATATTGCGGATGCAAAAAATTGTCCTATGTCAATTTTTAATTCTTGCTTTGTGAGCGGAGCCTGCTAAGTGTAGCCGGCGTGATGCCGAGATATGAGGCGATGTAAGATAGGTTCGCCTTAGGGATAACATGGGGGAACTGACGGCAAAATTCCTGATAACGCTCTTTCGCCGGCAGGGTAAGCCTCTCTTTGTGGGAACGATGCAAACGGCGATATTCGTTCTGGTGGATAACTCTTCCCCAGTTTGCCAAATCCAAGTTTTCAGACCATAGCCTTTGTAAGTCTTCCACGGCAATGCGAAATGCTTTCACCGGTTCCATAGTCTCCACATATTCCTCGCTCTCCTTATTATAATACACTTCGTCCATGCTGAACACAATGCCTCCTTCTACGGAAAAGGATGTTGTGATTTCCTCTCCTTCCACAAGCCAAAATGAACGGGTGAGTCCCTTCTCTATGAAGTAGGCGTAGCGGCATCTTTCTCCGGCTCTGACAAGCTGCGTGCGTTTAGGAAACGAGCACGGGTGCAAGCATTGCAGCAGCCTGGAGAAAGATTCGTCGCCAACGTGCCAATCCCTTCGGATGCGGTTGACAATATTAGGTATGTCGGTTATCGACGGATGCATCAGGAATGAATTACGATTAGGCTCAGAAGGAATTATCGTCGAATGATTTGTCCCAATCCTTCCACACCGCCTCATATCCGAGGTCGCGGATTTCCTGCGCCACTTCAGCGGGCGTGCGGTCATCGGATACTTCAAACTGTTCAAGCGCCTCGGGAGTGGAAACGTAGCCTCCCGGCTCGGTCTTGCTACCGGCACTCATGGATGTGACTCCAAGTTTCATCATGTTTGCGCGGAACTGAGGTTTCTCGCGTGTGGAATACGAGATATCAACATCGTGGTCGAAGATACGGAATGCCATAGTCAGCTGAGCGAGTTCCCTATCGGTCATGACCACATTCGGGGAATATCCTCCTTCTGCCGGACACATTCTCGGGAAGTTAACGCTATAGCGCGTTTTCCAGTAGTTGCGCCGCAGATATGTGAGATGACGCGCCATCATGGTGACATCAGTGCGCCAGTCTTCCAGACCGATGAGCACTCCCATTCCGATTTTATGGACTCCAGCCGCTCCCATCCTGTCAAACCCGTTTACACGCCACTCAAATATGGATTTCATGCCTCGCGGATGATATGACTTATACGCTTTTTCGTTGTAGGTTTCCTGAAAGCATACAACTCCATTGAGTCCGCTGTGGGTAAGGCGCTCATAATCGCGCTGCTTCATCGGCATTACCTCGATTGTGAGGTTGTTGAAGTAGGGACGCGCGGTACGGAGCACCTTTTCCAGATAATCAACCCCGTTGAGCACCGGGAATTCCCCAGAAACAATGAGCAGGTTCTCAAAGGGTCCAAGCTTACGGATTGCCTCACATTCCGCCTTGACCTGGTCAAGCGTAAGGGTCACTCTTGTAAGAGGATTATGATGGTTGAAACCGCAATAAACGCAATGGTTGGTGCAAGCATTCGAGACATACATGGGGATATACAGCGAGATAGTACGCCCGAAGCGTTCCAGAGTGTACTTGTGAGCGAGGCGCGCCATCGGCTCAAGGTATGCCGCGGCGGCAGGGGAAATCAATGCCATGAAGTCGCTTATGTCAAGGTGGGCTTTTGAAAGAGCCCTTTCCACATCTGCCGGGGTTTTTGAGGCAATCTCGCGTGTGGTATCGTCCCAGCTGTATTTCTTGAGTTCTTCGTAAAACATCGGGCATTACTGTTTAGCACATTCCTCCGCCACTTTCTGTGAAATCCTCATGGCGCAGAAGTTAGGACCGCACATGGTGCAGAAATGATCGTCGTCCTTGTGGCTTTCCACATAATACTGCTTAGCCCTTGCAGGGTCAAGAGAAAGATTGAACTGATCTTTCCAACGAAACTCAAAGCGAGCCTTGCTCATAGCATCATCGCGCACCTGCGCTCCCGGATGCCCTTTTGCAAGGTCAGCGGCATGGGCGGCAATCTTGTAGGTGATCACACCATTTCTCACGTCTTCAAGATTCGGTAGCGCCAAATGCTCTTTAGGAGTGACATAGCATATCATCGCTGTTCCCATCCAAGCAATCTGGGCGGCACCTATTGCCGATGTGATGTGGTCATAGCCGGGAGCGATGTCGGTAGTGAGTGGACCGAGGGTATAAAATGGAGCCTCATGGCATTTTTCAATCTGCCGCTCCATGTTTTCACGGATTTTGTGCATGGGCACATGGCCGGGACCTTCTATCAGCACCTGTACATTATGTTTCCATGCTTTTTCGGTAAGCTCGCCGAGAACGTCAAGTTCAAGGAACTGAGAACGGTCATTGGCATCATGGATTGAGCCGGGACGGAGACCGTCACCAAGAGAAACAGCGACATCATATTTCGCAAGAATCCCGCATATTTCATCAAAATGGGTATAGAGGAAGTTTTCCTGATTGTGAATAACCGCCCAACGGGTCATAATCGAGCCTCCGCGCGAGACTATGCCTGTGAGACGCTCGCTAATCATGTCGGCGTGCGCCCGCAGAGCCCCGGCATGGATAGTGAAGTAGTCTACTCCCTGTTCCGCCTGTTCAATAAGAGTGTCGCGGTATATCTCCCAAGTCAAATCCTCCACCTTGCCATTGACTTTTTCAAGAGCCTGATATACCGGAACTGTTCCAACCGGAACCGGACAGTTCCTGATAATCCATTCGCGGGTTTCATGTATATTGTCCCCAGTAGAGAGATCCATGAGCGTGTCACCTCCCCAATAGCAACTCCATACGGCTTTACTTACCTCTTCCTCTATGCCTGAGCTGAGCGCCGAGTTACCGATATTAGCATTAAGCTTGACAAGGAAATTACGCCCTATAATCATGGGTTCAGCCTCGGGGTGGTTGGGGTTTGCCGGGAGGACCGCTCTGCCGGCAGCAATTTCATCCCGGACGAATTCAGGAGTGATATGGGACTTGATTCCAAGCGTTTCGGCATTCATGTTCTCGCGGATAGCCACATATTCCATTTCGGGAGTTACAATTCCTTTCTTCGCAAGCGCCATCTGGGTGATTTCCTTGCCTTCTTTAGCCCTGTATGGCGCATGGCGGTTAGCGAAACGGATTGAGTCCAGACTTTTGTCCTGCTCCCTCATGCGACCGTAGTCGGATGTAATGCCGGGAAGTTTTTCAAGGTCATCACGCTTTGCCGTCCACTCCTCGCGTATCCTGGGGATTCCGGCGTTAATGTCAATCTTAACAGCGGGGTCGGTATATACGCCGCTTGTGTCGTAAACATAAACCGGGTCATTTTCACGGGTTATTTTTTTATCACTTACGATTTTTACGGTAGGTGTGAGGTTTACTTTACGCATTGCCACCTTGACGGGGTGGAGAGTCCCCTCCATATATACTTTTTCAGAGCCCGGGTAGGTGTGCACGTCAATATTTTCAATAGTCATAGCAAAATTCCAAATAATCAAAGATTGTCGAGAAATGAAGTCAGCGGGCTTGTTGCTACCGGTGAGGATGAAACGGCTCCCAACCCGGCAAGGTAAGCTTTTCTGCCCGCTTCAACCGCGAGCTTGAATGCGACAGCCATTTTAACCGGGTCAGCAGCGACAGCGATGGCGGTATTTACCAAGACTGCGTCCGCTCCCATTTCAAGCGCTTCCGCCGCATGGCTCGGTGCTCCAAGCCCAGCATCTATTATAACAGGCACACGGCTTTCAGCAATGATGATTTCCACCAGGTCCTTAGTACGGATGCCTTTGTTTGTACCTATAGGTGCTCCAAGCGGCATGACAGCAGCGGTACCTACCTCCTCAAGGCGTTTGCATAAAACGGGGTCAGCCTGAATGTAAGGGAGAACGTGGAATCCTTCTTTAGCCAAAATTTCAGTAGCCTTCAGGGTTTCGACAGGGTCAGGAAGGAGATATTTCGGGTCGGGATGAATCTCCAGCTTAATGAAATCGGTGCCGAAACACTCTCGCGCAAGCCTCGCAGCCATAACCGCCTCCGCCGCATCGCGCACTCCTGAGGTGTTAGGGAGGAACTGCACATGGTCACGGTTGATGTGGCGCAGCATATCATCGTCGGCTTCATTATCCATGTCAAGGCGTTTCATTGCAACGGTAATCATCTCTGAGCCGGATGCGAGAATTGCTTCAAGCATTTTTTTATTTGAAGCAAATTTGCCTGTGCCGACAAAAAGGCGTGAGGTGAAGTCACGTCCACCTATAGTGAGAATGTCCTTGTTCATTTCTGCAGTCTCTTAATCAGTTCAGAAGTGTAGTCAACGGGGTCTGCGGCATTGAGAATAGCTCCGCTGACAGCAACGCCGTTTATTCCTGCGGCAAGAAGCGGCTGAATGTCCTCGTCTGTAATGCCCCCTACGGCAACAATAGGAAATTCGACACCATGCGCACGCACCTCATCAATTACTTTCTTTACTCCTTCAATTCCGAGTTCGGGAGATAATTTAGCCTTAGTGGTGGTGTAGTGAACAGGTCCCAAGCCGATATAGTCAATATCTTTGCCTTTATATCGAATTATATCTTCTGCCGTATTCGCTGTTACTCCGATAATTGCGTGAGGACCAAGCAACTCACGTGCCTCAAGCGGGTCCATGTCATCCTTGCCGAGATGCACTCCGCTGACGCGCAGCTCGTTTACAAGCTCAACACGGTCGTCAATAATCAGAAATGTGTCGTTTTCCTTGCACAGGGGTATGATTTCGTTTGCAATGGCTCTGACTTCTTCATCAGACGCATCTTTCATTCTTAACTGAATCCAACGGCATCCTCCTTCGATAGCCATCTGGGCTTCTTCAGGAATGGAATATTTGTCGGAAGTGTGGGTGATAAACTGTAACATAGTCGTATATGGTTTTAATGTTGTTCATATTTTATAAAATCCTTTGAGATGCTCTCAAGTTCATTCAAATCATGAATATTGCTCAGGTAGCCGAGAACGGCATATCCCGCAAGAGGGATAAATGCCATATCCGGTATTTTATGCGGTGCTATTCCTCCAAGGGCAATCACAGGCATCATTTCAGCGGCAAGTTTAAAACCGTCCATGTCAATGCTTGGCGTATAACCTTGCTTCGATAAGGAAAGAAAGACAGGGCTAAGGGTGACATAGGCATATTTTCCAGTCGCAGCAGATTCCGCAACCTCATCGACTGAATGGCAGGAGCGGGAGAGCACACCAGAATAATTTGCGGGTGGGACAGGACAACGCCGGTTGAGATGCAATCCTCCAATGTTGAACTCGTTTATAAGTTCAAAGTGACCATGCAACTTGAGCTGTGAATGATAATGCTGAGGAATTCGCTCAATGATATTTCGCACTTCACGCAGAGTCAACTCCGGGTACCGTAGATGGATGTATGTCCATCCTGAATCCAGAAGTTTTGTAAGCCTCTGTGATTCATTGTCAAAGGGCTGCTGTCCGGTAATCGCTATTCTAATGGGATTATCCGCCATAAAATGCTGTAATAACAATTATTGAATCGCCTTCTTTCAGGACGGTTTTGCCGCGCTGCGCAGCAGGGATAACAATGTTGTTGAGCGCAGTTGCTATGCCTTTTGGCTTTACATCGGCTTTCTGCAATGCATCTTCGAGAGTGGCACACTCGTCGATTTCGTATGGTTTGCCGTTTATGGTGATGTTCATGCCGCTATATATTATTTAGGTGATTTCGGATTGAAATTTTTGAGTCTGCGTGGTGCAAAGAAATGATTTACGGGTCCGTGCCCATATCCACAGGTGACATACGCTCCTGCCTCAAGCGCCCGGGTGACAAAGAGTTTCCCGCTTTTTATGGCGTCAGCTAATGTGTAGCCGAGCGCAAGATATGAAGCGATTGCTGCGGAAAATGTGCAGCCTGTGCCGTGGGTATTCCGAGTATTCACGGCATCGGCACGTATTTCAAATACCTCCGCTCCACAGTCAAGTGAAACGAAATCGGTCTTGAATTCGGTGTCGGTGCTGTCGCCTCCTTTTATTACTACACTGGAACATCCCATTGCATGGAGCGCCTCTGCCTGACGGCAAGGGTCGGATTCACCGGTGAGTACTTCCGCTTCTTTATAATTAGGTGTCACAAGCAGGGCATGTGGGAAAATGAATGATTTCATTGTGTTAACCGCAGAAGGTTCAAGGAGCTGTGAACCTGAGGTTGAAACCATAACGGGATCCACTACAAGTTTGCTGACGGATGAGCGCAGTAGTACTGATGCCACAGCTTCAATGACAGGCTTATTGAAGAGCATACCGGTTTTAACCGCAAGAGGAGGTATATCTGCAAAGACCATTTCAATCTGTTGCGCCACTACATCAGGGTCTATACCTTGCACCGTAGCAACGGCAGTGGTGTTTTGCGCGGTTACAGCTGTAACCGCACTCATGGCATAACATCCTATAGCAGAGATGGTCTTTATATCCGCCTGTATTCCAGCCCCTCCCGAGGAGTCTGATCCGGCGATAGTGAGAACGGGATAGTATTGTCGCATATCTATAACTATTGTGATAAATCCACGACACCGGGTACAATCCTGACAGATGACAATTCCTTCGCCGGTGCTAACCGGATCAGGTTCGAAGGGTCTCATCTCAGCCAGAAGCAGACATCCAATCAATTCCTCGGCACCCCTTTGTCGCGGTTGCAAAGATACAACAAGGAAAATGCAAATGCAAAGAAAGAAGCATGTAATCGGGCGCAGACGGTGAAATTTAAAACCGAACTAAATACAATTTAATGATATTTCACAAGTTAGATGTGGGATAATCCAATAAAAGTAACTACCTTTGCATCCGTATTAAAAGGGGCACGCAGTACAATACGCATTTATCTGAGGACAATGACAGTTTCTTGTCGGCGTGGTTTCACTACGCTATTTCCCCAATAAGTAATGTATTTGTAGGACGTGTGCTACCGGATAGTGCTTTCGGTGCCGTTAATTATTACGCCTTTGGCGTGCACCCACATTTGATTTGTTAGATAATATACTTGAATTTTGGTTATGAGGGAGGTGCGTTGCTGTGAAGCAGCGCACCTTCGTTTTTTGTTTAATGGTATGGCCGTATGTAATCGAACACATACTCATCATCCTCAACATAGGGCGGCTCAAATTCAGGCTCATCAGGTATGTTGTCAAGTGTGCGCGTGTAGTCGTGGTTATCCTCTTCTTCACATTTCACAAGGTAGTACAGTATCCACATGTGATGCGATCTGATGTTTGGCGGGATTCTATAAAAGAGGTCTTTTATCGGCCCCGGCAATCCTTCCACGGCTGTTATGAGTTTTTGGTACTTCGGGGCAATGTATTCGTCTTTGTCAACGTATATATGCTTACCATCGATATTCGGCTGCTGGGGCCGGGTCAGTAGAGGTTCTTCGGGTGTAGGCTCTTGTGGATCTGCGGGTTCTTCTTGCACAGGTTCTTCGGGTATGGAGTTAGGCAGAGATGTGGTGTCTGTTGACTTTGCAGAAGTATAAGAGGAGTTGTCAATTTCAAGCCTTATTATGTTGAATATTGCTTGCTCTACAGCTTCAAGCGGTGTTTCCTCTCCGGTGGAGATGTAATTAAATACGGCAGATAAGATTTTTACCTGAGTTTCAGGGTTAAGGGTTTGAATTGCATCAAACCAGCTGACATTGAATGTGATAATTTTGTTTGAGTTCATAGTGGATAAGTATTTAAAGGTTGTTGTTAAAGGTTTACGCTGCAAAGTTAGAATGAATTTTTGAAACCACCAAACAATTTGTAGGTTAATTTACAATAAAATTGTAATTGGTTGGTGATGAATGGGGAAGGATAGTCACTGCATATCGTCGCAGCTCCGAACACAGAACTTTAGAGACGGTATGCATATATTCGCTGTGCTATTACTTGTATTTTGGGTAAAAACTCAATTATGATGCATCTTTTGAAATTTTGGAAATTTAAGGGGCGTGATACACAATAATTATATAGGAGGGGGGTGTTTTCGGAAATATCTATTAATTTTACGGAATGAAAATGAGTGCAGAGAGTGTGGAGCATGACGCGGAGGTGATGGCTGTGCGTGACGGCAGAGTGTTGCTGCGGGTTATCGGTGATGCCGATTGCGGAGGATGTGCATTGTCACGGGTTTGCGGTGGTGATGATTCCAATCTTATGCTTTCAGTACCAATTGCACCTAATAAGAATTATGCAACCGGTGACCGGGTGAGGGTCTACGCAACTGCTGAGGCACAGTTGAATGCCATGCTTCTATGCGTGGGTATTCCTTTCCTGGTGCTAATTGCCTTTTGCGGGATATGCGCTTCTCTAGGTTTCAGTGAAATAGTATCTGCATTGGCCGGAGTGACAGGAGTAGCAGCATGGTACACGGTGCTTTACATTATGCGTAATAAGTTGACTCGCAAAATTGTCTGGAAAATAAAATTTTGACAGAAGGAGGACACAAGATAATATGAGCGGTGTGTTTTTTGCAATAATGGTTCTTGGCGGCACGGGAATAGTTGCCGCGGTGCTTCTCAGTATCATATCCAAGAAGTTTTATGTGAAAGAAGATTCCCGAATAGCTGAAATAGAATCGCTGCTTCCGGGGGCGAATTGTGGCGGATGCGGTCAGAGCGGTTGCCATGCATTTGCCGTAGCATGTTGTGAAGCCGGAAACCTTGACGGGTTAGATTGTCCCGGAGGGGGAAAGGATGCAATGAATGGCATAGCGGCGATTTTAGGTGTTGAAAACCACGGTGGTCCTGCCAAAGTGGCAGTGGTGAAATGTGCCGGTGAGTGCAATGAGCGGGTGCGCAGTTCCTATTATGACGGCGCCAAAAGTTGTGCCATACTTGCCACATGTGGGAGTGGTGAAAGCTATTGCGTGTACGGCTGCCTCGGTTGTGGTGATTGCGTGGATGCGTGTGTTTTCGATGCTTTGCGAATTGATCCTTACAGCGGTATTGCTGTTGTAGATGATTCTAAATGTACAGGATGCGGTGCTTGCATGAAAGTGTGCCCGCGTAATATCATAGAATTGCGTCCCTACGGTCCACGGGGGATGAGAGTATGGGTAGCGTGCTCCAACAAAGATAAGGGCGCGGTTGCGATGAAAGAGTGCAAACGAGCCTGCATAGGTTGCGGTAAATGCTCAAGGGTGTGCAGCCATGAGGCAATTACGGTAGCCAACAACCTTGCATACATTGATGCAGTGAAATGCAAATTGTGCCGCAAGTGCGTCGATACTTGCCCGACTGATGCGATACATAAAACGAATTTCCCTGAAGAGAAAGTATATAGTAACCAACCAACCGGCAGTGACAGTGCCGTAAATTAAGAAATGGGAACATTTAAAAAGGGTGGAATTCATCCTCCACAGAATAAATTGACGGCAGGAAGCCCGATTGTTACTCTTGCTTTACCCCGCAGGGTGGAACTGCTGTTGTCGCAACATATAGGTGCTCCCGCAACTCCGATTGTGGGAAAAGGTGATATTGTTGTTCGTGGACAAGAGGTTGCAAAAAGTTCCGGTTTTGTATCGGCATCTGTGCATACTCCAATATCCGGTATCGTAAAGAAGATCGATACGGTGCGAAATGTAGCCGGACAGCCTGTCACGGCAATAATAATCGAGGCTGACGAGGAAAATCATCTCGCCGATGAGGAGCGGCGCACAAATAAAACGAGGGTGAGAAGTGATGAGGAGCTTGAGCGCCTGACGGTTGAAGAAATAAGAGCAATAGCAAGAAGCAGCGGGCTTGTGGGTCTCGGAGGAGCTACTTTCCCGGCAAGCGTGAAACTTGCTCCTCCGAAAGAATCAAAAATAGACTTTCTGATTGTGAACGGTGCCGAGTGCGAGCCTTATCTCACATGCGATCATGCATTGATGAGGGAATCAGGAGATGAAATAGTTAAAGGGGTAGAGCTTATGCGGCGTGCTTGCGATGCTCCGGAAGCGATTATTGGAATCGAAGAAAACAAGCCTGATGCGATAGAGATACTTGCTAAGGCAAGCGAACCTTATGCAGCAATACGTATTGAGCCATTGAAAGCAAAATATCCCCAGGGTGGTGAGAAGCAGCTTGTTAAGGCTATAACAGGGCGTGAGATAAAATCAGGATGCCTGCCGGCAAGCGCAGGAACGGTTGTGCATAATGTTGCTACGGCGTACGCTTTATATAATGCGGCGGCATACGGCGTGCCGGTGATTGAGAGGGTGGTAACCGTTACCGGTAAAGACCTTTCGCGTCCGGGCAATTTTCTTGCTCCAATAGGCATGCGGCTCGGAGCGCTCATAGATTACGCCGGAGGATTGCGAGAAGATAGCGGCAAGGTGATTCTTGGAGGTCCAATGATGGGGCGTGCTGCAATAAACCTTGATGCCCCGATGGTCAAGGGGATTTCCGGTGTCCTGGTGATGGCGGAAGATGACTCGCACAGAAGGAAAGAGGAGCCCTGCATACGTTGCGCCAAATGCGTAGATGTGTGTCCTATGGGACTCGAGCCGTATCTAATAAGCACCTATGGACGACTCAGATTAGTGGATGAGGCGCAGCAAAATGGAGCCCGTGACTGTATTGAATGTGGTTGTTGCAGCTATATCTGTCCGGCGTCAAGGCCGCTGCTTGACTATATCAGGCTTGGAAAGAAACTGATTGCTGATAAAATACAGCGTGAAAAGATTAATAAATGATGATTTATGAGTAAGATACTCAATATAAGCCTCCCTCCCCATATACATGCGCCCGGCAGCGTAGCTTCGTGCATGTGGAGGGTAAATATTGCATTGATTCCGGCATTATGCTGCGGGTTATGGTTCTTCGGTATAGGCGCTGCCATCGTTACAGTTGTATCCATAGCGTCCTGTATGCTTTTTGAATATGTAATTACAAAATGGATGCTTGGGCGTGAACCCCGAATTTCGGATGGGTCGGCTGCGCTGACCGGTTTGCTGCTTGCCATGAATCTACCGTCCAATCTTCCGATATGGATTGTGATTATAGGTGCTTTTGTAGCTATAGGGATAGGAAAGATGTCATTCGGTGGTCTGGGATGTAATATTTTCAATCCTGCGCTTGTTGGCAGGGTCTTCCTGCTGCTGTCATTTCCGGTACAGATGACCAGCTGGCCTATCCCTTGTGCTGACCGGCTTGCTTATACGGATGCTGTTACCGGTGCGACGACACTTCAACTTCTGAAAAGCGGAGCTATGCAGGCGTCGGATATGGATTTATGGAATCTCGCATTGGGCGGTGTAGGCGGCAGTTTGGGGGAGGTTGGTGCGCTAGCGATACTTATCGGTGGATGTTACCTTCTTATCACACGCGTAATTTCATGGCATATTCCGGTAGCTGTGTGTTTCGGTGCTGTTGTATTATCACTGTGCGCAGGAGTAAATCCCTTAATCGAGATATTAGCAGGCGGATTGCTTCTGGGTGCGGTATTCATGGCGACAGATTATGTGACATCCCCTATGGCAAAGAGGGGAATGCTGATATACGGATTCCTGATAGGGGCGATTACTATTATAATAAGATGTTGGGGTGCATATCCAGAGGGTATGTCATTTGCGATTCTTATTATGAATGGGTTTACTCCGTTAATAAACCGTTACGTTAAACCCAGGCGTTTCGGAGCCGTGAGGAGGGCGGAAGCGGCATGAAGAAGGATTCACTTGCCGGAATGGTGATGTCACTCGGGGTTATAACCGTCATTGCCGGTGCCCTCCTTGGCATAGTCAATTATTATACGGCTGATGCAATTGAAAATGCGGCTCAGCAAGCTAAGGTTGATGCGCTCGCGTTGATTTTGCCGGAATTTGATAATGCCCCCATTGCAGAAGCAAAGGATATTGCTGTAGAGGGTGATACTTTGCTACTTTATCCAGCAACCAGAGAGGGGATTCCAGTCGGTTGTGCCGTAGAGTGTATCGCCCACGATGGCTTTTCCGGAGATATAAGTCTTATGTTTGGGTTTACTGCAGACGGTACCGTGTGTGGGTACAAGGTGCTGAGCCATAGCGAGACACCTGGTTTGGGCGCGAAAATGGATGAATGGTTCAGGGATATGACCGGACGAAGGTCGGTTATAGGGATTACTCCGGGTAAGAGCGATGTGCGTGTTTTCAAAGATGGAGGGGAAATTGATGGCATTACTGCTGCGACAATTACAAGCCGTGCATTTCTGGGGGCGTTGAATCATTGTTATAAGGCATACGAATCTTATTATACAAATAAATGAGAAATGAAGTACCTCAATATTATATATAAAGGAGTAGTCAGCGATAATCCTACATTTGTGCTACTGTTGGGTATGTGCCCTACGCTTGGCACGACCGGGAGCGCTCTTACCGGCATGAGCATGGGGCTCGCAACAATGGGTGTGCTTATCTGTAGCAATGTCGTGATTTCCGCAATAAAGAATTATGTGCCCGGTGGTGTGCGTATTCCGGCATACATTGTTGTGATTGCCTCTTTTGTCACGGTGCTTCAAATGCTGATGAAGGCTTATTTGCCTACGCTGGATGCCATGCTGGGTATTTTTATACCTCTGATTGTGGTAAACTGTATTCTTCTTGGGCGTGCTGAGGCATTTGCCGGGAAAAACAATGTTCTTGCATCGCTCTGCGACGGCATAGGTATAGGGCTTGGCTTTACTATAGCGTTGACGCTTCTCGGCTCGGTCAGGGAAATTCTTGGCACCGGGAAGATTTTTGGAGAAGCGATATATCCGGAGCAGTTCGGTTCTTTGGTGTTTGTTCTTGCCCCGGGTGCCTTTATCGCACTCGGCTTTATGATTGCATTGTTTAATAATATTCGGAGCAGAAAGAAATGTTGACATACTTATCTATTATCATAACCGCGATATTTGTTAACAATATCGTTTTCGCGCAGTTTCTGGGAATATGTCCGTTTATCGGAGTGTCCCGCAAATTGTCCAGCGCCATTGGTATGGGGGCGGCTGTTACATTCGTTATGGCGCTTTCAACAACGGTAACATGGTTGCTGCAATACGGAGTGTTGAATCCGTTGGGGATTGCTTATATGCAGACTATAGTTTTTATTCTCGTGATTGCGGCTTTGGTGCAGATGTTGGAAATCGTGATAAAAAAAATCAATCCGTCGCTTTACAGTGCTCTTGGGGTGTTCCTGCCGCTCATCACTACTAACTGCGCTGTTCTTGGCGTGGCGATAATAGTTATCCAGAAGAATCTGAGTCTCATGGAGTCGATTGTTTATGCTGTTGCCACTGCTTTAGGCTTTACTCTTGCTTTAGTGGTTTTTGCCGGAATAAGAGAGCAGCTTATGCTTTCTGATGTGCCGAAAAGCATGAGGGGAGTACCAATCGCGCTTGTTTGTGCCGGATTACTGGCAATGGCGTTTATGGGTTTTGCAGGGATAAGTATCTGATATATTGTGTGTTTCTCTAAAAGGATCCATCTGACGAAATTAGAACAAATGTTAAATTCTCAAAATTTCTTCAATAATATTTGGTAGTTAATGAGAAAGTGTCTACCTTTGCACTCGCTTTTGAGAGGGGTGCTTCCGCGGAGGCGGGAGCGGGCAAGCCGGAAGGCGGCTCTCAGATGGTAAAACAAAAAAAGTTCGAAAAAGTTTGGTGGTTTCAAAAATACTCCTTAACTTTGCAGAACATTTCGCTTTAGTCCGGCGGTTGTCGCCGGCGGGGCAGAGAGAACATTGAAATAATTACAATAGACGAAGTAGTACAAGAGAACAAAG
>CAMWQE010000027.1 GCA_947176335.1 uncultured Porphyromonadaceae bacterium | reverse complement strand
CAACTTCATGAGCATGAACGGACCATGGAAGTTCAATTGGGTCAAGGACCAGACCAGCCGTCCCACCGACTTCTCCCGCACCGACTTCAACGACAAGGGCTGGAACGAGCTTAATGTGCCCGCAGTATGGGAGCTAAACGGCTACGGCGACCCAATCTATGTTAATATCGGCTACGCCTGGCGCAATGACTACAAAAACAATCCTCCATACGTTCCCACCGAAAACAACCATGTGGGCTCCTACCGCCGCACATTCACTATCCCTGCGGACTGGAAAGGTAAAGACATCATGGCGCATTTCGGCTCAGTAACATCCAATATGTACCTTTGGGTCAACGGCAAATTCGTAGGCTACGGCGAGGACAGCAAACTCGAACAGGAATTTGATCTCACTCCCTACCTTATACCCGGAAAAGAGAACCTGATTGCCTTCCAGGTATTCCGCTGGAATGACGGTACCTATTTCGAGGACCAGGACTTTTTCCGCTACAGCGGAGTAGGCCGCGACTGCTATCTGTATGCCCGCGACAAGAACCGGATCGAGGATATCCGGGTGGTTCCCGACCTTGACAGTGCATATAAAGATGCTACCCTCAAAGTTGATGTAAAGCTCAAAGGGAACGGAACCACAGAGCTTACCCTCGTTGACGCGCAGGGCAAGGAGGTTGCAACCGGCAGCATAAAAGGCTCAGGTACTACCACCCTCAATGTTACCGACCCGGAAAAATGGACGGCTGAAACACCGAACCTATACACTCTATACGCATCACTCAAAGGAAGCGACGAAACCATCCCCGTAAATGTCGGCTTCCGCAAAATCGAGCTTAAAGGTGACCAGATTCTTGTCAACGGACAGCCGGTGCTCTTCAAAGGTGTTGACCGCCATGAGCTTGACCCGGACGGAGGATACGTTGTATCACCCGAACGCATGATTCAGGATATCGAACTTATGAAGAAGTTCAATATCAATGCGGTGCGCACCTGCCACTATCCGGATGACAATCTCTGGTACGATCTCTGCGACAAATACGGCATATATGTTGTTGCTGAAGCGAACCTCGAAAGCCACGGCATGGGCTATGGCGAAAAGACTCTTGCGAAAGTTCCCCTTTACAAGCAGACACACCTTGAGAGGAACCAGCGCAATGTGCAGCGCAACTTCAATCATCCGAGCATCATCTTCTGGTCGCTCGGCAATGAAGGCGGCGACGGACAGAATTTCGTGGACGCATATAATTGGGTGAAAGCCGAAGACCCGAGCCGCGCGGTGCAGTACGAGCGTTGCGGCTATGCCGACCACACCGACATATATTGCCCGATGTATGCCGGCTACACCGAAGTGGAGAACTACGGCAAGCGTACCGATGTGTCCAAACCGATGATTCAGTGTGAATACGCTCATGCAATGGGTAACTCTGAAGGCGGTTTCAAGGAATACTGGGACCTTTTCCGCAAATACCCCAACCTCCAGGGTGGATTTATCTGGGACTTCGTTGACCAGTCACCCCGCTGGACCGGTAAGAACGGTGCTGAAATCTATGCTTACGGCGGCGACTTCAACCGCTTCGATGCTTCCGACATCAACTTCTGCGACAACGGCCTTATCAGCCCTGACCGAGTTCCAAACCCGCACATGTACGAGGTCGGCAGAGTGCTCCAGAGCATCCACACCACCCCCGCCGACCTTGCAAAAGGAGTGTTCGACGTTTACAATGAAAATTTCTTCACCGACCTTTCCAACTACGAGCTCAACTGGGAACTCCTGCACAACGGCAAGAAAGTGCGCGTGGGCAAAGTCGACAAATTCAACGCCGCACCGCAGGCATCTACAAAAGTGACAATTGACTACGGCACACTTGAACCGGAAGGAGAATATCTGCTGAATATCGCATACACACTCAAAAATGCTGACGGCATCCTTGCCCCCGGCACTGAGGTGGCACGCACACAGATTCCCCTCACAGAAGCTCCGGCACCGAACATGACAATTGCAAACGTCACAAAGACCAATACTCCCCTCATCGAGCCTAAGATTGTTGACAACCAGACAAACTACCTCATTGTCACCGCACCCGGGGTTGACATCGAATTCAGCCGCGAAAACGGTTTCATGAGCAAATATGAGGTTGAAGGAGTGGATATGCTCGCTGACGGCGCGCAGCTTACCCCTAACTTCTGGCGTGCGCCCACCGACAATGACTACGGCGCAAACCTGCAGCTGAAATATGCTGCATGGAAAAATCCCGAACTCAAGCTCAAATCACTTGATGCAAAGAAAACCGACGGACTCGTGCTCGTTACCGCTGACTATGAGATTCCCGCAGTGCACGCGTCACTCACCATGACATACCTCATCAACAATGCCGGTGCAGTGAAAGTGGAAGAGAACCTCAAAGCAAGCAAGGAAGCAAAGGTTTCTCCGATGTTCCGCTTCGGAATGCAGATGCGCATGCCGGAGAGCTTCGACAGAATCCAGTACTACGGCAGAGGCCCCAACGAGAACTACATTGACCGCATCCAGGCTGCTGACCTCGGTGTTTACTCGCAGACTGTTTCAGAACAGTTCTATCCCTACATCCGCCCGCAGGAAAACGGCAACAAGACCGATATCCGCTACTGGCGCCAGATAAACCATGCTGGAAAAGGACTTGAATTCATCGCCGCACAGCCATTCTCCGCTTCCGCCCTCAACTACACTATCGAGAGCCTTGACGAAGGACCGGCTAAAAACCAGGGACACAGCCAGGAGGTTGAAAAAGCACCTTTCACCAACCTGCTTATCGACAAGCAGCAGATGGGTCTCGGCTGCATTGACAGCTGGGGAGCGATACCGATGGAAAAATACCTCATGCCTTACGGCGACTACTCATTCACCTTCATCATGAAGCCGGTGCAAAACATCATACCGTAAAACCCGGCTCACGCTTATATCCCCGCCCCGAGGCTTCAATGCTTCGGGGCTATTTTTTGCCCCATATCCGGAGCGCGAATGAAAAGCCATTTTATCAGAACGCAAATACTATCTTTTTAAAAAATTCTTACCTTTGTACCCCAAATCGGATTATAATTTAGTTTCCACGCGATTTATATAATATATTGCTGATGGATTGGCTACAGACAGTATTTATTCAACACTCACCCCTACAGGCGGTTGTGGTGATTTCAGTCATCATAGCCGTAGGACTCGGACTCGGCAAGATTCATGTGTGCGGAGTGAGCCTCGGAGTAACATGGGTTTTCTTCGCCGGCATCCTTGCAGGGCATTTCGGGCTTAGCATCGACCCCGCAATGCTTTCCTATGCGGAAAGTTTCGGTCTTGTACTCTTCGTTTATGAACTCGGCTTAAAGGTTGGTCCCGGATTTTTCAGTTCATTCCGCACCGGAGGCATAAAGCTGAATTTCATCGGGTTTGCGGTTGTGCTCCTCGGCACATTCATGGCTATCGGCATATCGCTTGGCACCGGCATATCAATGGCTGACATGGTCGGCATAATTGCCGGAGCCACCACAAATACCCCGTCGCTCGGAGCGGCGCAGCAAACACTCCAGCAGCTCGGACAGAGCGCAAGCGGGGCTGCGCTCAGTTGCGCAGTAACATACCCGCTAGGCGTGGTCGGTGTGATTCTCGCCATCATTGTTGTGCGTAAACTCGCCGTCAAACCGTCGGATCTCATAGTCAACAATCCGGAAAGCGATCCGTCACACACCTACATCGCCGCATTCCAGGTCCACAATCCCGCCGTATTCGGCATGACGGTGCGGCAGGCGGCAGGGCTGATTCAACCCAAATTCGTTATTTCACGCCTGTGGCGCCAGGGACAGGTAAGCATTCCCACCTCCGACACACCGCTCCTTGAAAATGACCGTCTGCTGGTAGTCGCAACAGAGCGTGATGTACCTGCACTGACGGTGCTTTTCGGAGAACAGGAGCACACCGACTGGAATAAAGACGACATCGACTGGAACGCAATTGACTCCTCGCTCATTTCACGCCACATAATAATATCACGCCCGGAGCTTAACGGCAAACGCCTCGGCTCGCTACGCCTGCGCAACACCTACGGCATAAATATCTCCAGAGTGCTCCGCAGCGGAGTCGCGCTACTCGCCACTCCCGACCTCATACTACAGCTTGGGGACAGGCTGACGGTTGTTGGAGAAGCAAAGGCGATTGAAAACGTTGAGAAAGTAGTCGGCAATACGGCAACAGCGCTCAAAGACCCCAACCTTGCCGCGATTTTCATAGGAATAGTCCTCGGGCTTCTTCTCGGAAGCATACCCATCTTCGTGCCCGGAGTAGGAGCGCCTGTGCGTCTCGGTCTTGCCGGAGGTCCTATCGTCGCCGGCATAATAATAGGTGCGTTCGGTCCGCGGTTCCGCCTTGTGACCTACACCACCCGCTCGGCAAACCTTATGCTAAGAGGTATAGGGTTGTCGCTCTACCTCGCCTGCCTCGGGCTTGACGCAGGTGCGCATTTCCTTGAAACGATAATGCGCGCCGACGGGCTCACATGGATAGCAGTCGGTTTCCTCATCACCATTATCCCATCGCTCATTATGATATATGTGGCGATGAGGTGGAACAAACTCGACTTCGGCAGCGCATGCGGCACAGTGTGCGGAGCGATGGCAAACCCCATGGCACTCACCTATGCCGGTGACACAATACCTGGCGACACTCCCGCAGTGAGCTACGCAACAGCATATCCCCTCGCGATGTTCGCAAGGGTGGTGATTGCCCAGCTGCTCGTTCTTTTCTTTGTTTAAACATTAAAACCATAAGACACATATCACCATGACAGACACCGGAAGCACAAAAAAGATGCCCCACGCGATAATCACTATCGGGCGCCAGTTTGGAAGCGGAGGAAGGGAACTCGGCAAAAAACTCGCGGAAGCGTTCAACTACAGCTACTATGACAAAGAGCTGCTTAGCGAAGCTGCAAAGAAAGCCGGAATGGACCCCGGATTCTTTGAAAAGAACGATGAAAGGGCGCCATCATTTATCAACGGCATTTTTTCTTTCGCGCTCGGTCTCACTCCTAACAACATATACACCGGCTCAACTTCCATCAGCGATGACAGTCTCTACCGCGCCCAGAGCGACTTTATCCAGTCTCTTGCCGAGCAAGGTCCATGCGTGATAGTGGGAAGAAGCGCCGATTATGTGCTCCGTGACCATCCCCGCGCTGTCAACATCTTTGTGCATGCACCCATCGAATCATGCATTGAACGAATACTGAAAAGAGAACCGACACTCTCCAAAGAAAAAGCACGCGCACGCGCAGAAAAGGTCAACCGCCTGAGGGCAAACTACTACAATTTCTATACTGATAAGAATTGGGGTGCAGCCGACAGCTATGACCTGTCCATAAACACATCACTCCTGTCAATGGATGACATCACTGAAATTGTCCGCGAATACATACTGCGCCGCTTCAAGGAAGATTGAAACGCCAACTGCAAATAATAGAAGCGGAGCTCCCGGCAGTGATGCCGGGAGCTTCACTTTTTTAGTATGAAAATTTATTTTCTCAAGTATGATTCGACGGTTATATGCGGTTCTTCTCTTTGAAAATGATTGTTTTCTGCTTTTCTTTTAATTTTCGGTTACCCCACTTGTAAGTCACACTTAAAGTCAGATAACGGGTGTCATAATAGTTATTATAGGTCTGGATATTAGATGCCGACACCTTACGGAGTTTCACACGGTCCTGTTTGAATATATCATTTGCGTAAATATTCAAAATAAGCGAATTAGCCATAAACGCGCTTTTGAATCCTGCACTGAAAATAGCATAACTCTTATTATACGTCACTCCTATATGATATGGGAAATTGTGCGAATAATTAAGGTATAGCTGAAATCTTTTTTCTTTATCAAACGATAGTGTGTTGTTTATGCGGAAATCAAACGAATTGCCATTCTGAGCCACATAACCGGGAGCCATTATTTCTGATTTGTTATATACATAATTTCCGGCAATAAACGCGTTCCACCATCCGAACAAACTGAGATTATACGATACATTCACACCGAACTGACTGTTATTGTATATGTTCTGATAGGTACTGTATGTGGTATTGTCCTCATTCACATACATCATCTGCCCGTAAGCGTCATCCTCTTTTTGGTAATAGACAGTTGCCGACAGGTTGCTCCTGAAAATGTAGTTGAACTCTACATTATCTGCAAACGATGGCTTCAATTCCGGATTACCCTCATCAACATTATTGGGGTTGGTGTACCATCTGAAAGGGTTGACAGCTCTGAAATATGGACGGTTTATCCTGCGGGCATAATTGATATTGAAAAGGTTGTGACGATTCAGTGTATAAGACAGATAGACTGTAGGAAAGAATTTGCCGTAGTCACTCTTCACATCCTCAACATCGCTGTGGGGAGTCACGCCTTTTACAAAAGTATGCTCGTAACGCATTCCCGCCTGTGCTGAGAAGTGGCTGTTGATTACGCGTTTCACACTTACATAGCCGGCAAATGTCCGTTCATTGTAATTAAACTGATTGCAACGCCCGGGATTCGCTATATAATCATTTCCTTTGAGCGTGTAATATTGCATGTCTGATTTATTGGTTATATCGCTGTATTTTAGTCCCGTCTCAACATTCAGCCAACTGAAAGGCAATTCAAGGTTCGCTTCTCCTGTCCAGATGGAATAAGCGATATTGTTTGGCTCGCGGACAGTCACGGATGTTTTATCCTGATGATTGAGGGTGGTAAAATCCACATCTTTATCCGGAGAATGGTGCATATAATTTGCAACAAACCCTAACTTTTTCCCAAGAGTATCGAGTTGAATGTCATAATAGGCATTTAATGTATGTACTTTGGTGTTACCCTTCTGGATTGAGCGTGTTGTCAGCAAAGAATCAAGCTCATTGTCAGTGCAATAACTATATCGGTTATTAATATTGATATTATCTTTACCATAACTGAAATCATAAGTCGCTCCTATTGTGGAATATCTATTGAACTGATGCTCGATGGTAAGATTTGCACCATAATTTTTATATGTGTCAATCCTCTTTGTATTGCTATGTTGTGATTTTGAAGGAGCTGCGATGTCATAATTCTCCAATACTGTTCCTTTACTTAGATTCTGGCGGAGCTTCATTGAAACAAAAGATTTGGAAGAACGGTAATTGACTGTCGCGTTTAAAGCTTCTCCGGCATAAGAGCGTTGAGTGTAAGATGCGCCTATTGTTCCGTTCCAGCCGAGGTCAGGATTCCTTTTGGTAACAATATTAATCATGCCTCCGTTTCCTCCCGCATCATATCGGCTTGGTGGAGTAGTAATTACCTCTATTGTAGCGACATCATCCGATTGCAGGGTCTTCAGGAACTGCATGAGGTCTGCGCCGTCAAGATATGAAATCTTTCCGTTAAGCATCACTTTTACACCACTTTTGCCAATGATACCGATTGAATTGTTGGACACTTTAAGCAATGGAGTCTGGGCAAGTAAGTCCATAGCACTGCTACCTTGCGATAAAGGAGTTCCGGATACATTGAATACCAACCTGTCAACCTCCCGCTTTATGACAGGGCGTGACGCTTTCACAACAACTTCACCTAACATATTGCCGTCCGGCATGAGTTGAATAGTTCCAATGCTGTCACCCTCAATTTCAATCGTTTGCGGCATATAGCCAATATAAGACACTAAAACATACTTTCCTTTCTCATTTCTCGGGATTGAGAAAATGCCGTCATCGTCAGTCAATGCCGAGGAAATAAATGCAGAGTCTGCACTCAAAAGCACTACGGATGCATATCCTAATGGTTCTTGCTCCTCATCGAGCACCCGCCCGCTGATAATATGATTATCAATAGCTGATTGTGCATTAGCGGATATTGCCACAATTGCCAATAGTATGGATGATAATATTGTTTTCATATTAAGAGTATTTTGATTATTGATGCAAAATTACGGCTTGGCTATTTCCTCATCCATACCCAAACGGGTACGAATGCATGTATGTTGTAAAACGTACCCATTTGGGTATGGCACAGAGTATGAAGCCAGTCTAATTTTGTAGTGTGAGATAAAGTCGAGATATGACAGAAGAAGAAAGACAGCATATACGAACCTGCCGGATAATTATTATCGGCGAAGGGGATTTTATCAAATATGTAAAGACTGAGTTGGAGCGACTTGGTTTCGGCAAGATTTTGAATATTTCATCTACCGAAGAACTTCACCGTGAAAAAGAGCCGGGAATAATTATTGAATATATCAATTCGGGACACTGGATATCCGATATATATATGCTTCCTTCTATATATACTTTTGATTTTATTGAAGGTGCCGGTGCTATAATTCTTTTCCCCGATGATGAAATGGACATTGTGAATAAACAAGATGTAAGGCTATGGACTGCGGAATATATGTCTGGTTACTGTGCTTTCTGGAATATAAGTGGAAGCGATTGGCTTCGGGATGCAATACCATCTATAAAAGAAGGCAAAACAAATCGAGTAGCACAGAGAACAGCGGCATATCTATGCGCAAGGATAGCTGCAAATATTGCCGTAGGCAGGAATGTGAAGCATTATCCTCGCTTCTATTTATGCAGGAATTTAGAGTAACTTGTTGTTTGTTGCCGCCACGATTGCTTCCGAGATATTGCGAACATCAAGTTTCTCAAATATCTGCTTGCGGTACTTTTTGATAGTATCCGGTGAAAGACACATTTTATCTGCAATCTCCGACATAGTAAGCCCTTGGATTGATAATGTGAGTACAGACTTCTCCCCCTCGGTTAGATATGGCATAGCTCGTTTATCCCAACGCCGCGTAACAATATTATATTTAAAGAAATCCGGTGAATTGGCACGATGCATTTCGATATGCCCCGGTGTAGTGTGGGTGGAGGCAGACACAACACACAGCGCAAGCCATATTCGTCCGTCAGAAGTAAGTGTTAGAGGTGTAAGCTTATGGTTTATAAGAATTTTCTTCCCCTTATTTATAATATGGAAATCGTATGATATATACCATTCCCTTCTTTCCTCTTTGGGAATACGATTATATAAAGCGAATCCGGCATTATTGATTGTGAGCAGTAAGGTTTGCTCTTCTTCCGGCACATATTCAAGATAAAAACGATAACCCAGCTGCTTCACTTTATCCGGTGACAATCCGCATAAGAACATCGGATTAGATGAAACATAGAGAAAATTCCTATTGAAATAGTCTATTATATACACGCTCTGGTAAGTGGAGCGCGAAAACGCCTCCGCCGAGTGGATATATTCATCAATCCTGCTGTAGTCAAGCTCCTGCGGAAGAATGACTTCATTGTCCGGAATAAAGAATTCGTCTGTAGTATTCATTGGATATAGTGCTTATACTCAGCAGAGATACAGCTATCATTGATGATTTATCTCTACATTGCAAAATTACTAAATAATCTGATATATAGAGCCTGATACCTCCCACATCTGTCATGTAGGATTATAATGCATTACACTTCAGGCACTGTTGCTGCAATTTTTGAGGTGGTTTAACGTATTTAGTGGATTTTTGTTTAACTTTGCACGGTTTTCACGATAGAAATCCTGGAGGCCGAAAGAAATAACATCTCAATTCTATCGAATGCAAAATACGAAACGCGCCACCCTCATACTTGAAGATGGCACCCGATTTGAAGGCAAAGCTTTTGGATACGAAGCCTCAACATCCGGCGAGGTAGTTTTTAACACCGCTATGACCGGTTACCCGGAAAGCCTCACCGACCCATCCTACGAAGGGCAGATTCTTGTCACAACATACCCTCTTTTAGGCAATTACGGAGTTCCACCCCGACGTGAAAAAGATGATGTGAGCGAATACTACGAGAGCGACCACATCCACGCGCGGGCAATCATCGCGCAGGACTACAGCCATTCGCATTCCCACTGGCAGGCAGACCGCTCGCTATCCGAATGGCTGAAAGAGGAGAAGATTCCCGGAATATACGGCATCGACACCAGGGCACTGACAAAGCATTTACGCGAAAAGGGCTCCATGCTCGGCAAAATCATCGTTGAAGGCAGTGAAGATATTGATTTCTACGACCCGAACAAAGAAAACCTTGTTGCAAAAGTGAGCACAGACAAGGTGCATGTGCACGGCGACGGGGAGAAGACCGTGGTACTTGTGGATTGCGGGGTGAAACACAATATTATCCGGTGCCTCACCCGCAGAGGGGTAAAAGTCATACTTGTGCCTTGGGATTATGATTTCAACACAATAGACTATGACGGGCTGTTTATTTCTAACGGTCCCGGCAATCCGGACATGGCGGACAAGACAGTTGAAAACATCCGCAAGGCTATGGAGAAAGGGAAACCTATCTGCGGGATATGCATGGGCAACCAGCTCCTCAGCAAGGCGGCAGGCGCAAAGACCTACAAGCTGAAATACGGGCACCGCAGCCATAACCAACCGGTGAGAAGAGTCGGTACTGACAGCTGCTATGTCACTTCACAGAATCACGGTTATGCAGTTGACTCATCTACCCTGCCGGAGGACTGGGAACCGATGTTTGTAAACATGAATGACGGCACAAACGAGGGTATCCGACATAAAACCAAGCCTTTCTTCTCTGCACAGTTCCACCCGGAAGCAAGCAGCGGTCCCAAGGACACTGAGTTTATTTTCGACGAGTTCATCAACCTACTCTAATCCACATCAACAGCTGACACCAATGACAACAAAAATAAATCCAGACATCAAGAAAGTGCTGCTTCTTGGCAGCGGCGCCCTGAAAATCGGAGAGGCAGGCGAGTTTGACTATTCCGGCTCTCAGGCACTTAAGGCTATGAAAGAGGAGGGTATCTCCACTGTACTAATCAATCCGAACATCGCCACAGTACAGACTTCAGACGGATTCGCTGACAAAATTTACTTCCTGCCAGTTACTCCCTATTTTGTTGAAAAAGTAATTGCGCGCGAAAAGCCGGACGGCATCCTGCTTGCATTCGGAGGACAGACCGCACTGAACTGCGGAGTTGAGCTTTACCGTAGCGGTGTGTTGGAAAAGTATGGTGTAAAAGTCCTCGGCACGCCGGTTCAGGCGATTATGGATACCGAAGACCGCGAACTCTTTGTAAAGAAACTTGATGAAATAGACATAAAGACTATCAAGAGCGAAGCCGTAAGCACAGTGGAGGATGCGCTTGAGGCTGCGTCACGACTCGGATATCCTGTAATTGTGAGGGCGGCATATGCGCTCGGAGGACTCGGCAGCGGATTCTGTGACAACGAGGAGGAGCTGATTGCCCTTACCGAAAAGGCACTCTCTTTCTCGCCCCAGGTGCTTGTTGAAAAATCGCTCAAAGGCTGGAAAGAGGTTGAATACGAGGTTGTGAGGGACAGGTTTGACAACTGTATCACAGTCTGCAACATGGAAAACTTCGACCCGCTCGGCATCCATACCGGCGAAAGCATCGTTGTTGCGCCGTCGCAGACACTTTCCAATGAGGACTACCACTATCTACGCAAACTCGCAATCAAGATTATCCGCCATATCGGCATTGTGGGAGAATGCAATGTGCAGTACGCATTCGATCCCGAATCAATGGACTACCGCGTCATCGAAGTGAATGCGCGACTCAGCCGTTCATCCGCCCTTGCGTCCAAGGCTACCGGTTATCCCCTCGCTTTTGTAGCGGCAAAACTCGGACTCGGTTACGGTCTCTTTGATTTGAAAAACAGTGTAACTAAAGAAACAAGCGCGTTCTTTGAACCGGCACTTGACTACATAGTGTGCAAAATTCCCCGTTGGGACCTCGGCAAATTCCACGGCGTACGCCGCGAAATCGGCTCATCCATGAAGAGTGTCGGCGAGGTGATGGCTATCGGCAGGACTTTTGAGGAGGTCATCCAAAAAGGTCTGCGCATGATAGGTCAGGGAATGCATGGCTTTACAGGCAACCGCGAGATTGCGGTGAGCGACATAGACAAGGCACTTGCAGAACCTACTGACAAACGCATATTCGTGATAGCGCGAGCCATGGAGGAGGGTTACAGCGTTGACAGGATACATGAACTGACAAAAATCGACCGATGGTTCCTGTACCGTCTGCAAAACATTGTTACGACCTCTCATCTCCTGCGTGACTTCAATAAACTCGAGGAGCTTCCCGCAGATTTGCTCCGTCTCGCCAAAGAGCAGGGTTTCAGCGATTTCCAGATTGCAAGATGCATTTTCAAGGATGAAATCAAGAAATGCGGCGAAGCCGCGAACCTCAAAGTGCGCGAATATCGCAAAAACCTCGGCATTCTGCCTGTTGTCAAACAGATTGACACCCTTGCCGCCGAATATCCGGCACAGACCAACTACCTCTACCTTACCTACAATGGTTCGGAAAACGACATAACCTATCTCCACGACCACCGTTCTATAGTTGTTCTCGGCAGCGGTGCCTACCGCATCGGCAGCTCCGTTGAATTTGACTGGTGCTCCGTAAACGCCCTGCTCACAGTTAAGAAAGAGGGTTGGCGCTCGGTTATGATCAACTATAACCCGGAAACAGTGTCAACCGACTATGATATGTGTGACCGCCTGTACTTTGACGAACTCACATTCGAGAGAGTTATGGATATCCTCGACCTTGAAACCCCGCATGGAGTCATATTGTCGGTGGGCGGTCAGATTCCCAATAACCTTGCGACCCGACTTGACGAGCGCGGAGTGAATATACTCGGCACTACGGCGAAAAGCATCGACAATGCGGAGGACCGCAACAAATTTTCGGCAATGCTTGACCGCCTCGGCATTGACCAGCCACGTTGGAGAGAGCTAACAAGCTTCGAGGACATCAACAAGTTCATTGATGAAGTCGGATTCCCGGTACTTGTCCGTCCGAGCTATGTGCTCAGTGGAGCGGCTATGAATGTGTGCTCAAACACAGACGAGCTTGAACGCTTCCTTCGCCTTGCTGCAAATGTGAGCAAGCAGCACCCGGTTGTAGTGAGCGAGTTCATCCAGAACGCAAAGGAAATCGAGATGGATGCCGTTGCTCAGAACGGCGAAATCAAAGTGTATGCAATCAGTGAGCATATAGAATATGCAGGAGTGCATTCCGGTGACGCTACAATCCAGTTCCCGCCGCAGAAACTTTATGTGGAGACAATGCGACGCATCAAGAAAGTATCTTCGCAGATTGCAGCCGCGTTGAATATATCCGGACCGTTCAATATCCAGTTCCTTGCAAAGAACAACGACATAAAGGTGATTGAATGTAACCTGAGAGCAAGCCGAAGCTTCCCGTTTGTTTCAAAAGTACTCAAAATCAACTTCATTGACATAGCGACAAAGGTAATGCTCGGAATCCCGGTTGAAAAACCCCACAAAAATGCCTTTGACCTTGACTATGTCGGCATCAAGGCATCACAGTTCAGTTTCTCACGCCTTCAGGGCGCAGACCCGGTGCTCGGAGTGGACATGAGTTCAACAGGCGAGGTCGGCTGCATTGGAGTTGACACATCTGAGGCGCTTCTGAAGGCAATGCTGTCGGTTGGGCTGAGAGTGCCGAAGAAAGGTGTATTGCTCTCAACCGGAAGCGCGAAACAGAAAGCGGCTATGCTTGACGCGGCACATCAGCTGAACAACAAGGGATATAGGATATATGCTACCGCAGGCACGCACCGCTACCTGAATGACAACGGTATCCCCGCAATAAAAGTATATTGGCCCAGCCAGGCTGATATGCAGCCGCAGGCATTGCAGATGCTTCATGACAAAGAAATCGACCTTGTGGTGAATGTACCCAAAAACCTCACACCTACTGAACTTGGAAACGGGCATAAAATCCGCAGGGCGGCGATAGACCTTAATATACCCCTTCTGACAAATGCACGTCTTGCCTCCGCATTCATCAATGCATTCTGCACCCTCCCGCTTGACGACATAGAAATCAAACCGTGGGACGAATATTAACATACTCTGAACTCGCCGCTGATACACGGGCACGCCTGCAGACCCACTACCCACCCGGGGAAGCGAATGCGATGACCCGCATAATTTTCGAGAGACTGAAAGGATACACTCCCGCCGATCTTGTGCTCAAAGGAGCGCAAGAGGCGGGAGAGTATATTATCGGCAAAACGGACAACATTGTGAAACGGCTGCTTGCCGACGAACCCATACAATATATTTTCGGGATTGCCGATTTTTACGGCATGGAGTTCAAGGTTACTCCAGATGTCCTTATCCCGCGACCGGAAACCGCCGAGCTTGTTGATATAATCGTTTCCGACTGGAAAAACAAACCGGACCTTGAAATTGCGGACTTATGCACCGGTTCCGGATGTATCGCGTGCGCACTTGCTCGTAACCTGCCGTTCAGTGCCGTCACGGCTATAGATATAAGCGCTCCCGCTATAGCGGTTGCTCAAGAAAATGCCACAGCACTCAAAACCAAAATCAATTTCATTAAGGCAGATGTTCTTACACTCGCGCCTTCTGCCGGCAAATATGATATAATCGTCAGCAATCCGCCTTATATCACGGAAAAAGAGAAAGCGGCAATGGAACCGAATGTGCTTGAACATGAACCGGCACTTGCTCTCTTTGTGCCGGACAATGAGCCGCTGCGATTCTATAAGCCGATTACCGTTTTTGCATCGGAGTCACTGAAGCCGGGAGGTATGTTGTATTTTGAAATCAATCCGGAGTATGCCTCTGACATACAGAAATTAATTTCAGGATACAGTTTCAGTGAAATAGAGGTTATCCGTGATTCAGCGGCAAGGAAACGCTTCATCAAAGCGACACATGAATAAAAAAATCACCCCTAAACAGGCACATGCCAAATTACAGGAACTTTGCGCGCGCTCAGAGCAATGCTCGTTTGACATACACCGCAAACTTTACAACTGGGGAATCTCAGCAGATGTATCCGAAAAGATAATGAAAGTACTTGTCGCAGAAAAATTTGTTGACGATGCGCGCTTTGCCAAAGCTTTCGCGCGCGACAAATACCGGTTTTCGGGTTGGGGACGGATAAAGATACTTCGCCATCTCGCAGCCAAAAGAATAAGCGGAATATTAGCTGAGAATGCTCTTGATGAGATTGACGGAGAGGAGTACGAAGCAATTGCACTTAAAGCGTTGAAGGCAAAATCAAGGACATTAAAGGAGGGAAATACCTATGAAGGGAGGACAAAGCTTTTTCGCTTCGGGGTTACAAGAGGCTTCGAGCCATCTTTGGTAGCCTCAATAATCAAAACCGGCTTGGTATGGGAATGAAGGTATGGCTTGAGGATTTTTTATCCCTGGTTTTCCCAAGAGTGTGCGAAGTATGCGCAACCACCCTTGTTCACGGTGAGAAGAACCTATGCCTGCACTGCCTGACCGACCTGCCACGGACAAATCTCCATACCCAACAATTCAGCGAAATCCATAAGAGGCTTGCAGGACGCACTCCTATATATCGTGCCGCATCTTTTTTCTATTATTACAAGGATAACGCGTATGCCAAAATGATTCAGACGGCTAAATACAACAACCGCCCGAAACTCGCATACGACCTCGCCGCTTTATTTGCAGCTGAAATAAACAGTGACGGTTTCTTTGACGACATAGACATCATAGTCCCTGTTCCACTCCACCGGTTCAAGGAATTAAGGAGGGGATACAACCAGAGCCGGGAAATCGCTCGGGGATTGAGTAGCATTACCGGAATTCCTGTAAGTGACAACCTTGTTGCTAAACGCAGTCATGGCTCACAGACACGCAGAGGCGCTTTTGAACGTTGGATAAACACACGCGATATATTTTCAGTGCAGAATCCCGAATCAATTAGAGGAAAACATATACTGATAGTTGATGATGTAATAACAACCGGCGCAACCCTGTTGAGCTGCGCCGATGCTATCCATGATGCGGTGCCAAGCGCAATAATAAGTGTTGCCTCACTTGGATTTACCCACGGTATTTAAT
>CAMWQE010000026.1 GCA_947176335.1 uncultured Porphyromonadaceae bacterium | reverse complement strand
AAATTATACTCGATTCCTATGAATAAATTTCTGACGCTTACCGAGGCTCAAAGAAAAACAGTATTTGAGCAGACAGCCGCAAAGATAAAACTTCCTGTAGCTGCCATTGAGAAAGATTTTTGGGTAACGGAGATACTCAATATTCTTTTCTCACTGCCATACGCTGACAAGATGGTGTTCAAGGGCGGTACATCACTCAGCAAAGTCTGGGGTGTCATCCGACGGTTCTCAGAAGATATTGACATTGCCATAGATCGCAGTATGTTCGGGATTGAGGGTGATGTAACCAAGAAGCAATTAAAGAAGTTGCGTAAAGCGTCGTCGGTATTTGTCCGGGATACTCTTGCCAATGACCTGACATTGGCGGTAGAACAAGCAGGATTAAGTGAATTTGTGACGATTAAGGCGGACCCCGATGGAGAAGGAGACGCGACATACCCTGAGCCTCGGCAGATTCACATAATCTATAAGTCGGTATTACCCTCTGGCGTCAATCCATACCTCCGTGATGAGGTACTGCTGGAGGTTGGAGCTCGTTCTCTGTTTGAACCGACAGCCAAAGCAAAGGTGGAATCCTTTGTAACTGGGGCATTTCCGCATCTTACATCAAATGACAGCGAAGTTCAGATTGTCGCTGCTGTTGCAGAAAAGACATTCCTTGAAAAGGCATTCCTGCTTCATGAATTATTCACAACCAATGGTTGCCGGAATGCCAATCGTAAATCACGACACTTGTATGACCTATGCAAGATGTATGAGGCTGGAATTGCCGACAAGGCTATTCCTGATGATGAACTGTGGGAAACCATTCGCCATCATCGGGAAGTCTTCACTTCAATACGCTATGTTGACTACACTCCGGACATTCGCAAACGTATTACCCTCACTCCTCCTGAAAATGTCATAGAGGAATGGAAAAACGACTATGATACTATGGTCATGAATATGATATATGAAGATAATGTCCTCTCATTTGCGGACATACTTGGAATTGTGGCAAAAATTGAAAACATGTTTAAGGCATAATATCGAGTATTTGTCAATTATTTCAACAACGTGCTAATCAATAGGAAGAGAGGTAGGAAATGAGACTGATTTATCGGGCGAAATGGATAATTGTAGTATTGTTTGCGATTATATTCTTCTTTTCTTTCGCTGTTCTTTTTGCGGGAGGGACTACCAAGATTAATTGGTATCTGTTGGTCGCAAATATATTGCTGATATTCGCACAGACAGTAAATGTGGTGTTTGCGTTTATGAACAAACATAAAGAGACCGGGATTGCATTGCTTGTTTTTCTACTCATGAGTATAGTACTAATGTGGTTTATATATATCATGAGTTGGAGTTATACCGTTAAAGCGTTAACCATAGGTTTTGAATGAATAAATCACTATATATCATTGCCATTGCCGGCAACTTTATCATGCTGGTTTACGCGGCCATCCTTATTGTCGGGATAAGTGGAGGTTGGCTTGACCGTGAGTTGTGGCTGCATTCCAATGTGGCAAAAGTCACACCACTCCTGCTCATAGCTTCGGCGATGGGATTATTGTTTGCTAATATCCGTATTAGCCGTACACGATACGGTGGCAGGTATCTGTCCTTGATACTCTGCGGAAACTTCTTTGTCAATCCCTTCCTGAGTTTATATTTCCTGAGCGGCAAGACTGACGACAATCTGACATCGAAGAGATTTTCAAGGCGCAAGGTCTATATATTCCTTCGCAATGTGCAACTGTTTTGGCTGCTATATACATTCGCGGCGATGTTCTATACGCCACTGATTGACTCGAAAGTCGGCGGTATATTCTATATCGCTTTAATTATAGCCGTCTCTGTATTCATACAACGTAATATAGCGATTACCATAAAACAAGATACGCCCGGCTATATATTGCTAAACGTATGGTTCTGTTTTTTCTACGCTCCGATTTATTCACATCGCGTCCTTAAAAACAACTGGTTATGAAAATACAGAATAGATTCATAAAAATTATAATCGGATCTGCAGTAGCGATTTTGACTTACTGTATTATTGGGCTTATTCTTAAAGATCAAAGGGCAAAATCGTTGCGAGAACATAGGAAAGAAGTACAGGCGATTGTCAGCGAATACTATTCAATCAGTTTTACCTACTATTATAAATATAAATTTAACGTGAATGGTAAAATATATTACGGGAGTGAGAAAAGACAATGTGAGAAGGATGTTCCGGCAATAGGAGATACAATTTTGATAGAGTATGATGCACTGTCACCTAAAAACAATAGAGTAATCTCATCATATAACTATGATTGATATATCTTTAACATCTACAGCTTTCAACTTAAAGGGCATTACATCTAAATGTTTTGTCCATAGGGTTGAGTGTATTTTGGTTGGCTTGACGTTTGTCAAAGTTCCGGGTGGAGATTATAAACTATTTTTTACGATATATCTGCTATGGCGTTATACACTAAAAAGTTGCGTAGATGTTCCGCTGTTGATTCACCCGTTAGTAGATGATAACGGTCTTGACATATATTTATCTGACAGTATAAATATCATTGACAGATGTAACACGCAATTTCCATTGTTAACCGGCTGCAACACAACTGCGGATTTTGTCCGTGTTTTATATGAAATTATTGCAACCGACAAGTCTATACAACACAACTTTGTACTTCAAATGAAAATATACGAGTTGATATATGGGGTCGCTATTTATCTCAACAATATAGAAATTGCACAGGACGTATATATCCGGATTTCAAATCAAATATCCAGTTGGAACACAAAGATCTTCAACTACTGGTATGGAGATAAAGACACAACTCTGTTGAACCTTCTTGAATTTGAAGCAAACAGACACAGAATAGTCAAGAATGTTGACATCAACGCCTCCGACCCCAAAGTAATAAAATTACCAATTTATAAATTCCTTGAACCCCATGAAATTTACGGATAAAAGATTTTGGATATTCGAGGCTTTTGCCATACTGGCAACAGTTATAACTTTTGGGCTAATTATAATAACTCCAATGATATACTTGGATATCATACCTTTCGGTATCATAACCCTTATTTCATATATCATCGGATACGCTGCAGCGTGGAAGAGCAGTAAGTCTTCCACTTGGACAGAACTTGGATTCTGTATTTATTCGCTATCTATTGTAGCTTTTGCAATCATACTTGCTATTTTAATTACTATCGATTATGTGAAGGTATCTGATGATATCTCTCATGAAAATATCCATTCTTCATATGGCACTTTTTTACAGGTAATATTAGGATATTGGTTTATTATTTCATTGATCCCAGCCTTATTTACCGGATGGATTGCATCGCTATGCCTGAAGACTAAAAAAATAAAGGTATGGGCATTCAAGGAGATTTCATTAGAATCCATTGGTGTGAATGGGGTTGCTTATCATAGAGATGAGGCGCTATTAATTGCACAGGAATACTTTAATTCAGGTAGACCTATCCTTGGTGGCGATGTCTATAAGGTGATGACCGGACAAATTGAATCTACTTCTGACAGTTGGTACTGTGACCAAAATGGCTCTGAAACTCCGTACGAATATCTTGTACGCAGCTACCATATTGCGTGCGACTATATTTGCAAATATCCGAATACTCCTAACACTCTTTTCAATCTCGTTATAGGTTAAGATATGAGACAATGGCAGAAAATGTTGTTGGTCGGGTTCCATGCGGTCATGCTGGCTTTGTTCCTCTGCATGGTTATTGCCGGAGTACAGCTTCGTTGGCGTTTGGGATATGTATTGTTTTGGGGAGCCGCATTGTCGGGAATCTCACTCTGCCTTATTCGGAATAGCATCATGGCAAGGATATATGCTTTTTGTTGGATGGGGTTATCAGTATTAGGCGTGATTATAGGTTTTATGACATATGATTCTGTATATTGCGAAACGGATAAATACATCATGAAGGAGCCGTCGGATATTATAGGCTTTGACAGTACCATTCTTTATGAGAAGAAGGGACTGCTTGAAGTTGAGAAACAGCGATATAAGTTTGTCTATCCAAAATCAATGATACCATTGGACTCTATTGGCGCGATTGTGATTTCCGGTGATTTTTATAATGGAGAGACATACGAAGAAGGAACAGCAATTTTACGACTCGATGACTCGTTTGATGAAGAAAAAGCCAGAGAGTATGCACATAAGCATAATATAAAATATGAGTAAATCCACCAACACAAGAGCTACATTCCTACAGGTTATGCGATATGCGTCGGTATTCTCCATTACCGCCGTGCTGCTTCTGTTTGCTTTTGTTGCCGCAGTCAACGATGATGCCGGCTTCTTTATTTCATGGTGTCTGGTATTGCTTGCCGTTGTTTTCTATATCATCATTCCGATTATCGGCTTCTGGATTTATTCATTTATCGAGTCTATCCGACACAATACTAAAACCGACAAGATGCTGTTATATTTCCAAATAGCGGATTTATTGCTGATTGGATTTGTCGCCTATAAATGCAATTTGTATGAACCGGACTGCAATGCCGTCATAATGGCAAAGCATTACGACGCGAAGGGCTCAGAAATTTATCGGCAAGCAAGAATTCCTTGCTAAAAAAGTCTATAGCAAGTAACGGCTAAAACACTAAGCGACAACAACAGCTTGATAATCCACCAAATATAAACAGCTAAGGTTGTTTATTTCATATGGAATCCATATGAAAACCCATACTATACTGATAACCAACATAGATTTATATCATTAGCGTCCACTCAACAGCCTGTTGGATTGGCTGCAAGGTGTTAAGGTTGGGAATAGTTGTTTCACATGGCATGCTCGATATCGCAATATTTTCCCTCCTATTTCAAATGATAAAATACTCTCAATTTTTTGGTCTGAGTAAAATTTACAATTAACTTTGTACTCCGAAAAAGCGTCACAAGTGACAATTACTCGGAGTATCATGAGAATAGAAAGGAAAATATATCTTGACAAGGTTGTAGAAAGCCGTCATAACAGAATGATAAAGATTATAACAGGTGTACGCCGAAGTGGTAAATCTTTTCTTCTGTTCGATCTGTTTGCCGACTGGTTGGAGGCAGAGGGTGTTTCATCTGACCATATCATAAAAATTGATCTGGAAAATCGCAGAAATAAGTCTCTCCGCAACCCGGACAATCTATTGGAGTTCATTGATTCTAAAATGATTGATAAAAAGATGTATTATATTCTCATTGATGAAATCCAGTTAGTTGACGAGTTTGAAGATGTCCTCAACAGCTATCTGAAAATTAAGAATGCCGATGTGTACGTTACGGGCAGTAACGCACGGTTCCTGTCTAAGGATGTTATAACCACCTTTCGAGGACGAGGTGAGGAAATAAAAGTATTCCCATTAAATTTCAGGGAATTCATGTCTGCAACCGATAAGAGTACAGAACTGGCTTTTGAGGAGTTTATGACTTATGGAGGATTGCCTCAAGTATTGGAATATAAATCTGAAGAACGAAAGGCAGAATATCTGAAAGCATTATTTGCAGAAACCTACATCACTGATATAAAGGAACGCTATAATATAACGCATGATGAGGAATTGGAAATCCTACTTGATATTATTTCGTCAAATATCGGCTGTCTGACTAATCCAAGTAAGCTCGCGAACACGTTCCTAAGTGAAAAGAAAGTAAAGCTATCTGACAAGACCATAAAGAATTATCTGGACTATATCTGTGATTCATTTCTCGTTGAGAAATCACAACGATATGACATCAAGGGGAAAAAGTATATTGACACGCCCTATAAATATTATTTTGTGGATCTTGGTCTGCGCAATGCAAGACTGAATTTTCGTCAACTCGAAAAGACACACATGATGGAGAATATTATCTATAATGAACTTCGTGTGAGAGGATTTAATGTTGATGTAGGAATAGTACCTTTGGTAATCCGTGATAATAAAGGTAGCCAAAAGCGTGTCAGTTATGAAGTTGACTTTGTAGCGAACAAGGGCAATCAGAGATATTATATACAGTCAGCTTACCGACTTGACTCTGATGAAAAGGTAGCCCAGGAGCTAAACTCACTTCGCAACGTTGATGATTCATTTAAGAAGATAGTGATTGTAGGAAATCCCATTTTAGTAGAGAGAGACAATAACGGTATCACAACAATTAGTGTGTATGACTTCTTGTTGAAGGATAACTCACTTGAACTGTAACGACAAAATCAGGTCGAGGTGTCTCCTCTTGCAAGGGTGTTTTGTCAGTTGAATGCGTTGGGTAGCTGCCATTTGAGGCATTTAAACTTCATATGAACCCGGAAGATAATAGCCAGATGAATGTGCGAATTTACTTATTTATTCCGCAGAGTTATATCAGTTTTATGTGAACGATTGTAGCGCAATTAAACATAGGAATTCCATTGAACATATAAGTTAATAGACCGGAGGAGTTCCGGGAGCAGAGAAGTTTATCGGCAAGCAAGAATTCCTTGCTAAATTTGTGAAATAGTTACTGAGGGCGCGTGCGCATAAGCTCTTTTGCCTCCTTGCCCGTCACCTTCTCAATCTTTATCCTTACTATAGCAACTGTTTTCAAAAATCTGTCAATCTCCGCCGTCGGGTCTATACCGGCGCAATATTTGTCGCAAAGCAATTTCAACGCCACTATCTTTGCTTCCGTGTTATCAACAATTTCAGCGATGCCGAATGCTATAACGCTTCTGAAGTAGGAGGTAAATTCCTCAGGTACAATATCATCCTTATCTACAATGCACACCGAGCATTTCGGGTTACGCTTTATCGCGTCTATCTTATGCCCCTGCACTGCTGAATGGATATAGATATACCCGTTGTCATACACATAGTTAAGCGGTACCGCATAGGGATAACCATTGTCACCGTCAACAGCCCATATCGCTACTTTCCCTTCTTTCAGAATCCTTAGAACCTCATCCTGCGGCAGCTCCTGCTTGAACCGCCTCATCTTCCTCTCGTTCATGCCAGCACTTTTAATCCGATTATCGACAGTATCAAGGTAGTGATGAAAAACAGCCTCCAGAAAGTTGCCGGCTCATTAAAGAAAAATATTCCGACAAGCACCGCACCAACCGCGCCTATGCCGGTCCATACCGGGTACACTGTGCCTATAGGCAGCCGCTCAGCCGCCTTAGCCATAAGCACCATGCTCAATGCAAGTGCGGCAAGAAATCCTACCCACCACCAGGCAAGCTCGTGTCCCACAGCCGTTTTAGTCTTTCCGAGGCAGAATGTGAAACCAACCTCCATAAGTCCGGCGCAAATAAGAATCAGCCAACTCATACACTTCCAATAATTATTGCTTGATACGCTATGCAAAATTAATAATTATGCATGAAGTACAGGGCATGAATCCTTTATGCCGCGAGCTTGTAGCCGATGCCGCGTATATTAAGCAGTTCCACCGTGGCGGACCTCGACAGGTATTTGCGGATTTTATAAATGAATCCGTGGAGCCTGTTGAGGTTAGTATAGTCATCGCTCTGCCATATACGCATCATTAGTGTACGCGCCTCCACCACCTCGTTGGGATGCCGCAACAGTTCGTCCAGTATCACAGCCTCGATGTGTGATAACCCGACAGTATGCTTTCCAACCGTCAGCCGCTGCGAAGAGAGGTCAAGTGTACAATCACCTACAGTGATTTTAGCATTCTCGGCGATGCCGGTATTCCTCTTGAGGAGCGCCTTGATGCGTACCACCAGCTCAAGTATCTGAAACGGCTTGCGGATATAGTCATTCGCGCCGATTTCAAATCCCCTAACCACATCATCAAGAGCCGTGCGTGCCGTAAGAAACAGCACCGGTACAGAGGGACTGTTAATACGGATACGCCTTATCATCTCAAAGCCGTCCAGCTTAGGCATCATCACATCAGCAACGATAATATCCGGTTCCGACTCATCAAAAGCCTTAATCCCTGCCTCGCCGTTTGCTGCACAGACAACCTCAAATCCCTCCCGGGTCAAAGCATCCTGCACAATAAACGCAAGGGTGGAATCATCCTCTACCAGAAGCACCTTATTTTTTTTCATCGCCATTGATTCTAATTATAAACGAGGTACCTGAGCCTGGGGCGCTCGCAACATCTATTTTCCAACCAAGTAAACCTACTATCTGCCTGACATAGAAAAGTCCCAGCCCATACCCGCCCACTTCATAGCGGTCGCCGGATGTCACCCGGTAAAATTTGTCGAAAATATAAGGGAGGTGCTCCTTTGCGATGCCTATGCCGTTGTCTGAAACGGTTATAGACCGCGCATCCGCTTTTATGGATATGTCAACAGATTCTCCGGAATATTTAACAGCATTGTCAATGAGGTTTGACAACACATTGCCTAAGTGGAGAGGGTCGGCGGCAACCGTCAAATCCTCCGGGACATCTATAGCCACCTCCACCGGTTTAACAGCTTTAAGCTTTATCATGCCGGCAACCTCCTCCACAAGAGGCTTTACCGCAACTGCGGTTATATTCAACTCCATTTTCTTGAACCTCTCCATGCTCATTGACAGGATATTCTCTATCATGCCCGACAAGAATCCAAGCCTCTGGAGGATTATTTTCAGGAATTGCCTGTTTCTCGCCTCATCGCTCTGGTCATAATAGCGCAGCATTGAATCCGCCGCCGAATATGCCACAGCAACCGGAGTTTTCAGCTCATGGGTCATATTATGCGTAAAATCATCTTTCATCTGCTCGATAGTGCGCAGCTTGCCAACCCATCGCAGAAGATAAAAGATAAGGAAACCGGTTATGAGAAGTATTGCGCCCGAAGTGGCAAGTATGCCGGACATATCCTTAAGCACCTCCCCGCCTAAAGAGGAAACATACACATTATATAAATGCATATTCCCGTCCTTGATGGCAAACCTGATTCTCCATAAACCGGAATCATCCGGCAGCACGGAATCCGGCGGCAATATAACCGCAACTTCCGGCTCAAGCCCGGCAAAATCAAGCTGACGCCTGAAAATACTGTCCATCACACAGTAATTCAGTCCTTTAAGGCTATCCTCATAGTCACTTTCCATCTCGAAAACATTTATAAGCTCCTCCACGAGCTGACGGTCTACAGCCGGATAGTCGTACCACTCGGGACGGACCGAATCTCCTGCGATAGTAAAGGAGATTGTAAGCCGGGAGTTGTCTATTGTCTCAAATGTTTCCTGCGAGACATGAATCCAGGAAAGGATGTCCGCCTGTCGCACACAGTCCTCGATGCTTTCGATATACCGATTCTTGTATGATTGATACAGACTGCGCATAAACCATGCGTTTACAATTACAAGAACTGCAATCGCACCCAGGCAAATGGCATTGATAACCTTGAATTTTCTCATGCGGCAAAGGTAATAAGAATAATTATACGAAATTCCCCAACTAAGACTAACTAAGACTAAAGGAGCATCAACTAAGGGTTAGCGGCACCTTTTTGCAATAATTTTGCAGCGAACAAATATCACGAATCATGAAGAAAACATTACTGCCGCTCATTATCATGGCTGCTGTAGCCACAGCCTCGGCACAAGAGATAGTTGTGAATCCGGACAGTATCGATGCCGGAGCGCTGGATGAGGTAACCGTAGAGGCGAAGATGCAACGTACCTCGGCGAAATCATCGATCTACATCCCTGACGGCAAGCAAAAGAACGCAGCAAACAACGCCACGTCACTATTAAATATAATGGCTATACCACAACTGTCCGTCGACCCGATAAGCGAGGCGGTAAAGACAATCGCCGGACAACCGGTAGCGGTATTCATTGACGGTATAGAAGCATCCCCCGAAGACCTTTCAGGGCTGATGCCGCGCGATGTAAAAAGGGTGGAATATTACGATAATCCTGCCGACCCGAAATTTTCCGGCAAAAAGCATGTGGTCAACTTCATAATGCAGCAATACGAATGGGGAGGTTACACCAAGATTGATGCGCAGCAAAGCATCGGAGTGAGGAAAACTGACGCTTCGGTATATTCAAAGATGAAGTACAAGGCTATGACCTTCGACATATATGGCAGCGAAAAATACAGCGCTATCCGCAATGCCGGCAGTGAAACCGTTGAAGAAATGCATTTCACAGACCTCAATGACACCGGACCTGCAACTATTGAGAGAGCCACTGCCGGTACTACAGAAAACACGCATAACAATACCAATGATGTGTCTCTCCGCGCTATATACGACACCGACAAAGTGCAATTGAACAACCGGGTAGGCATCAATTACTCCAATTCACCGAACAGCATCACATCAAATGATGTCACATACAGCGGAGATATGTCCGGCTATTCCCGAACCTTATCCGGCAGTTCCAATAAAAACATTACTGCACGCTACGCCGGGCAATATCTCCTAACTTTTCCCCACAACTTCACCCTGAACATAGGCACAAGGGGAGAATACGGCAACAACCGTACCGCGTCGTCGTATTATGACTCCGGGAACTTGGCAATCAACAACAACGCACGCGAAAAATCATTCTCAGGCATTATCAATCCTAACCTGTACTGGCAAATCAATGAATGCAATACGTTGAGAGGATATATTGTCGGCTTGTGGAGACACAGCACTATTGATTACAGCGGCAACACATCCTCATGCCAGACATACGGCATCGAGGGCTATCAGGGGGGCGCATCCTACGATTTTGAAACTGATAAATGGAGCACCTATATAAATGCGGCATGGTCATGTCAGACAAATACCATAAGCAGCTATAAAATCAGAACTACATACCCTAAAATAAACGCGGATGTATCTTATTCGCCTACAGGAAATTCACAGCTCTATGCGTCATACAGCTATTACGAGACATTCCCGTTTGCATCAACTACAAGCCCGGTGATGCTACGACAGGACGAACTGATGTGGTATGCGGGCAATCCAAAACTGAAAAACTCGCCGACCCATGAAATCGGCGTGCAAGGAATGTGGCTTCCATCCAATAAATGGCAGATTGCGCTCAGCTGCTTCAGTTATAATATGTCCGACCGGCGCGTTGCCGAATATGTGCCGGACGGTCCGGATGGAACGATGCTGCGACGATACACGAATAACGGTACATACCAAAGCACAATGATCGGGTTAAACGCCACGGCAAAGTTCCTTAATGGCAAACTTGCCGCGAGACTGAATCCGCAGGTTTGGTTGAGAAAAACAACCGGAGTATTCTCAATGCGCCGCAATGAGCTCACCTGCACCGCCCAGCTGAGCTATTATTTCGGCAATTTTTATGTTAACGGATGGTATTCAACCCCAAGTCATTATCCGGACGAGAACAGCGGCATCGAAAAAAAGACCACATCACAATATCAGCTACAGTGTGGCTGGGGCAACAGTTCATGGAATGTCAGGATTGCAGCATCAAATTTTTTCCGCTCTGCATGGAACTCCAATAAAGAGACACTGCACTCCAAGTACTACAATATGTCGACAAGAGTCTACTCCCCGGAAAATCATTTGAAATTTTCCCTCTCCGCCACCTATACTATTGGCTACGGCAAGAAAGTTGAACGGAATAACGAGCTAAACAAGGAGTCATCGGGAGCTTCCGCGATATTGAAGTAAGGGAATCATCTATCAGACGATTCTTCGGTATCACCATAGGCAAGTCTCTCTGCTTCCTCGGCTGTAATGGTTATCGGATTGCCATCCTTATCACAAATAACCAACGACTGACCTAATTTTTTCTTTAGTTCAAGCATCTTTCTGAAAGACTCTTTTAGCCCCTCATTCAACCGGTTACGTAATTCTAATCGTTCTTCTTCCGACATGACCTCTCCTTTTGACGTTCAATTACATAGCTGATATACCTCACTCCTTGACGAGGACCCTGGCAAGACCCTCGCTGAAATTACCTGCCTGGATGAACTTAGCTTTGAAAGCGTATGCTCCTTTCTCATTGATAAATCCCCATTTGCCGCTCGGGGTTGTCCTTACACGGGCAAGACCCTCGCAAAAAGGCTCCGCGTCGCAGTACTTCGGCTCAATCACCATCACTCCGTTTTTATCGGCATAACCGAATTTACCGTCTACAAGTGTAGGAACAAGACCATCATGATTCAGTTCCGGCTCTGGCTCTTCCTGTGGGGCAGTCACTTTTGCACCTGCTTTGTCTATGTACATCCACTCGCCGTCGAGACATACTTGCGCAACCCCGTCGTGAAAATCTTTTGCGGCTTCGAATCGGGATGGTATCACATATTCGCCGGACTTGTCTATATAGCCTCTGCTCCAGTCAACTTTTACGGCGGCGAGCCCGTCATGAAAATCGCTTGCGCCGTCAAATTTCGGCTCGATTACAAAATTTCCCGCGGTGTCGACATATCCCCACCGCATCACTTTTGCTGTACTCATATATTTAGATGTTTTTTATTAATTCACAATCATAAGTATATATAGATAACAATGAACTACAAACACAATGTTCAATCCGGTGCAAAAATCCATTTTTTTGACATATCCCTAATTTTTCATGCCGCAGGTTGGGTATAAGCGGGCGATTTTCGTAATTTTGCAAAACTTCCCTGCAAAGGGTTTCATTTATACCAGTGCAATTACAACGATGAAAAAAGTATTACTACTCGGCTCGGGTGCCTTGAAGATAGGGCAAGCGGGCGAATTTGACTACTCCGGCTCACAGGCGCTCAAAGCCCTGCGTGAGGAAGGCATTGAATCAGTGCTTATCAACCCCAACATCGCTACAATCCAGACATCGGACGGTGTTGCTGACCGAGTGTATTTTCTACCCATTACACCCGAGTTCGTTGAAGAGGTCATAAAGAAAGAACGCCCGGATGGCATCCTCCTTGCTTTCGGAGGGCAGACCGCGCTTAACTGCGGCACACAGCTGTATCTGGACGGCACTCTTGAAAAATATGGTGTGAAAGTGCTTGGCACCTCTGTCGAGGCTATCATGATTACAGAGGACCGCGACCTCTTTGTCAAGAAACTTAATGAAATCGATGTAAAGACTCCGGTTTCGCAGGCGGTTGAGAATCTGGAGGACGCTATTGAGGTTGCACACCGCATCGGTTATCCCGTAATGGTGCGTTCAGGTTATGCACTCGGCGGACTCGGTTCCGGCATCTGCACCAACGATGAGGAGTTTATAGCACATTGCGAAAGCGCTCTCGCTTACTCACGCCAGATTCTGGTTGAGGAATCGCTCAAAGGGTGGAAGGAGATTGAGTTCGAGGTTATCCGCGACTCATCCGATCTCTGCTTCACTGTTGTGCCGATGGAAAATTTCGACCCGCTCGGCATCCATACCGGTGAGAGCATCGTGGTTGCTCCGATTGTGTCGCTCAGCCAGAAGCAGATTGAAATGCTACAGAATATCGCAACCCGCGTTGTGCGCCACATCGGCATCGTGGGCGAGTGCAATATCCAGTATGCATTCAACGCTGAGACAAACGACTACCGCATTATTGAAATCAACGCGCGCCTGAGCCGCTCTTCTGCACTCGCATCAAAAGCGTCCGGTTACCCTCTGGCTTTCGTTGCTGCAAAACTCGCTTTGGGCTACACGCTCGACCAGATTGGCGAACCCGGCACACCTAACTCAGCTGCAAAAGCTCCGGATGTTGACTACATGATTGTGAAGATTCCGCGTTGGGACCTCACGAAATTCGTAGGCGTTGACCGCGAAATCGGTTCATCCATGAAATCGGTCGGCGAAATCATGTCTATAGGCAAATCATTTGAAGAGATTATTCAGAAAGGTCTCCGCATGATTGGTCAGGGCATGCACGGATTCGTCGGAAACACCGACATCCACGTCGAAGACCTCGAGCACGCGCTCACCCACCCGACTGATATGCGCATTTTCGCAATTGCGCAGGCACTCGAAGAGGGCTACTCCCCTGCACGTGTTGCCGAGCTGACTAAAATTGACATCTGGTTCATAGAGCGCCTTGCAAACATAGTCAACTTCGCTAACCTCCTGCGCACACGTGGCGGCAGCGTGGACGACCTTGACCGTGAAACACTTCTTGAGGCAAAACGCCTCGGATTCTCCGATTTCCAGATTTCACGCCTTGTAGAGAACCCGAAGGGCAACATGGAAGCTGATGTGCTCCGCGTGCGCAGCCGCAGAAAAGAGCTCAATGTAACTCCTTTCGTGCGCCGCATCAATACCGTTGCCTCTGAGTATCCCGAACTCACCAACTACCTCTATGTGACATACGGCGCTACTGAAAATTCAATACCCTACGACCTGAATGCCCACAATACCATAATCGTCCTCGGCTCAGGTGCATACCGCATCGGCAGCTCTGTGGAGTTCGACTGGTGTTCTGTCAACGCCGCTACTACCTGCCGCAAACTCGGCTACAAGGCGGTGATGATTAACTACAACCCCGAGACAGTTTCCACCGACTACGATATGTGTGACAGGCTCTATTTCGATGAGTTGAGCTTTGAGCGCGTTATGGATATCATTGACCTTGAAACACCGCGCGGAGTGATTGTGAGCGTGGGCGGTCAGATACCTAACAATCTTGCGATGAAGCTTTACCGCCGCCATGTGCCTGTACTCGGCACATCGCCGGTGTCTATCGACCGCGCGGAAAACCGCCACAAATTCTCCGCTATGCTTGACCAGCTCGGCATTGACCAGCCCCGTTGGAAAGAGCTCACCACCGAGGATGAAATCCATGCGTTTGTTGAGGAAGTAGGATTCCCTGTCCTTATCCGTCCAAGTTATGTGCTTTCAGGCGCGGCAATGAATGTTTGCTACGACTACGAGCAGATGCACCGTTTCCTCAGCCAGGCGGCAAAAGTGTCTAAGGAATATCCGGTGGTCGTTTCTGAATTCCTCCAGAACGCCAAGGAAATCGAATTTGACGCTGTGGCGCGTAACGGCAAAATTGTTGAATATGCTATTTCGGAGCATGTCGAATATGCCGGCGTGCACTCCGGTGACGCAACCCTTGTGTTCCCCGCGCAGAAAATATACATGGCTACCGCGCGGCGCATCAAGCGCATCAGCGCGCGCATCGCCGAAGCCCTCAATATCTCCGGCCCGTTCAACATACAGTATCTTGCAAAGAACAACTATGTCAAGGTTATTGAATGCAACCTCCGCGCATCACGCTCATTCCCGTTTGTCAGCAAGGTGCTGAAAAAGAATTTCATCGAAACGGCGACTCGCATCATGCTCGGTGAAAAGCCGGAAGTTGCCGACACCTCCACATTTGACATCGACTACATCGGAGTAAAGGCATCACAGTTCTCCTTCGCGCGCCTGCACAAGGCGGACCCGGTGCTTGGCGTGGACATGGCATCTACCGGTGAGGTCGGCTGCCTCGGACGCGACTTCGATGAAGCCCTGCTGAATGCAATGATTTCGGTAGGTCACCACGTTCCCCGCAAGGGTGTCCTTGTGAGCTCCGGTGACGCCCGCGCGAAAGTTGATATGCTTGAGGCTTGCCGTCTGCTTCAGGACAAAGGCTACAGCATCTATGCTACTCCCGGCACAGCCGCTTTCCTTGCAGAGCATGGTGTCAAGACAACCCAGGTATGCTGGCCCGATGAAGAAGGGCTGTCCGTGCTTGATGTTATCAGCGACCACACAGTCGATTTGGTTATCAACATTCCGAAAAACCATACCAAGCGCGAGCTGACAAACGGCTACCGCATCCGCCGCCACGCTATCGACCACAATATTCCCCTCCTTACCAATGCACGCCTTGCGCTTGCTTACGTCAAAGCGTTTGTTTCTCGTCCGGTAGAAACAATCGGCATCACCTCCTGGCAGGAATACTAATCCCCTACCCGATAATAGAAAAACACTGCGGCTTGGCTAACCAGGCCGCAGTGCTTTTATTAGGAGCCGGATGAATCAGTTTTGTGCGGTCAGCTCAAGCACTGTGGAAGTATTGTGGCGGGATGTGAACACATTTATTCCGACTTTCATCAGATAGTCGCCGCTGCACACCTTGCCGTTTTGAGCGAATTTTGCCTTCGTTCCCGGCATAAGGTTGATTTCATCTACACGGTATTTTTTGTCCGGGTCAAGTCCCTGGAGTCTTACGGGTGAGAGTTTCTCCTGAAAACGCGGTGAAAGGTCGTAAGCGAACAATACGGCGCAGTTTTTTGATTTGTCAACATATTCAACCGCTGCATGATTCGTTTCGTAAGGTGAAACAAGGCGATATTGGTCACCGTCCATCACCGTAGGCTGCAGCCGCTTCCAGTTTGCCACCGCCTGCTGGCAATATTCAAGCTCTTCCGCAGTCAGTTCATGCAGACCTATGTCGAAACCGAGTTTGCACATTGCCGCATCATCGGTGC
>CAMWQE010000025.1 GCA_947176335.1 uncultured Porphyromonadaceae bacterium | reverse complement strand
GTCGTGAAGACTTCCGATCACATTGCCGAGAGTCGACCGGATCCCGGCAGGTCGCAGCCCTTCCATATCCTTGACGGAATCGAAGTCGAGAAAGCGAGCCGCCGCTCTGTTGGCTCCGGATATCACGCCGTCGCTGTCGAGTGTCACTATACCCATTGGCGAAACCCCTATGAGAAGGTCGAGAAAGTGATTCTGTTCCCTGAGCTTGAGCCTTTCCTGCTTGAGCGAGTCCATCATGCCGTTGAACATATCGACAATCCGGTCGGCTTCCCTCTGGCCGACAGGTGAGAGCCGGCTGCTGAAGTCTTGGGCACGAAGCAGATTTATGCCGTTGGTGATGCTACGCAGAGGCCGCATCACGTTTCGGTAGAAGAGAATGAGAAGCAAAGCTCCAATTAGTGCGACCCCCCATACAATAGTGTAGGTGACACTGCCTGCTTCAAGAAGCATCAGCGCCACCACAGCTCCCACGATGAGGAGGACTATCAGTGAGAATATCCAGCTTATACGCATTTGAGTCTTGAGTTCTTAAGTCTTAAGAAATTCTTTATACAGCCGAGCTGAAGCTCGGACACAAATACAAAATATAGCAGATACAGGATTAATACTTGATTCCATATTTGGCGAGGCGGCGGTAGAGGGTCTGGCGGGTGATGCCGAGGAGTGCGGCTGCCCGGGTCAGGTTGCCCCCGCTTTCAGTCAGGGCGTTCTCAATCTCTGTCTTCTCTCTCGATTGTAATCTTCCTTCAGTCTCGGCATTGACTTTTGCGGCTGAAAGGCCTTGTGCCTGGAAGTCGCGTGCATCAAGAGTGTCGCCCGGAGTGACGAGGAGTGTGCGCTCCACTATGTTGGCAAGCTGGCGTATGTTGCCCGGCCATGGCTGGTTTTTCAGGAGTTCCATAGCTTCTTCGGTCACTTTCGGTACGTCTCTTCCCGCATTTGCAGACACCTTCCGGAGCAGGTGGTCGACCAAGAGGGGAATGTCGTCGCGTCGCTCGCGCAGCGGCGGGAGCGTGACGGTGATAAGGTTTATACGATAGAAGAGGTCTTCGCGGAATGTGCCATCCTTGAGCATCGCGTTGAGGTCGGCGTTTGTGGCGCACACCACCCTGACGTCGGCACGCCGGGTCCTTGTGTCGCCGAGTGGCTCGTAGGTGTGTTCCTGCAGAACACGGAGCAGCTTCACCTGCGAGTTCATGTCGAGATCTCCGATCTCATCGAGAAAAATAGTGCCTTTCTCGGCTGCGGCAAATCTTCCTTCACGGTCGGTGACAGCACCTGTGAAGGCTCCTTTCCTATAGCCGAACATCTCGCTTTCGAAAAGCGACTGGGATATTCCGCCTAAATTCACCATCACGAATGGACCTTTCGCGCGCGGGCTGTTGGCATGGATTGCGTGTGCTATAAGCTCCTTGCCGGTACCGTTTTCCCCGAGGATAAGCACCGGCGCATTTGTGGGGGCAACCCGTTCCACGGTTTCGAGCACTCCGGTGATTGCTGGGCTCTTGCCGATTATGCCGCTGCGGTCGAATTTTGTGGCGGATACCTGTTCCTCCGCTTTCTCGCGGCTCAGCGACAGTGCGGTCTCAACCCGCTGCAGAAGCAACTGGTTGTTCCACGGCTTGGTGATGAAGTCAAACGCGCCCGCCTGCATCCCGGCAACGGCGAGAGGAATGCTTCCCCATGCGGTGATGAGTATCACCGGGGTGTCCGGTTGGAAAATCTTGCACTTCTGGAGCAGTTCAAGTCCCTCCTCGCCGGTTGTGGCGCGGGAGAAATTCATATCCATTATAATAAGTCGTAGCTGCACGGAGCGCACTACCGACAGAGCCTCTTCAGGTGTCTCTACGGCTGTGACCTCATGACCGGCGCGCCTGAGCAGCACTCCCAGGGAGAGCCTTATGGATTTATCATCGTCGACAATCAGAATCATAGTGGTGCAAAGATAATACTCACGGGCGAATCCCGAACAAAAAAGCCGAAAAAACGCCCGTGAACTTTAAATATGTAGATAAGTGAAAGCCTTATTTGATTTTTACCGCCGAAGCACCGTCCCGCATGTAGGCGGCGGGACAGTGCTTGGACAGAATAGAGATCAGTATGGGCAATATATAATGAAAGATTAGTTCTTCACGATTTTGTCTATGTCAGCATCAATTCCGGTGGAGTGTTCGTAGTCCCATAGGGTGAGGGAGCGCAGCTGGTAAAAATAATACCAGTATTTGAACATCTCGTTTATGTACTGCTGGCGGCTCTCATCCTTTTTCACCTGCGAATCGTTGAGGTCAAGGGTGGAGATTCTGCCGATTAGGAATGTCTCGACATTTGTGTTGTAGCGTTTCTGGGCGATTGATGCCGCCTTGTCGGCGATGACAACCTGCTCCTGCTGGTTGCAGAACCGCTCCACGAGTATGAAAAGGTCCTGGTTGAAGTTCTGGGTTTCCTGGCGCAGGCGGCTCTCTACAACCTGGCGGTTACTCTCCGCAACCTTCACCTTGCCGCGGCGCTTGCCCCAGTCAATGATAGGTATGCTGAACCCTATCTGCACAATCTGGTTGTCCTTCAGTCCGCGGTACGCGTCGCCAAAAGTGTGGTCGGTGCCGGTGTAACCTACTTGGGCGAAGAGGTTAATCTCCCTCATGTTTGCCTTAGCCTTGGCAACCTCATACTCCGCTTCGAGCTGGCGGCGGCGCACATTCTTGGCGAACTTGTTGTTTGCAAGCGCGCGGTCGAGCGCGTCGGCGAATGTCACATCGATGTGAGGCACATTTGCCGGTGCCTCCGGTTCGAGGTCAATATCCTCGCCATAGTCGAGGAAGGAGCGGAGGGTGAACATCTGGCTCTTGAAAGTACTCTGGCAGTCGGTGAGGTTTGAATTGGCGTTAAGCAGGTTGAGTTCCATCTGCAGGAGGTCGTTCTCGCTTATCTGACCCATTTTGCGCTTCTCTTTCGCCACTTCATAGAGTTTTGTGGCGTTTTCAAGGTTCTGTTTGGCGATTTCCACATTCTCGCGCGCCATCAGCAGGTTGAAAAAGTAGTTGATGGTGTACATCGCAACATTTTCGGTAGCGCTGAGGAATCCCGCTTTAGCTTCGGCATAGCGCACAGGTTCTATTTTCCTGTCCCATCGCACTGTGTTGACGCCGAAAATCGGCTGGTTGAGGGTGAGGGCAACAGGTATCGACATGAAGCGGTTGTATTTTTCACCGCTCATCTGCCTGAGGAAGTCAACGGAGCTGTTGAGCGACAGTGTGCCGCCGGTAAGCCATATTTTCTGTTGGAGAGAAAGCTCGCCGCTCATCTGCAGGTAGTTGTTTGGCACGAATGAGTAGTTGCCCTGCTCATTCATATAGGATGTGTACTGCTTGCGGTACGATGGCACTGTTGCCGTGAAGTTGATTTCCGGAAGCAGGTCGGCGCGGTAAGTGCGGTATTGCCAGTAGGAGCTTCGAAGTTCGTTGAGCGCCACTGCTGCGTCAACGCTCTTCGTGCGGGCGCGGAGTATCGCATCCTCCAGGGTGAGCCGAATGGTTTCGGCTCTTCCTGAGGGAACTATAGAAGCTAAAAGTGCGATTAATATTAATGTTCTCTTCATATATAGGAGGTATTTATTCATCTTTCAGTGCTTCGGCAGGCTGCACCTTCCTTGCAATCATCGCGGGGAACAGTATTCCGGCTATAACCATCACAGCCATGAGGCAGACGGTCACAATCGCGCATATTGCAAGACGGTTCCACACGAGGTATCCGTCCAGATATTGGTTAAGCTCGTAGTGGGCGATAAGAATATCCAGTCCGACAGCAAACGGGGTAGCGATGGCAAGCATGAGCAATCCTTCACTGATAAGGCGCGAGAATACCATGCCGGATGTGGCTCCGGTGACTTTACGCAACGCCACTTCCTGAACCCTCTGCTGAGTGCGGAACCAGAAGGTGCCGAGCAGCCCGAGGAAGATGTTGAAGAGCAGGAATGCCATTCCGGCGCTGTAGTTGCGCAGCTGTTCGCTCTCTTCGGTCTGGTATCGTTCGCGTATATCATCAAAGGATGTCACGTCAGTTACGATGTAGTTGCCCACATGGAACCGGTTCTGTCCCTCTTTCATGATTTTCTCCACGATATCCTTGTCCATGTTGTCCTTAACGCGTATGCAAAGCTCGTTGCACCACAGCAATGAGGATGTTGGGAAAAGAATGAAAGAATTGAAGGTGGAGTAATCGGAATAGCGTACAGGGAAAACGGCAGTGCCTATCTTTTCACCGAAAGCTGAATCATTCTGGGTATATATTTTGCTCTTGTCCAGCCTTGACACCGCGAGTTCAGGCTTCCTTGATGAGAAAAATGTTTCGCTCATCAAGCATTTCCCCTGTCTCAGCTCCTCGGCGAGTTGCTCCGGGCTTTCCCCGTTAACTCCATGGTAGCGGAACACCCTCACGAAATCCGGCTCAGCATCGCGGTTAATCCCATATCCGCCGATGCTGTCGTACATTGCCTGAAAGGAGCCGTTGTTATTGTTGTACGGGTAGGAATTCGCCGAATAGCTCGCCACTTCCACCTCCGGCATCTGCCGCAGCCGTTCAATGATTGTAAGGCGGTCCTGAACCATCTCATCCTGCGAGCGGTCGGGGATAAAGTCAGGACTCTTGTCGGTGAGTTCCTGTATTGTCACAAGGTAGCAGTGGTCTGCGTCAAACCCGCGTGGTCTGTTGTATACAGAGTATGCCACATAGAAGTAGTCGCAGATGTACCATATAACAACACTCACTATGATGAACTCTATTACAATCCACAGATTGGAGCTCCACTCGTTGAGCATCTGCCGTAAAAGTTTTCTTTTCATAATCCTTCCATATTAACGGTTAACGCCTGAGAGTGAACTTACAATGCTTTCGCGTGACGAGCGCCATGCTGGGAGCAGGCTGCAAAGCAGGTTGAGGACAAAGCAGAACAGCAGCGCCCAGCCGAATGTGCTCCACCGCACAATCATGCTGAAGTTGACTTTAAGCCCTGATGTGCTCCAGAGGTACGGCGCGCATAGCCATGCGAACAGCAGGCAGAGAAGCAGCCCTACAGCGCCGGCAATGAGCGTGACCACAAGGTTCTCCAGCACGAGTGCAGCTGTTATCTGCGCCGATGAGGCTCCGAATGCGCGGCGCACACCTATCTCAGCGGTGCGCTTGCGCAGGCGGCTGCGGGTCATGGAGCTGAGGTTGATTGCAGGCACTATGATGAGGATAAGGTAAACAATCCACTTTTCGCGGCGTGCTTTCTGCAAATCAGGTTCAACATTCGCCCATACAGTTCCCGTAGCCTGTTTCTCCTGGTCGTAAGGACGGTTGCGGCTTATGAACCGGTAGCCGTCGGTTTCTTTCATCGTGGTATTTAACGCTGCGAGCCTGCGGGCAAGCTCGTCACGGACTTTGGGGAAATCGCTGCGTGAGGGGGCGAGTAGGGTTACGCTGAGCATACCCATGTGTCCGTTGGTCCACTCCTGGGTGTCCACTCCCACGGTAGTGAACGGAATCCACACATCCGCATAGGCGATGCTGGCGAGTTTGCTCACATCCTTCACCACTCCGACCACCTGAAATGGAGTCATGTTAAGGAGAATCTCCCTGCCTACCACGTCAGTGCTTTTGAACACCTTCCGTGCCGTGGATTCGTTTATCACCGCCTTTGGCAGCGCGCTCCGGAAGTCTGCTTCGGTGAAAGGAGCGCCCTCAATGAAGGTGTAGTCAAAGACCTTGAAGAAATTGGCATCGGTCGGGCGTGTCTTTATCGACACAGACATCTCGCCTTTTGCCGCCGCGCTCTGTGTTTCTGAAAAGACCTGGTATGCGGTTACTGTTTCAACGGTTTCAAGGTCACCGAAAAGCTCCCGGATGGTCTTGTAGCTCATAGCCCCGTTGGCGGAATCATCATCTGCCCATGACTCGTGGGTGATGCTGCCATACTTCCAGTGGAGCATGCGCGAGCGGTTGCTCTCAGGGGCGAAATCAGCGATTTTCACCTGCTGGATCATCACAACCACCATTATGAGGAAAATTGCGAGCGCTGTGCCAACAACCGTTATCGTACTGATAAGCGGTTGTTGTTTCAGCTCATTGAATATCTGTTTCATTATTCGTTTTTCCGGATAAACCACAATGTTTATTCATCCTTAAGCGCTTCCGCGGGCTGCACCTGCATTGCTTTCCATGCGGGGAACGCTATGCCGATGAGTATTGTCACAACCAGCATGACATATGTGAGAACCACAGTGATTGCAAAGCGTGACGGCACGAAGAACTCACGGCGTATGTTCTGGTTGAGCTCGTAATGACATATAAGCCAGTCGCATACAATTGCAAGTGGTGTTACAATAGTGAGCAGGAAGATGCCTTCTGAAGCAAGGCGCAGCGCAATGGAGGTATTTGAAGCTCCGTTGATTTTGCGCACGGCGATTTCAGGAACGCGCTGACGGGTGCGTAGCCAGAAGGTGCCGAGAAGCCCGAGGAATACGCTCACAAGCATGAAAGCCATGCAACCGATATATTTGCGTTTTGTCACATTCATATCGTGTGTTGCGTTTTCATACACCTCATCATACGATTTGATTGATTTAACGTATGTGTTGTTGCGGGTGTATTGCTTTTCGCGGTCCTGGTTGAAGTTGGCGATGAACCTCTTTGCATCACCGGGCTTTACGCGGATGCTCACATATCTTGCCTGGTATGTGATAGCCGGATTGTTTTCGTTAAGCGGAACCACCATCACAATATCCCTCTTGTACTGTTCTGTGTCTATTCGCTTTATATACTCGATTATGGCACCGACCTCATAGGTTTGTCCTTGGAGGGTGACCCTTTGCCCCACGAGGGATTCCGGAGTCATGGGATAGGGCAGGCTATTGGAGTTCTCGTAGAAGTCTGAAATCAGCACTTTCCCGTCACGGACTATCTGCACAAGCTGATCCTGGGTGATTTTCGGGTCCTTTGCCTTTATACCGATAGTCTTTATATGGTCCGGCGTCATAATGCCCATTCTGACAGAAAGCTGCACACTGTCATTGTCATTGACAGGGACGGTGAATCCCCAATAGTTTTGGAATCCGGGTTCCATATTCTGGGAAATACTTACAGCTTCCACATCCGGGCGGCGACGGATAGCTTCGACTATCGCAAGGCGGTCCTCGGCGTTCCTCGTTTTTGCTTCTTCGCCCAACTCAACATATTTGGGACTGTCCTGAGGATAGGTGCCGAATTCCATGATGTAGGTGTTTTCAATATCATATCCTTTCGGCTCGTTGATTGTCTGGTATATGGCATACAGGTAATCGGTCACGAACCAAACTATCACACTGATGATAAGCAGCTCTATGCTCATCCACAGGTTTGAGCGCCATTCGTGGCGAATCTGTTTAATAAGTTTACGTTTCATATCTTATCGGTGTAACAGTTTATTTGGTTTTGGCGCTGATAGCGTCCACAGGATTGATGCGGCTGGCACGGATAGCCGGGATGCCGCTGCTTATAAGGTTGAGGATGAAGCAGAATAGAAGCACATAGAAGAAGGTGCTCCATGCAAACAACGCTTCCGCACCGGGAGTTACCGTAGTGTTATAGGTGGTTAACCATCCGCCGGAGTAGATTGAGTCAAAGAACATTCCGCCGAAAATCCATGAAAGGATAAGACCGAGAGCACCGCCTATAAGGGTGATTATAAGGTTCTCGGTGATTATGCCGATAACGATGCTGCTGCGGGGAGCTCCGAATGCGCGGCGCACTCCTATTTCGCTTGTCCTGTAAGCGAGGCGGCTACGGGTCATGGTGCTGAGGTTGATTGCCGGAATCAGCAGCAGGATAACGTAAAGCAGGTACTGGCTTCTTCTCTCCTTAGCCATGTCGGGCAGACGGAAATCGTTGCCGTAAGCACTCTCTATGTGAGTGTAAGGTCCTCCGGCAAGATTTACTTCTATCATCTCAGCTGCCTTTGATGCATTGTATTTAGCGAGGTTTGACAACACCTCGTTTTTTATTTCAGCCATATTCTTTTTGTCTCTGGCAAGCATGACTACCGCATATTGACCGGTGCCATACTGCATTTCCCACTCATCAGGTTCCTCGTAGGGGAGCGGTGTCCATACCTGCGAGTATGCCTTGGATGTTACGGGCGACACATTGTCCACAACGCCGGTGACAGTATAAGGCACGTCATCAAGATAAATATCCTTGCCTACTGCGTCGGTTACACTCTTGAATGTGCTCTCGGCAATGCTTTTGGTTATCACCGCTTTTTTGAAATGGGATATTACTGCCGCGGAGTCGTATGGCGCTCCGGCAAGGAATTTGAAATCATACACTTTAAAGAAGTTCGCATCCGTATTCTTCACATCCGCGTTGAATGCCGGCACTCCGGGCACGCTTACACTTTGCTGTGACTCCCATTTTACCCACACCGACATCAGTTTGGGAGTGGTGAGAGGATAAAATATATTATCGAGAAGAGGCTGACCAAGCGATGCCTGAGATGACATGGGGTATGCGGTGTCTGTGCTGCACGATTCCGCACGGGTGGCATACAGGTAGAGGTCGCGGTCACTTTCCGGAGCCATTGAAACAACCTTCACCTGGTCCAGCATCACCACAATCATGATGAGGAACATGGCGAGTGCCGTGCCGAGTATCGTCACCCAGGCGATAACCGGCTGCGCTTTAAGTTCGTTTATTATCTGTTTCATTACTGTACCTGTCTTCCGTCAAAGAATCTTACAATGCGGTCGGTCTGGCGAGCCTGCTCCTCATTGTGGGTTACCATCACTATAGTCCTGCCGTCCTCTTTGTTGAGCTGGTGAAGGAGGTCCATCACCTCCGCGCCCATCTTGGAGTCGAGGTTACCGGTCGGTTCGTCCGCGAGGATGATTTCGGGATTGCCTACAATAGCGCGGGCAATGGCAACACGCTGGCACTGACCGCCTGAAAGCTGCGAGGGCATGTGGCGCATGCGGTGGCCGAGTCCAACTCTCTCCAGCACTTTCTGCACTCTCTCCTTGCGCTCCTTTTCGCTCAAGCCCGAGCGGTAAATCAAGGGGAGCTCCACATTGTCCATCACATTGAGCGAGGGGATGAGGTGGAAGCTCTGGAACACGAATCCGAGGTTCGAGTTACGGAAAGCGGCGAGCTCGCGGTCCTTCATCTTGCCGGTAGCGGTGCCGTTTATTTCAATGGAACCGGTAGTCGGGTTATCAAGGAGACCGATGATGTTCAGGAGTGTTGATTTGCCACAGCCTGAGGGTCCCATGATAGATAGGAACTCACCTTTTTCCACCTCAAGATTCACGTTTTCAAGTGCGGTTGTTTCGATTTCGTCGGTGCGGTACACCTTGCCTACATTTTTTACTGAAATGATTGCCATGTCTGTCTGTTTTTTTGTTTTGTTAATGAGTTATTATTTGTCTCTATTCAATTTGAGCCTGTTTGAATTTTCAAATGGTGTCATGTCGGAGATAACCACCTTGTCACCCGGCTTGATTCCTTCTACAACCTCCACATACTCGAAGTTGCTGTCGCCGAGGCGCACATGGCGTTTCTCAAGGTCTCCTTCGCCGGTCTGCACCCATAGTTCGTAGTCGCCGGGACCTTTAAAGTATGTTCCGGTGGGAATCCTCACCGCTTCATCCTTTATGTCCGACATGATATATACATCGGTCTTGAGCCCGCTGCGCAGGCGGTCGTTGTCATCCTCGTTGAGCTTCACGGAGAAGGAGATTATGCCGTTTTTGCTGAGAGGAGTAAGGTTGCTCACTGTGCCTTCAAGCCGGGTTTTGCCAATTTTGACAACGGCACGGCTGCCAACGCTCACTTTATCGCCGTAGGAGTCGGCGATGTCGGCGTCCACCTTGAAGTGGGAGAGGTCTGAAATAACAGCAACCTTCTCGCCGGTACCAATCTGCTGACCGATCTGGTTATTGATATATGTGAGGGTAGCCGCTCTGGGTGAACGGATGCGCGCATCCTCGAGGGTGCGGTTTTTCTGGGCGAAATCCTTGTCGAAAATGTCAAGTTCGAGCTGTTTTGATTTCAGGGTTGCCTCGCGCACCTGTTTTTCGTTTGCGTACTGCTGGCGGAGCTGCTGCAGCTCAAGCACTCCGGTATTGTAGGCGAGTTCAGCCTCACGCACGCGGTCACCAGTGCCTGAACCGAGCGAGTCAAGGCGGCGCTCGTTTGCCACTTCAACTTTTTTGCGGTTCACATCCATCTCCTTGACCTTTATCTGCATCTCCATATTGGAGAGTGCGGTGTGGTTGTTGAGTCGCACCTGCTCCAGGTCGAGCTGTTTCATTCTCCTCTGGTCATGGAGCTGGTTGATTTCAGTCTCCGCGCTCTGGAGGTCGAGGCGGAGGAGGGGAGTGCCCTCGACAAGGCTGTCACCTTCGCGGGCATATATTTCCATGATTCTCGTGCTGATGGGGGAGTTGATAATCTCCTCGAATGCGGGCACCACTTTGCCTGATGCGCTTACCGAGGTTTCAATAGTGCCTTTGTCGGCTTGAACGATTGTAATGTCCGATTCATTGACACTCTTGCGTATGAGTGAAATCAGCACACCTATTACAATAATAACACTGCCGGCTATCACACTCCACTTGATGATAGCTTTTCTCTTTGCGCGCATGCGCTCTTCTCTGGGTATTTCTCTGTCCATTGTCGGATAAATTTTTTCGCGTAGTTATTCGCCATAATTATATAGCATAAACCGTGCCAAAACCGCAATGGTCTGAGAATCAGATAAAGGTGTGTTCAGAAAGGTGTACGGAAGCGGACAGTGTGTCCGCAGCGTACGGTTCTATTTGCAGGCGCAAGCCTCGATAGCCGGTATAAGGAGGGATTCTTCGGCGAGGATGGTTTCTACGAACTCACGGAATGCTCCGTGACCTCCGTGGACTGTGCCGACGTGTTTAACCTGCGATTTGACGTAATCAGGTGTGTTCGAGGGGCATCCGCTGCACCCTACGGCACGCAGAAGAGGGAGGTCGTTCACGTCATCTCCGATAAACGCCACATCGGCAAGGGTAATGCCCATTTCATCGCATACCTGACGGGCGAGCGACAGTTTATCTTTTACTCCGAGGAAACACCGGTCAATCTTTAGTTTCTGGGCGCGTTTCGCCACTATCTGAGTGTTTTCACCTGTCATTATCGCTACCGGGATATTGTAATGGCGTAGGAAAATCACTCCCCAACCGTCTTTCACGCAGAATTTTTTCATAACGTCACCTTCGGCGGTGTAGTACATTCCTCCGTCGGTCCACACTCCATCAATGTCGGTGATAAATAGTTTAGGCAGCATAGTTTCAGGAAATTGATTGCGGGTAAATGATTTCGTCGGCTTGGAGAGGCGAGTTAAGCGTCTTTCCGATAACCTGTGAACGTTCCGCCCATTTGAAGCCGTCGCCGGGGCTGAGAAGGTGTATGTCCTCCTCGGTGATTATGTGTCCTGCGGGGAGTGCTTTTTTAGTGGCTATGGAGCGTTCAAGTTTGACTTTAGCCGAAGCGACGGCGGGATCAATGTACAAATCCTCCGTGCCTAACCATCTCTCTGCAAGGCGTATGTCCCTGACCATGCGGTTGACTCCGTCAGGACCGAGAGACCCCTGCTGGTCAGTGCCTTTCATGCGGCGGTCCACAGTGATGTGCTTCTCGATGATTTTCGCTCCCATGCCAACGGCAACCGCGGGAGCGGCAATGCCTATGGTGTGGTCGGAGAATCCGATGGTGTACTGCGGATAGTGCTTGAGGAGGTATGTTATAGTGCTGAGGTTGAGATTGTCCGGCATCGTGGGATACTGGCTGACGCAGTGGAGTATAGCTATGTCCGAGTGGTAGCGTGTAATCACATCGAGCGCGTCATCGAGCTCTTTTTTCCCAGCCATGCCTGTTGACAGTATGATTGGAATCTTTGTCTCAGCCATCGCCTGCAGCAGAGGCAGGTTGGTGAGGTCGCGGCTTGCCACTTTAAGTTTGTCCGGCATGAGTATCTTTAGGAGGGAAAGGCATCCTGTCGAGCAGAGGGTCTCCACGAAGTCAAGTCCGAGGCTCTTTGCGTGGCGGTACACTTCAAGGTGCTCCTCGTCGGAAAGTTCAAGGAATGCACGGTGTTCGCCATAGGTTTTGCCAAATGAGTGCGGCGAGTTGTAGGGACGGTTCATCTGCGATGCCGCAAGCTCCTCTTTGAGGTCACGCTTTGTGAGCTTGACGGCATCCATGGGGCGGAGGTCAAGGTTGCAAGCCTCGTCGCGCACCGGTCGCGCCACAAGGTCTACGATAAGTTTGGCGATATCTACCGAGCCGTTGTGGTTTTGTCCGATTTCGCCTATGATATATGTGCTGTTCATTTTTCGTTCTGTGCTATGTTTTCTTTCATTACCGAGTGGTAGCGCGGTTCAGAGTCGACAATATCAATCAGTTCCTTGAGCGAGCCTCCGGTTTCGGTGATGTGCCTTGAATACAACTCCTGCAGGAGAGCGAAATCAGATGGTGTGTCCAGCGTGAGCCTGAGGTCGGTGCGTGTCTGCAAAAATTCAGGTAGCGGCAGAAGTTCTATTTTGAATTCCTGCGGATGGGTGTACAGATAAATGGTCACATGCTCATGGTATAACTTTTCATCTGTCGCCGCAGCCGCTTTGCGCAGCGCGTCCACCGTAGCGAGCTCTGCATACAGCCCGAGGTGCGATTTTATGGTAGGTCTTCCGTCCGGAAAAGCGAATGCCACATAGTCTGCTCCGCTTGCGCTCTGAGCGTCAAATAATTCCCGGAATGTGTCGGTCTGCATGAAAGGGTTGTCGGAGCAAACGCGGATAATCCTGTCAAGACCGAACTTGTCCGCCGCTCCGATGAAACGCGCCAGCACATCATCCTCGCTTCCGCGGAAACATTCGACTTTATGCGATTTGGCAATATCTGCTATTATGTTGTCGGAGGGATTATCGGTAGTGGCTACTATAATTGTTTTGTCCGGACACGATTTTTTGATTTTCTCGATTATAATGTCGATGATTCTCGTTTCCCCGCCGAATGCGCGGAGTATCTTTGAGGGCATACGTGTGGAACCGGAACGTGCCTGTATTACAATTCCGTCCCTGTTGCCGGTATTTTCAGTGAGTTTCATTCTTTCAAATGCGTCGATATAGCTTCCAGGGGTAATGTTTATTACTGATTTTCCGAGTTTCGCGGCGAAGTCGCGGAGGGTAAAATATGCCTTGAACGCCACATGCATGTGGTACAGGATTGTGTATAGCCTTGCAGTGGAGAGGTTTTCCTGTTTCACAGTGTCGGCTTTGGATGTGCCTTTGTCGTAGAAGTGCTTCTGGTGCATGAGCACTTCGTTGTTTTCGGTCACGGTGATTTCCGGCAGCCATGAGTGGTCGGCTCCGGCAAGGTATATTTTTTTGAACGGCATGCGCAGCGCCATTGCAATTGAGGGGATGAGTACATTGTGGGGACGTGGCATCCCGAGACCTTTGCGATAAACGAAGTCGGTGAAGGAGCTGAAGCCTTCAACCGGGGTGGTGTTGTAGATGTGCACCGTAATATTCGGGTTCTTTTTCAGCATCTCCTGCCATTTAGCATCGACCTTCGAGCGTGATGGCATGAAGAGGTGCATCTTCCAGTCGGTTTTTTCGGCGAGCGCGCCGAAGAGCGATTCCCTTTTCTCATCTACAATCCAGAAGAGCGGGTCGGCAATGAGGTAAAGCTCCGGCTTCAACTCGGTGAACATCGGCGAGGTTGCGCAGAAGTTTACGGCGAGAAGCGTCCTGGAGTCAAGGAAGCCGCGGTGGTCTGCGACAGTCTTGTTCAGCGACGGTCCGTTTGCGAGTATAACCAGTTCTTCCGTATTCTTGAGATTTTGCGGCAATGCGGAGGGTTTCCTCGATTTCAGAGGAATCTTCACGAGGCTGAGGATTGTCTGCTGGAGGTCGCCAGCCCATTTCTGCATTTTGTCTAATGTAGCCATTGGAGCGGTTTTGTGTTGCAAAATTACAAAAAAGAGGTGTTATAGCAGTGAATCACCGCAGGATAATGAGGGTGAGGGTGCGTCCGGACTGCACTCCGAGGCGGCGGGCGGAGAAAAACCTCTGAAAATCGCAGCGGGAGCATCCGCATGGCATGGCTATGTTCTGTTGTGGCACTCCCGCTTCAACGAGCGATGTGGCGACAGCCTTGGGGAGGTCGACGTGCGGTTTTCCGGGGGTGCGGATAACAGCTCCGAAGCGCTCGAACCGCGCTGCAACCTCTTCCCCGACCTCAAAGCACTCCTGGCAGATGCACGGACCCATAGCGGCATGTATGTCCGCCGGATTTGCGCCGAGTGACTGCATCTTTTGAACCGTCAGCGCGGCGATGTTTCCTGCCGCCCCGCGCCAGCCGCTATGTGCCGCTCCGATAATTCCGGCTTTCGGGTCGGCGAGCACCACCGGCACGCAATCGGCGGTGTGGATGCCGAGCGCAATTCCACTGCGGTCAGTTACAAGGGCATCGGTATCTTGCAGCGGTGCTGCCGGATCAATCACCACAGCAACATTAAGAGAATGGGTCTGGCGTGGAAAGACAATGTTGTCCGCGCTGATGCCGAGATAGTGCGCCAGTTCATTGCGGCACGCCTTACAGTGTGCCGGGTCATCTCCTGTATATGTGCATGTTGAAAACCCGGAGTAGGGAAGATGCGGCGAGTCAGTGTCGCGCAGAGTCGAGAATGCCGTAATGCCGGGCAGGTTGAGCAGTTCAGTTACCTTCACTGTCAAGGGTGTCTACGCCGTAATCCCAGTCTTCATCCCAATCCTCATCTTCAAGGTCAAGTTCCTCCTCGTCAACGGGCATAGCCTCAGGCTCGAAGATAAATTCATCCTCCTCCTGCACCCTGTGGCGCTTGTCAAGTGGACGGTGGGTGATTGAGGGTGTTGCAATGCGGTTGCTCTCGTCGGTAATCGCTCCCCAGAGCATATCCTTGAGTTCGGTAAGCCCTTCGCCGGTAACAGCGGATATAAATACCGAGGGAACACCTTCCGGGAGCGTTTTGGCAAGCTCCTCCTTGAGTTCCTCGTCAAGCATATCGCTTTTTGACACGGCGAGGATTCTCTGCTTGTCCTCAAGCTGCGGGTTGAAGCGGCGCAGCTCTTCAAGCAGTATATTATATTGCTTTGCAATGTCGTCGGCATCCGCAGGCACAAGGAAGAGCAGCACCGCATTGCGCTCTATGTGTCGGAGGAATCGCAAGCCGAGACCCTTGCCGTCGCTCGCTCCCTCGATGATTCCGGGAATGTCCGCCATGACAAACGATTGCTTGTCGCGGTACTCCACGATGCCGAGCTGCGGCTCCATGGTGGTGAAGGGATAGTCGGCGATTTTGGGACGGGCGGCACTGAGCGCTGAAAGAAGGGTGGATTTTCCGGCATTGGGAAATCCTACAAGGCCTACATCGGCAAGCAGCTTAAGCTCAAGCACGACAGCTTTCTCCACAGCCGGTTCGCCGGGTTGCGCATAACGGGGCGTGCGGTTGGTGGGGCTTTTGAAGTGCCAGTTGCCGAGACCTCCGCGTCCTCCACGCAGAAGCTTCACCTCCTCGCCGTCGTCAGTGACTTCGCACAGGTAATCGCCTGTTTCAGCATCGAAAACCACTGTGCCGCAGGGAACGTCTACAATAACATCCTCTCCATCCTTGCCACTTGAGCGGTTTTCAGAACCGCTTTGCCCGTTTCCGGCAAAAATATGCCTGCGGTACTTGAGTGGCAGGAGTGTCCACATGTGTGAGTTGCCACGAAGGATTATATGTCCTCCTCTGCCGCCGTCCCCACCGTCGGGACCGCCTTTCGGAACATATTTCGCACGGTGGTAGTGGCGTGAGCCGGCGCCGCCTTTGCCTGAGCGGCACAATATCTTTACATAATCTATGAAGTTGGTATCTGCCATGACTGTAATGTTTTTTCTATTTAAAACAATTCAGAGGAGGATTGGATTTCGTAATTTATTAAAAAGCGGTTCAGGCATTCGCAATGAGCCAGACAGTGTACAGTATATATACTAAAAGGAGCAGCGAACCTTCAATTCGGGTGATGGTGCGGACTTTGAAGAACCTGCCGAATATCCAGAAAAGGGCGGAGGCAAGCAGCAAGGTGAGCAGGTCGACATTGCCTATCGCGCCGAAGCTGAGCGGGAAGATGGTTGCCGAGGCACCGAGCACAAAGAAGATGTTGAATATATTGCTGCCAATCACGTTGCCTAAAGCAAGTTCCGGTTTCCCTTTCACCGCCGCGGTAATGGATACCGCGAGTTCAGGCAATGAGGTGCCAATGGCGACGATGGTCAGCGCGATAACAGCATCGCTGACTCCGAGCACCTTTGCAATCCCAGTCGCACCGTCCACAAAAATATCG
>CAMWQE010000024.1 GCA_947176335.1 uncultured Porphyromonadaceae bacterium | reverse complement strand
ATGCATCTTACGGCATTTACCGATTACATCGCCGGAAAGGATATATGAATATGTCGGAAACTCAAACAATACGGTGTGCATTTTGTTGTAGTCAATCTTGCCGTTTTCATCAAGTTTATCCTCACTCACGTATGTATTGGCTATCGAACAGATGAAGTTATTGAAACCGTTACATTCGTAAATATCCACAATTTCCAGTTCCATTGTTAATGGCGCCTCGTCTATTACGGGAGTGCCGGCATCCCCGCGATGATACTCGAACACCTCCGATTTATCTTCCTTATCGCCGTCAACACTTCCCACATAATCAACTTTCTCAAGCATATCGGGACTTACCAGATTGAGTGACATCCGCTTGCCTATGCCGAGAGCAGGGGTGGTATAGTGCGCCTTTGCCATACTGACAAGGACTCGGTCGTGACTCACAATTCCCACATGGGAGATTTCAAGCCAGTTGACTTTTCCATTGACATCCGCACCTATTACCGTTACAGGAGTGGGATAAAGGGCTAATTTTGAACCTAAATTCACTTTCTTCACCATAATTCATTCTTTTATTTTAAATAATTTCATTGCATTATTCCGGATGATGTCCTCGGCATATTGACCGAGTTCTGCATCCTGAATGATTTCATTCTTTACCTTTGCCGCAACCTTTTCAAGAATCGGTGTCGGGACAAACGGATAGTCAGTTCCGAACATCACATGGTCTGGTGTAGTAACTGACAGCAACATTTTTATTGCCTGAACCGAAGGACCACCCGCAAGGTCATAATATAGCTTCGCAAGATTTCCTTCTAGGTCTATAGGTTCTGTAAGACATTGTTGCAGAAGCAATGGATATCCGCCCTTAAGACGAGGCACTGCGTATGGCATGAAAGAGCCGGCATGGGGTACAACCACTTTAATATTCGGATATCGTACCATGACATTATGTGCCACCATATTGAGAACCGCACGGGTCGTTTCAGCAGGATACTCATACACGAAAATAGGTCCGCCTGTAAAGGTGCTTTCATTGACAGGATTCGGCTTTACGGGATGAAATATCACCACAGCCTCCCGCTCATCAAGAACCTTCATCAAAGGTTCATAGATTGAGTCACCGATATAAATGCCGTTGACACTGGTGGCGAGCTTTATTCCGTCGGCTCCGAGTGAATCGAGGGCGAAGATAGTTTCATCTACAGATGCCTCGATGTCTGGTTGCGGAAGGGCTGCACACCATAAGAAACGGTCAGGATGATTTTGCTTTGCTTCAGCCATCTTCTCGTTTACAGAACGCATCACCTTACGGCTTTCCTCAGTGTTGCCGAACCACGGCTGGGGCGACGGGAGGGTTAGGATGCTCCGTTCAATTCCGGCACTGTCCATAAATGCCAGATGAGCATTCTCATTCCAAAACGGTAAAGGATAACCGTCCTCCATCAGTTCATTGTTATCAGCGAGATATTTCAGGTATTCGTCGGTTACGATATGGGAATGAACATCTATCGCCGGAATATAATTCTGGGCATGTATTACCAACGCACTCGATAACATAGCTACCATTAATAACAATCTTCTCATTTCCTCGTTTATACCTAATTCTGCTTATATATTTTCTTACCGTTGATAATATACAATCCCTTCTTCAGGTTATCTATTGATGCCATATCACGACCAATCAGATAACCTGAGATAGAATAAACCGTGTATGACGTCTTTGAATAATCGTTTGCTATTGCCTTTAGCGAGGACACAGAATCGTATTTTATATCTTTTAACCACTGACGGATAAGATTCGCACTGTTAGAAGTCTGTGAACTTTTTATCCATAAAGAGGAAGAGAAGAATTTACCATCAGGAATAAGACGTTTGGCATCACTCTCAACTCCGCTGATACCGCTGCTTGCGCTGGAAACGATAAGCCATATCTTTTTTCCAGACATATCCTTGCCATATTGGAAAAGGAATGATTGCAATGGTGCCGCCATATTGCTCCACCATAGCGGTGCACCTATTATAATACAATCATAATCTTTCAAATCCACCTTTACCGGATCAATAGTTGGATAGGAAGATGCATCCTCCGGATTATTACGTATCGCCGAAATCTGGGCACTACCTATCGCATAGTTGTTTGCCGCGTAGTCCAACCCTTTTTCCGCCGGCTCAATCTTCACGATATCCGCCTCAATCTGCTTTACCAGCTCATTCACAATACGGTGAACATTATTTGTATAGCTGTAATAAACCACCAGCGTCTTTGCCTGAACTGCAAAGACCGATAAAACTACGACGAGAGACAATAATATCCTTTTCATGATTACTCGACTTCTATTTTCTTGATGATTCTTGCCGGATTGCCTGCAACGATGGTCATTGGAGGCACATTGTGGGTCACAACACTCTGTGCACCGACAATTGCTCCATAACCGATTTTCACTCCCGGAAGGATCGTTGAATTGATTCCTATCCACACCTTATCTTCTATTACGATTTGCCGACCGTATGTAGCGCTACGGTTCTCAGGGTTCGGGTCATGGTTAATAGTAATGATGTTGCATTTGGGACCGATGAATACTCCATTGCCTATCGTAATGCCTCCACGACCGAAAAAAGTACAACATTGCTGTATGAAACAGTCATTCCCAATTGTTACGGGTTTACCGTCGTCGATATAAAATGGTGGTAGAACAGTTGTTGACTCAGGTAGCGGTTTACAAGGATTTTTCCCATGTAGTCATGGACCTCCGCAGGAGTACGGTAGCATGTGTTCATTTCAGTCGCCGTCTTAATCGTATCGAAAATATCCGCAATCAAGTCATCGTATCCCGGATCATTCGGCGATACCATCTCGCCGGTCCTGTCTCTTTCAAATATATTTTCCATAAACATGTTTTAAATTTATTACTGATTCACTTTATTTCCACTTTTGAAGGTTGAACACCGAGATCACTTAGCAAAGCGAGTTCATTTGGGGCAAGTTCATAATCCTCACCATTGAACTCACCGTCCGCTTTCATAATACCGCTTTGCACAAGATAATGCACAAGTACTTTTTCAGGAGTAGTGCCATGGCGCCTTGCAACGAACTTTATAGCTTCTACCTCAACCAAGTCCTTAGACAATAGAATTTTTGTTGCCATTATTCAGTTATTGAATTATATTGCAAAATTATTCCCGGGCATCGGATTGGAATGTGCAAATTTTACTGGGATTATACCATTTTCAACGATTGCATTTGATTGCGGCATCCGGATTACATAAATTTAGTACCTTTGTGGTTGTAAGCCTTACTACCATAATATATAATGAGTAAAATCCTGAAAGTAAACAAACCCTCCGACTATAGCGCATGGGTAGGGCAATCTGACCCGCACGAGCTTATAAGCGTAATTAACTATGCGGAGCTGTCTCCTGTGCGCCATAGCCTTAATAATTACAATGTCTACGGGTTGTTTCTTCAAGGAAAGGAGGAAGGGATGGATCTGGTATATGGAACCGGCAAGTACGATTACTCCGAGGGGACATTGATATGCGTTGCACCTGGACAACTTGGCGGTAAAGAGGATAATGGTGAATTCGTCAACCTTACCGGATGGGCTGTGCTGTTTCATCCCGATATTCTACAAGGCACCGGACTTGAAAAAGGCATTAAGGATTTCTCTTTCTTTGATTACCGCATCAACGAGGCTCTGCACATGACCTCCGAAGAGCGTGACTTAATGGTGACATTAATCCGACAGCTTGAACAAGAGTTGAGATTTCCTGCCGACACTTTGCAAAACCGCATCATAGTTGGATTTATAAACTTATTGCTAAGATATGCCCAACGTTTCTATAACCGTCAGTTTATCACAAGGACAATTGTCAACAATGATATTCTCTCCCGGTTTGAAAGCTTGCTAAAGGATTATTTTGACAATGAGTTCCAACTCTCAAAAGGACTGCCATCTGTTCAATATTGTTCCGAACAGCTATGCATGTCACCGAATTACCTTAGTGATGTACTGAAACGGACTACCGGAGACACTGCGACACATTACATAAAAAGTTATGTGGTACAACTTGCAAAAAATCGGCTTATGGCAGGAATGAACTCATCGGAAGTCGCCTATTACTTAGGATTTGATTACCCGCAGCATTTCACCCGTATGTTTAAAAAGCTTACAGGGCAGACACCTATGGAATATTGCCGCGACAGAAAAAACAAATGACAGACATGCATACCTCGATAGAGCTTAAGCAAGCCTCTGCAAACGATATTCAGGCTATTCTGGATATATGCGATGATGCCCGTCGGTTTCAGCGCGAGATAGGTTTTCGCCAATGGGCGGACGGGTATCCCTCGGAGGAAGTGATTGCTGCCGACATAGCTGCATCCAAGGGATTTTTGATTACGGCAGATTCAAATATAATAGGTTACTGCGTGATAGACCTGAGCGGTGACAAGGAATATGATTCACGCAAAGATATATGGGCGGATGAAGAACCTTATGCGGCAATCCACCGTCTTGCACTTGCACGCAATGCACGAGGCAAAGGGTATTCAAAACCGATTATCGAAAATATTTTGAAATATGTTGCCGGACTCGGCATAATGATGGTAAAAGTTGATACCGGCACAGCAAACCAGCCCATGCAGCGCCTACTTGCCTCTACCGGCTTTATTTGCCGTGGAAAATACACATTCACCTGGGGAGAACGACTCGCCTAAGACCTGAAAATAATCCCACGATAACAATTTATTTTTTGGAGGGAATTAAACCTTTGGGGAAAGAGAGTGTCTACTTATACGGATTTTGAAATAAACGTTTCTAATATATGAACAATCCTTTTCTTCTCCCGGTTTACGAATTGCTGATGGCTGCCGTATGTGCCGCCTCTGCAATGGCGTTCAATATCAGAGGAGTAATCGTTGACCCTGACGGCGAACCCCTCCCCGGGGCTACAGTAAAACTTCTTGCCGCCAGGGATTCTGCATTTGTGCAGGGAGCAAAATCGACTACCAAAGGCGCTTTCACTTTTTCAGGCATAAACAACGGCAAATATATTGTACAGACAATATATTTAGGATACGCTACTGACAACCGTAACGTTGATATTAAGGGAGCATCCGTGCGTCTTGACACTATATGCCTGCATGAGAGCGCGCTTGAACTCGCCGAAGTAGTTGTGAAAGGAGTCCAGACCGAGATTAAAGTCATGGAGGATACCGTTGAATACAATGCCGGTGCTTACAAAACCCAGCCTAATGCAGTTGTTGAGGATCTGCTCAAACGACTTCCCGGAGTAGAGGTAGACTCGGAGGGCAAAATCACAGCAAACGGCAAGGAGGTCAAAAAAATCCTTATAGAGGGCAAGGAATTTTTCAGCGACGACCCTCAGGTTGCATCCAAGAACCTTCCAGTGGAAATGATTGACAGGCTTCAGGTCGTGGATAGAAAAAGCGACTTGGCGCGAATGACCGGAGTGGATGACGGCGAAGACGAGACTGTCATTAACCTTACTGTAAAGAAAGGCATGAAGAACGGTTGGTTCGGAAATGTTGAAGGTGGGTATGGTACCGAGGACCGTTATAATGGCAACTTCAATATAAACCGTTTCTGGAATGACAACCAGATTACCTTTCTTGGCAATTTCAACAATGTAAACCAACTCGGATTCACTGACAGCAATGGCTCGCGCTTCCGCCGTTTCGGAGGCAACAACGGCATCACAACCTCACAGGCTTTCGGCGTGAACTTTAATGTCGGCAAAGCGGAAATTATAAGAGTGGGCGGCAATGTTATGTACAGCCACACTGACCGAAACAGCATAAAGGAGACTGAAAGAACATTCCTTGAATTTGACCAGTTCGCATCAATCCGCCAATACACCCGCGACAAGGGACATAACCTGCGTGCTGATTTCAGAGTGCAATGGAACCCTGACTCATTCAATTCAATCGAATTCCGTCCGCGCGTTTCATACAACCTCAACAATTCCTCAAGCCTTGACTCCACATTCACATGGCAAGGCAGCAATACCCCTGTCAACAGGATTTTCAACCAGTCGGAGAGCGATGGCAAATCACTGGAATTCGGTGCGAATTTCATATATAACCATAAATTCCGCAGCAAAAAAGGACGTTCATTCTCAGTTGACATGAGTTACAGCCATTCCAATGTGACTGAAACTGAAAATTCATTCTCCCGTAGCCTTTTCTATATGATGAATGATTCACTCAACATTTACGACCAGTTTGACGACAACCACACATGGAGCGACAATGTGAGTGGAAGAGTGACCTGGACTGAGCCACTCGGAGATGCCTCAAACGGACGATTCATCAAGTTTGCCTACCGTGCTAATTATCGCTGGAACAATGCCGATAAAATGGTTTATGACCATCCGATTGATTTTACAGACCCGCTCGGTCCGGTGGTTGACTACACACAGGAGATTTTCAATGACTCGCTCAGCAACCGTTTCCGAAACGATTATTTCAACCAGAATGTGCGCCTGAGCTTCCAGCAGATTACTAAAGCTATCAATCTTGAAGTCGGCGTGTCATTTGTACCTCAGATGTCAAAAAGCCTTGACCTGATAGATGCCAACCGCAATATTCCCGAAAGATGGGTACTTAACTTTGCGCCGTTCATCAATTACCGCCATAAATTCAGCAAGAGCCGCTCAATGAACCTCCGATACAACGGGCGCTCTGCACAACCCTCGATATCACAATTACAGCCTGTGCCTGACAGATCTAACCCTATGAATATCATTGTAGGTAATCCTGACCTTAAACCGTCATTTACTCACTCCATGATGTTCAGGTTCCAGGATTTTGACATGAAACACCAACGTTCCATTATGTTAATGGCTAATGCATCTGTTATACAGAACTCTATCATATCAATGATTCTCCGCAATGAAAATACAGGTGAACAGGAAACCCACTACACTAATGTCAGCGGAATATGGAACGCTATGGTCGGGAACATGATTTCCATGCCTTTGCGCAACAGGCACTGGCAGTTCTCAAACAATATTTTCACCAATTTCAGCCATGGTGTAGGTTACAACAACGGAAACCGCAATAACAGCAATTCATTCCGCCTGAATCTTTCTCCCGGAATGTCATTCCGCCCGGAGAACCTTGAATTTGAATTACGCCCCCGTTACGGACTTCAGTTGACCCGCAACAGTGTCAACGACCGTGCAAACCAGACACTCCATTCTTACGGAGGCTCATTCTCGGCATATTACCGCACTCCTATCAATGTGATCCTTTCCAGCGATGTCACCTTCACCGCCACAAGAGGTTATTCAAGCGGCATGAACAAGAACGAGTGGCTCTGGAACGCATCTATGGCTTATGAGTTGCTCCGCGACCGCTCGCTCACTCTTGCTGTAAAAGCGTACGACTTGCTCAACCAGCGCAACAGCATCAGCAGCCCGACGTCATCACTATACACCGATGAAGTAAAATATAATACTCTCAGCCGTTACTTCATGTTCAGCGTAAGTTACCGGTTCAACACCTTCGGCAAAGGAAAGCAGCCTCAAGGAAGATTTGAACGCGGACCCGGCGGACCAATGGGTGGTCACGGCGGCCCGATGGGTGGCAGAAGAATGTAATTGCACACTATACTAAAACAAAATCAGGGCACTTTGGCAAGTGTCCTGATTTTTTTATCAATTGATTTTTATTTCGACGCCTTGAAATTAAATATCGGACGGATGATTTTATCTATTGTCACCGTGTCGCCGATGTTTGCTATAATTTCAGCCGCCGGCTTATATGCCATCGGCGATTCATCGCGGGTAAAGTCGTTGACCGACTCAGAGTAAATACCTTGCATGGATGCCTCGAAATCCTCCATCGTTATTTTGTCGTATGCCTGTGAGCGGCTTAACACCCGTCCCGCTCCGTGGGGTGCCGAACAGTTCCACTCGATATTCCCTTTTCCGGTGCAAATCAACGATCCGTCACGCATATTCAGAGGGATAATGCACCGCTCGCCTTTTCCTGCCGAAATTGAGCCTTTGCGTATCATATTGTCATCGCTGATATAGTTGTGTACGGACTCAAAACACTTTACATCTCCCTCTTTCACCGCAAAGAATTCAAGCAACAGCATGGCGATGAGGCGACGGTTAAGCACCGCCCATTTCTGGCACAGGCGCATATCGTGAAGATAATGTTCACGCGCCTCACCTTCCACATAACAGAGGTCCCGGGGCAGACGAGGCTCTGAACCCCGGTACTCCCTGCGCATTTTCTTTATGACACCCTGCAACTCCGACCTGCGTCCTGCTGCCTTATATTCATCTATAATACGGCGGATTGTTCCCTCCAGTTCATCTGCACCGTCAGTAAGATGCTTTATGGCACGCGCCTGGTAAAAATCAGCGACCTGTTTGCCAAGGTTTCGTGAACCGGTATGGATTACGAGGTACACAGTCCCTTCATCGTCCTTGTCAAGTTCAATGAAGTGGTTGCCCCCGCCAAGCGAACCGATAGCTTTGTTGATTCGCGCGGTATCTTTCAACTCGCGGTAACAATGCATCTGTGTCACCACTTCTTTTACTTCACGATAAATATCCATCTCCTCCCCGACAAGGGGCTTGAAACCAAAACGGCTTTCACGCACAATCTTTCCGGAAGGCACATTGCTTCTGATATGCTCGTTGAAAGCATGGAAATCGATATCCGAAAGTTTGCCGAGACTGATTACACGCATTCCGCACCCTATGTCAACTCCTACAATATTCGGAATAACCTTGTCACCGAGATTACCGGTGAAACCGATTACACATCCTGCGCCGGCATGCACATCCGGCATGATTCTGATCTTTTTGTCAGAGAAAACATCTATAGACAGCAGTTCACTAATCTGGGACAAAGCTGTCTCCTCAACATTATCAGTGAAAATCTTCACATCATATCCTTCTATTGTCTTCATAACTAATGCATTTAAGTTTCACGATGCAAAGTTATACCCCTGGTGCGCAACTTATCTGCGCACAAAATAAAATCATCAAATAATGTAACTTTAGATCAAAAAAAGTATGATACATACTAATTTTATTAACTTTGTCACACACTATTAAGCTAATATGAACCATTCAGAATTTAAAGAGAAAGCGCGCCGCCATCAAATCCATTTTAAGGAAAAAATTCTTGGTATACCGGCAAATCGATGTCCTAAACGGACACTGAGGTGGACAGACAAAAATAATGTGAAACATGAAAGAGAGGTAGAAATAGAAAGTTCACTTTGCGATTCCGATACTAAGGATAATGATGGGAACTACGTTATTTTCTACCCCGGTTTCAGAAAAGCTATTACAGATGAGATTGAGAAATCGACCTTACCCACCAAAAGTCAAATGGTGTCAAACCTGCTTAGGAGCGAACACATACCTTATAATATATTCTTCCCGATGCTGTATGATTTAGATGGCGCTACAAGGGTGTTTAACCACATTTTGAGTTCTCATACAATCAAGCAGATCAACGATATTGTCATAGAGTACAACCCCGGAGGGCTTGCAGACGGAACATCTTTTGACGTATATGTGGATTATACCACTGCTGAGGGAAACCTCGGAGGAATAGGAATAGAAGTAAAATATACTGAGAAAGAATATCCTATCAAAAAGGGTTCTAAAGAGTGGAATGAAACCCATGATGCAGGGAAAATACATCTTGCCGACAATTACCGCAAACCGTCATTTGAATCCTGTTGGTTCAAGGAGGAATATATCGAAGACAGCAAAGATTTAAACCCAAACCATGTTGTAGCTAACAAATTCCGTCAAATCTGGCGTAACCACATACTTGGCGCATCTATGCTTCTTGATGACACGCTTGCCGAGTTTACATCTCTAACGATATATCCTGAAGGAAATGGACATTTTCAAAATACATTGCCACAGTATGAGTCAATACTTACCGATAAAGGCAAAGCAACATTTAAATATTTTTCTTATGAAGAATTGTTCTCACTCATGCAAGACTATATGAGTGAATATAAGATACCAGTTTTGACTGATTGGATTTCATATCTCACTCAAAGATATATTGTGCTTTGAAAATCTTGCATTTATCTGATACACACGGCTGTCACCGACGGCTCAGGGAACTGCCGGAAGCGGATGTGGTGGTGCATTCGGGTGACTTCACAATGACCGGCAGTGAAAATGAGGCGATTGATTTCCTGAACTGGTTCTGCGACCTTCCATATCCCCATAAGATTTTCATCTGCGGCAATCATGACGACTGCCTGTATGGAGCGAACATCGACGGACTTGATAATAATGTTCACTATCTATGTAACTCCGGAATAGAAATTGACGGATTGAAATTTTACGGCGTACCGATGTTTATGGGTGACTGCATAACTGAACGCCAAAGCCGCAACTACGGAAAAATTCCTGAGAACACTGACATTCTCATCACCCATTCCCCGGCGTACGGCATTTTAGACTTCGATGACGGGATTAACTACGGTTCAGAGGAAATATCTGCAAAAATATCTACTCTAGCACTCAAGGCACACTTATTCGGTCACATTCATGCCCAACACGGAGTCATTGAAAAGCATGGCATTATCTATTCTAACGGAGCGATAATGAGCTCAGACTACAAGAATTTGCAGTCGCCTAATCTGATTACTATTTCATCGGAACGGATATTGCCGATTGACCATTTAATTTTGTCGGTGGAAAGCGTTGGCAACTTGGAGGTAACTGATTAAATCACTACCTTTGTCACAGAGATTCAACTACCACTTGTTGAACTCACGACATAGCAATTAGCTTTGACTAATTACCCGGCTTTAGTAAAATCTGGTAAATTTCACTCTTGAGTTCCGTGTAATAAGTCGAAAAGCAGGTTGCACCCGTTCCGGGCGCCGACCGCTTTCCACTTATTTGAACTCACGGTTTACCAGAGCCAACTAAAGCAAATAAGCGAAAAGGGTGTCGCGCCTTTTTTCATGCGATCGCAGTGCCAAAATGCGTCAATGTAGGCGAAAGGTCACATCAGCCACATGAAAACACTATCAACCACGTTTTTAGACAATTTCTCATCTCGTGAGATACATAACGGGATGGAGGAGATTCTTACTCTGTACGCAAAAGATGTGTTAGGAGACAAACAGATTGATAAATTGCGCTTGCGATACCATGACATGAAGAAAAATTTTGATAATGTCACGCATGATGCATTGCCTAATTATAAAAATGCAGATGAGTGGGTATTTTCCGAGGGAATCAGACCACATGGCAGAGAAGCAGATGGCTCCTATTATCAAGACACATCAAGTGTTCCAATTCCAGTAACTCATCACCTATTCAGACATCTGCGTACCGATTTTATCAAGAAGCATAAAGAGGCGGGACACCAAATAGACGGTGCGGTACTCGGTCTCGACTTGCCCATATGGTTTAATCTTTCATCAAAGAATAAAATTATGATTGTGGCACAAGATCCACTTCGAAATCCCAAATGGTATTATGAATGTAATGCCGCAATATGTTCATCACCGTTTGGACAGCATGGACGTGAACACAGGGAAAAGGGTGGAAAAAGATTTAGCCTGCTTATCAATAATCTTGTTGATAATGGATATGGTGTTTATCTCACAGACTGTTACAAATATTATTTGTGCGGATGGTCTGTGACCGATGGTAAGAAAATCAAAAGTCCGTTAACAAAGGACGTTGAAATCCTTAGAGCGTACCATGATATCATTCTTAAGGAAATAAGCATAGTTGAACCAACCGTAATAGTGACGATGGGAAACGTAGCGAGGAATGCATTAAACAATATCCTTGCCAAGGATAATCTAACAATTCTCAATCTCCCACATTTTTCCGGAGCTGCTCAAGGGCGCATTTTGCAATCTACTGCTTTTCACCATATTAAAGCTAATATAGGCTTGCCTATAGATGACAATTCTACGATTGCACAAGCAAAAGTCTTTACTTATGCAATTTGCAACAATAAAGCATTTTAATATTCATCAACTAATTAAAACATGGGATTTTTTTCTTCAAAACCGACTAGAAGTTACCAAGGAGTTGCAAAACACACTATGGGTAAAGTCCTCAAAGGATACCGGCTCCAAGTTCCATCATCATGTACTCCTCGCCCATCAAAAGAAGAGATAAAAAAAGCTCTTGAGGCAAGTGGTTTCAATTTAAAAGGATGGTTTAACAATACCTCAGACGCTTGCAATCCTAGTAACTGGGACTGGAGCTAAAATACAAACCGTAGTGAAAAACTAAAACAATCAAAAAGAGTTGGCTCGTAAAATGCGAATCAACTTTTTATTTTTAATCGGCAACAGTATTGCCGATTAAACAGCTATCTTTGCAGTATAAAGATTATGTTATGGTTGAACTTCTTTTGAAACGATACTTATGGCTCATCAACACATTGAAACGCGAGGGTGAGATGACCTTTGAAGATATAGCCGGACAATGGGAAAAATCTTCGGTAAATGATAATGGTTCCGCGCTATCAAAGCGCACTTTCTACAACCATTGTCAAGCGGTAGCGCGTCATTTTGGTATTGAGATCGAATGCCGACGCGGACGTGCTCTTAATCTTTACCGTATTGTCAATCCGGAAGCTATTCAAGATAATTCACTTACAAAATGGGCACTTGACAGTTTCTCTCTCGGTGAACTTCTACTTGGCAACGCTTCTATTGCCGATAAAATATTATTGGAAGATATACCTTCAGGACGTGAATGGCTTGAAACAGTGTTGTTAGCACTTCAACAGAATCGGCAGATTGATATTACTTATGAGAATTTCGTAGGACTCAAATTTTCAGGTACTGTATCTCCCCTCTGCGTAAAGTTATTCAAACGCCGGTGGTATGTCCTTTGCCTGATAGGCAACGATAGAATGCGAATCTTTTCTCTTGACCGCGTTAAGAATATGTGTCTTAGCAGTAAAACATTCGATTATCCAAAAAACTTTGTACCCGCCGATTATTTCCATGACGTATTCGGCATAGTTGCAGGCGTAGAACGTAAAGTGGAAAACATAATAATCCGTACTTATGCAGAACTGCCCGGTTACCTTCGCTCACTGCCAATGCATCACAGCCAACGAGTACTTAAAACGAATCAAGAGTACACCGATTTTTCTCTCCTCCTAATTCCTACCTTTGACTTCATACAGGAACTACTTCTACACCGTGACCAACTCGAGGTATTGGCACCTGAATCACTTCGCAACGAAATAGCCCAGATAATCTCTAAAATGAACAACTACTATGAAAATCCTTACACCGCGAAATAACAAGGACTATTATGATTATCTGACCGGCATTTATGGCATAGACAATAAAGTCATATACGATCGCCGTCAATTCACTGTTTTATCCCGACTCGATTCTCCTTTTTTCAGTTATGTCAGAACAGAGAAAGATGTTCCCAAAAAAGAAATTCGTACAACAGAATGGATTGGTCGTCATTGCAAATGGGTAACGAAATTTATAGCCACAGAATTCCATTGTATGCTTGAAGTGGGATTTAAGTGGTACTTCTTTGAGGTAGAGCGTTATTTAAATGAATCAAATGAAGTACAGATAGATTGGAAGATAATCAAGACGAAAGATGTCACAAAGAGTCAGAGATTAGGAAAAAATCCCATGACTTTTTTCTCCGCTTATGCCAATTATTGCTTTTGGCGGACAGAGAAGTTAGACATAAGGGTCAAGAGAGAGGATGCAATAACCAATCCTATTCTCATAGGTACCCCCCTAACATCACTCATTCCACCGCAAGATATATATAAGGAATTGTGCAACTATATTTCCTCTCTGAATGATATTGAGTTCACTGATACTCGTACAGACATCCAAAAAGCGGAAGCTGCCGGCTTTGACCGTAAGACCTCATTCAGAAACATTAAATAGTAACTGCCTATATCACAATGCAGCAGGGAGATGACAAATATATAGGTACTCCGGACATAGAAAATTATAAGAAAGTAAATTCACATGGCACACATTAATCGTATCGGTCAAATTATGACACAAATCACTTCAATTAAAGGACAAAAAGAATATCACAGTCATAAGAACTATAGCAGATGTTGCTGCGCCTACAAAAAGGAACAGATCCTAAAACCAACTATCGAGGAAGCTGTCGAGTACCTGCAGTTGTACAAAAAATATGCATGCGGAATCAGCGGAAACAATCAAACGGAATATAAAAGGTATCACTACCTGAAGGACAGTTTTGATTGGCGAACTCAGCTTATAGAAGAAAATGGTGGATTCGGACTGATTTCACCTACAGGGAAACTTATACTCCCTCCAATATTTCAGGCAGTTTTTACTCAGTTTGACGCGATATATTCTGTTCCGGACTTAATTCCTGTATATGACGGAAATGCCTGGGGGTTGGTTATACCCGGAAAAGAGCCTCTGCTTGTTGTCGACTTTACATATTCTGCTATTATTCCTGAACGTTGGGGAAACCGCATCTTTTTTGTACAAGAGCAGGAAACTGGATTATGGGGAGCCTTACAATTAGAGGGTGTCAACAGTAACATCAGTAGGAAAATGTCTTTACGATATCGTGTTCAACATCTGACTGAACTAATGCCTCCAATTGCTGATGATATATACGAAGATGAACTATATACAGAGTGTTCACCTACAACATTCTGGATGATAAAGAAAGGTGACAAAGTAGGAATCCTCAGTGATGCCGGGTACTCGGACATAATCTACGATACCTATGAGTGTGATGATGAGCATTGTACTTTCAGGCTTATTAGAAATGACCGCAAGAGAGCACATATAAGAAGCATAAACGACCCATCGGGGAAATATGTAAAATCTAAATTATAATCTTATGCCAAAAAGAAGAAGACATCAACCGGGCATATATAAGCCCAAGCCTCACCCTGAAATTGAACCAAACTTCACCGGTCCTAAGCCACTTACACTTTTCCAGGCAGAAACCGGTCTTTGGGGTGCTAAGGACGGTGAAGGGAAGATAGAAATTGAGCCTATATACAGGCGATTAGAGCAGACAGAAGCAGAGAGGAAGCGTAACATTGTACGCCTTGTTTCTCGCAATGAAGTCCTTGTTGTCTCACCTGACGATTGGGATGTAGAGGTTTTCCTATCCTTCGACTGATAGTAATAGCTTTCTGATATTAGCTGTGGCGATGAAGGAGTTCGTTTTCGATTTCTTCGATAGTGACTCCCATTTGCTCAAGTAGCACAAGGTAGTGGTATATCAGATCTGCTGTTTCATAAACAAAGCGGTCTCTCCGCCCGGTAACAGCTTCAATGATTGCCTCAGTGGTTTCTTCGCCAACCTTTTTTGCTATACGTTTAGCTCCTTTGATGAAAAGGCTTGTGGTATAGGATTTATCCGGCATTTCCGAATGTCTTTTTGCTATCACACCCGCCAATGTACGGATAAAACCATCTGACTCGGGGGTATCAAAGCATGACACAGTTCCCCTGTGGCAAGTTGGTCCGTGGGGTATAGCTTTGATTAGCAGGGTATCCATGTCGCAATCGGGATACATCTCAACTACATCAAGGAAATTTCCTGAAGTTTCACCTTTTGTCCAAAGTTTACTGCGTGTGCGGCTGAAAAATGTAACCTTCCCCTCCTCAACTGTTTTGTCAAATGCCTCCCGGTTCATATAACCAAGCATAAGCACCCTTAAAGTCGCGGAATCCTGAACGATTACCGGAAGAAGCCCGTCACTGCATTTATCTAACTTGAAATCGGAAAAACTTAACATACCATTTCAGAATAAAACTTATAATCTTACAGGAATACCTCTTTTCGCCAATTCATTCTTCACTTCGGCTATTGAGAGTGTTCCATAATGGAATATGGATGCTGCAAGCGCCGCATCCGCGCGTCCGGGGGCAAGCACCTCGGCTATATGCGTGGCATTGCCTGCTCCACCGGATGCGATGACCGGCACCGGAAGCTTTGCCAGCTCTTCATAAACCTTTAGCGGATACCCGTGTCCGGTGCCGTCATGGTTCATGGAAGTAAAAAGTATCTCTCCGGCACCACGTTCCACAGCCTCTGCTGCCCATGAAAAGAGCTCCCGGTCAGTGCTCCGTGACCCTCCGTGGGTAGTGACACGCCATATTCCGTCATCACCTTGCCGCGCATCAATTGCCACTACCACAAACTGGCTTCCATAGCACTTCGCTATGTCAGAAATCAATTGCGGGTTTGCAACAGCAGCGCTGTTAACCGAAATCTTGTCGGCACCCGCTTCAAGAAGAGCCGAGGCATGCTCCAAACCGGATATACCGCCTCCGACAGTGAACGGGATATTCACTCCCGCCGCTACACGCTTTACAAGGTCAAGGAAAGTGGAACGCCCTTCGCGTGATGCGGAGATATCGAGATACACAAGCTCATCCGCACCCTCCGCAGCATATCGTCTGCCGAGTTCCACCGGATCACCAACATCCCGCAGCCCCTCGAAATTAATGCCTTTGACTGTACGCCCGTCCTTCACATCAAGGCATGGGATAATTCTTTTTGCTAACATGAAACTACGAATTTTTCAAGTTCCCGCAGAGAAATGCGGTTTTCGTAAATGGCTTTCCCAACAATGACACGAGGCATGCCCTCACTCTCAAGCCGCTCGATATCGGCAATCGAGGATATTCCGCCGGAAGCTGTGAAAATAATATCCGGATATTCTTCCATCAGGTGTGAATACAAACCGAAAGAGGGTCCGCGCAGCATTCCGTCGCAGCTTATATCGGTAGCTATGACCTGGGTAAGGCCATCCGGTATAAACCTGTCTATCAAGTTTTCAATTGTGAAATCTGAT
>CAMWQE010000023.1 GCA_947176335.1 uncultured Porphyromonadaceae bacterium | reverse complement strand
TAAACTGACGTAGGAGCAATCCTACCACGAGTTCGAATCTCGTCCTCTCCGCAAAAAGTCAAATCCGACCGGGTTTGGCTTTTTTTTGTTTAAATTTAGCTTTTTTGTATAGTGTATCTTTTTTCTTACCTTTACGCCGCAAAAACCATATAATTTCACTCAGTATGATAAAGCCGTTACTCCTTGCGCTGACGTTGCTGACCGTCGGGTCGGCTGCGGCACAGTCAAAACTCAATCCTGCAGCCCGGTTCATGATTCATCAGGCTAAGGCATATCCGTCAAGAGATGCAGATGAAGTCCGCGTTTCAGCTCTTGTCAAATTGCAGCCCGGTCAAGATGTCTCCGCCCTGCAGAAGGAGGGTGTAACTGTACTCACTACCAGAGGACAGTTTGCCGTCATATCCCTTCCACTTGAGAAAGCGGAAGCGGTTGCAGCTAACCCGGCAGTACAGGCTATGTCTTTCGGGCAGGAGGCAAAGCCGGTTATGAATGAGGCTCGCCCGGCATCGTTTGTCAATATGTTGCAGCAGGGAACATCAAACGGTTTTAATAAAAACTATCGTGGTGAGGGTATTCTGCTCGGCATGATGGACCAGGGTTTCGATCCTAACCACATCAATTTTTATAACAAGGACCTGACTGAAAACAGGATTATTGCCATGACTACCATACTTGGCAACAACACAAGTATCACCACAGATTATAAAACTCCGGAGGAAATTTTGAAATTCGGCACAGAAAACGCCTCCTCAACCCATGCGACCCATGTTGCCGGTATTATGGGCGGAGGATATAAATCTACTGGTAATGTGGCTGTAGTTGAGAGGATTAATACTGTGAGAGTGAGGGAGATGGATGTCCCTTATTATGGAGTTGCGCCCGATGCTCAGATGTATCCTTGTGTTGGTACACTGTATAATGACCATATAATGCTTGCTGCGGACTTGTTTGCAAAGAAAGCAAAGGAACTCGGAAAACCGGGTGTTTTCAATTTGTCTGTAGGTTACATTCCGGGACCTCATGACGGAACAGATCTTCTGAACCAGGCACTTGCTGAAATAGGTAAGGATATTATTATATGTGTTGCAGCAGGCAATGACGGCACCGAGAATGTGTCTTTGCAAAATAATTTCGCTACGACACGAGAAGTTAAGACAATCCTTAATTCAACAAACAATTCTAAGTGGAGTGGCGAAATAGACACTTGGTCTGATAATTCCAACCGTTTTGCAATGTCATTCGCAATGATTGACAAGGTTTCGGGAAATATTGTGGATAAAATAGATATTCCTGAAATTATTCCTGCTGGTAAAGCATTCTATATCTCCAACGACAATTCCCAGGGTTCTACCCACAATTCCACATTCAAATCTTCCTTCGCTGCTGATTCATACGTTTGGGTGAGTTCGGAGGTTAATAGTGAAAACAACAGGTTCAATGTGTCGATCTATTTGGATTTAACGTCAAAGGATAATTCAAAAGTGGTTCCGGCACTTATCTATTCCGGTTCAGGGAATACTAAAATCAATTCATTTGCCGGCAGTGGTCTCACTTTTTCCAACGAAGTAGAAAATAGAATGATGGATGGCTTCACTGCCGGTAATCCAGACCAAAGTATCAATAATATCGCATGTGGCGAAAACATAATTGCGGTAGGCGCGTATATAACCAAAGTTAAATGGCCCGTGTTATCTAAGGACCTATATGGGTATACTACCGCGAATGAAAGCCAAGTGGGGTGTATCGCTGATTTTACTTCTTACGGCAACTTGCTGCCGAATGGCAAGACTTTACCTGAAATTTGTGCTCCAGGCATGGGTGTAGTTTCAAGCTACAGTCAATATTATGTGGAATCTGAAAAAGTGGGAGATAATGGCCTCGCTGCTGATGCAATTACCACAGTGAATACACCGAATAATCAACAGAGAAATAATCCTTACGGACTTGAGCAGGGCACATCTATGGCTACTCCTTATGTCACTGGCACTGTGGCGCTCCTTCTTGAGGCTAATCCCTCTCTTAAAGTTGAGGATGTGCGTAATATATTGACAGCTACCGCTATCAGGCAGGATGTCACTGGGTCTGTGGCTACACAGTGGGGAGCCGGCAAGCTTAATGCAAATGCAGCTATGAAAAAACTGTTGGGAATGCCCAGCGAAATTGGTAATGTAAGTGCCGATACGGAGCGTCGTTTCGCTGTGTCTGTCACATCAGGCAATGTCGAGGCTATCGTCGCCGGTGAAAAAAATCTCACAGCAAAGCTATTCTCTATCGCGGGAGCATGTGTAGCTACTGAAAAAAGTGACGGAGAGAGCATAAATATCTCAACGGCATCTTTACCTAAAGGGGTGTATGTGCTGACCGTCACAACCCCTGCAGGAGTGAAGGTCAGCAAGAGCATACTTGTGGAATGACATACTGATTAAATTAATATAGGAAATGGCAAACTGGTTTGAATGTAAAGTTCGCTATGACAAGATGATGGAAAACGGTCTTGTCAAGAAAGTAAATGAACCCTACCTTGTTGACGCCCTCTCTTTCACAGAGGCTGAAGCAAGGATTATCGAGGAGCAGACTCCTTCTATATCCGGAGAATTCAGCGTAAGCGCGGTGAAGCGTACAAAAATCTCTGAGATTTTCTGGGATGACACCGCAGACAAATGGTGGCTCGTGAAAGTTGCCTTCATAACCATTGATGAGAAAACCGCAGCGGAAAAGAAATCCACTACTCTCATCCTCACAGCCGCAAACGATCTTAAAGGCGCTTACGACAATTTCATGGAAGGAATGAAGGGAACACTCGCCGACTTTGAAATCCAGTCTATTGCCGAAACTCCGATTATGGATGTTTACAAGGCAAAGCTTGGCAAAACTCCCGTTGAAAACTGAATGAAATGACACCCGCACAAAAAATTCAGGAGCTCACACGCCGCCTTCCGGGCGGCGTGCGCCTTGTTGCGGTGTCCAAGTTCCACCCTGCCAGTGCGATAGAGTCAGCCTATTCGGCAGGGCAAAGGATTTTTGGAGAAAGCAGGGCGCAGGAGCTTGCTGCAAAAGCCCCCGTGCTGCCATATGACATAGAGTGGCACTTTATAGGGCATTTGCAGACAAACAAGGTAAAAGCCGTTGTGCCGCATGTCCACACGATACAGAGCATTGACTCTCTACGCCTGCTGAGGGCTGTCGATGCCGAAGCAAACAGAATCGGTCATCCTGTGGATGTACTTCTTCAGATTCATGTTGCCGCCGAAGAGACCAAGTTCGGATTCTCGCCTGAGGAACTTGAGAAGATTGCCGGGGAGGCTGCTCGGATGACCGGAGCGAGAGTCGCCGGAGTAATGGGTATGGCATCAAATACAGATGACGAAGAGCGTGTCATTGCCGATTTCAAGGCGATAAGGCGATGCTTTGACGCCCTCGCCTCAGGTGCTTTTGCCGGAAATCAGCGGTTTGCCACAGTGAGCATGGGCATGAGCGGAGACTGGCAGCTCGCCGTAGGGCAGGGGAGCAATATGGTGAGAATAGGCAGCGATATTTTCGGAGAACGGCAATAATTACGCAGAATTTATACCTTTGCGCATATTCTATTAAAAAAATATGCCTAACTTTACCGCAAAATAATAAATTTAATCCAAAATCAATACCAATCATTTATGAGTAACCAGGCTAAACAGTGGGGCGCCATTATAGTAATGATTGCCCTGTTTGCTATGATTGCCTTCGTGACAAATCTATGTTCACCGATGGCTGTTATCGTGAAAAACCAGTTCGGTGCGTCAAACCTTCAGGCACAGATCGGTAACTATGGCAACTTTATTGCATATCTCGTCATGGGTATCCCCGCAGGTATGCTTATCAAGAAATTCGGCTACAAGAAAACTGCGCTCATCGCCCTTCTTGTAGGCATTGTGGCTATTACCATCCAGTATATGAGCGGATGGGAAAGCATGGCTAATTGCGCATTCTGGGTTTACCTCATCGGCGCGTTTATCGGCGGTCTCTGCATGTGTATGCTCAACACTGTTGTTAACCCCATGCTTAACATCCTTGGCGGTGGCGGTAACAAAGGTAACCAGCTTATCCAGATTGGCGGTGTGTTCAACAGTGCTGCTGCTGTTGCTGTTTACATCATCATGGGTGCTCTTATCGGTGAAGCTACAAAGGCTACCGTGAGCGACGCTACTCCCGCGCTCTTCATCGCCCTCGGTATCTTCGTTGTCGCTTTCATCGTTATCCTCTTCACCAAGATTGACGAGCCCGAACGCGCTGACCTCAAGGCTATCGAGGAAAGAGATCATGCTAAAGCTGCTCCCGCTGGTCAGAAAGACAAATACAGCGCTTTCTCATTCCGTCACTTCAAGCTCGGTATCCTCGCGATCTTCCTTTACATGGGTATTGAAGTCGGTGTTCCGACATACATCCTCCAGTATCTCACTGCTCCTGTGGCTCCCGAAGCCGGTCAGGTTGCAGGTATGGGCATGGATGCCGGTATCGTAGGTCTTATCGTTGCAGTTTACTGGCTCATGATGCTCGTAGGCCGTTTCGTAGGCGGTATGATTGGTGGCAAGGTTTCTTCCCGTCAGATGATTACCACTGTATCCATCGCCAGCATTGTCCTTATCCTGTTCGGAATGTTCGCTCCCGCTACCTGGACTGTTAATGTTCCCGGTATTGACTGGGCTGAACTCTCGGTTATCTGGGCAAATGTGCCTGTAGGCATCTTCGCATTCCTTCTGGTAGGTCTCTGCACCTCTGTTATGTGGGGCGGTATCTTCAACATGGCTGTCGAAGGTCTCGGCAAATACACCGCTATCGCTTCCGGTGCGTTCATGACCATGGTATTCGGCTGTGCTGTCATGGTGGCTATCCAGGGTTGGGTTGCTGACATCAGCTCTAACTACATGATCAGCTACTTTATCCCCCTCGCATGCGCTGTATATATCCTCTTCTACGCTCTCATCGGTTCAAAGAATGTCAACACAGACATTCCCACACTCGGCGAATAAAAAATACGCAGGTAGAATTTGCATAAATGTGTCGGCGGCTTCTTATGGGGTCGCCGACACTGTTATTTATTTGCAAACCTTAACGCTTTTGACTACTTTTGTGGCGTGAAATCCAATTCACCTTATTATATGGATAAAAAAATAATGGATTCTGCGGCAGACAATATCCGTGTCCTCGTCGCAGCTATGGTTGAAAAGGCTAAATCCGGGCATCCCGGAGGTGCTATGGGCGCCGCTGATTTTGTCAACGTACTTTACTCGCAGTTCCTTGTCACTGACCCCGATGATCCCACATGGATTGCAAGGGACAGGTTCTTCCTTGACCCGGGGCACATGTCGCCGATGCTTTACAGCGTCCTTGCGCTCTGCGGTTACTATACGGTGGAGGAGCTCCAGCAGTTCCGCCAGTGGGGAAGCATAACTCCCGGACATCCGGAGCTTGATCCGGTTCATGGAGTAGAGAACACATCCGGTCCTCTTGGACAGGGACACACTATGGCTGTAGGTGCCGCTATTGCTGAGCGTTTCCTTGCAGCACGGTTCGGTGACTGGATTTCACATAAAACCTATGCTTTTATTTCTGACGGAGGCATTCAGGAAGAAATCAGCCAGGGTGCGGGGCGTATCGCCGGATATCTCGGGCTTAGCAACCTGATTATGTTCTTTGACAGCAACAAGGTCCAGCTTTCTACCGATGTTGATGAGGTGGACAACGAGGACTATGCTGCAAAATACCGCGCATGGCACTGGAATGTCATTGAAATTGACGGTTGTGATCCTGAGCAGATTGCCGATGCGCTCGTAAAGGCTCAGAATGAAACCGAAAAACCCACACTCATCATTGGCAACACTATTATGGGTAAAGGCTGCGTTGATGCTCAGGGTGCGAACTTTGAGGGCAAATGCAGCACTCACGGCCAGCCACTCAGCAAGAGCGGTGCCGATGTTGCAAAGACAATTCAGAATCTTGGCGGTGACCCGGAAAATCCCTGGATTATCCGTCCCGAAGTCGCTGAGCTGTACGCGCAGCGTCGTGAGGAACTCAAAAAGATTGTTGCGCAGCGTCGCGCTGTTGAGAAAGAATGGGCTGAGAAGAACCCAGACAAGGCGCTTCAGTTGAAGAACTATATTAATGGTGTGCTTCCTGAAATAGATTATAGCGCCATAGTTCACAAAGCTGATATCGCAACCCGCACAGCGTCTGCAAATGTGCTCTCGCTTCTTGCGGAGAAAGTCGGCAATATGATTGTGTCTTCGGCTGACCTTGCAAATTCGGATAAGACAGAAGCGTTCCTTAAAAAGACAGGTGCTCTCCGTCCCGGAGACTTTACCGGAGCATTCCTCCATGCAGGCGTTGCCGAACTTACAATGGCTTCAATTATGAACGGCATTGTACTCCACGGTGCTATGATGGCGGCGTGCGGCACATTCTTTGTGTTCTCGGATTATATGAAACCGGCTGTCAGGATGGCGGCGCTTATGCAGCTTCCCGTGAAATATGTGTGGACGCATGACGCTTTCCGTGTCGGCGAGGACGGTCCTACCCACGAGCCTGTTGAGCAGGAGGCGCAGATTCGCCTTCTTGAGCAAGTGAGGAACATTTCCGGTCGCCGCTCTATGCTTGTCCTTCGTCCTGCTGACAGCGCGGAGACAACTATCGCATGGGAGATGGCTATGAACAATAAAACTACACCTACAGCTCTTATCCTCACCCGTCAGGATGTCAAGGACCTTCCAAGCCCTACTGGCAATCGCTATGCTGAGGCAGAGGGTACCAGAAGAGGCGGATATGTTGTGCTTGACGCACCCTCTTTCCATGTCACCCTCGTTGGCAACGGTTCGGAAGTGTCGCTCCTCTGTGAGGTTGCGGTGCTCCTTGAGGCGGAGGGAATTGCAGCAAGAGTGGTGTCGGTTCCCTCAATCGGTCTTTTCCTTGATCAGGATGTGGAATACCGTGAGAGCGTTATCCCCTCAGGCGTTCCCACCTTCGGTCTCACTGCCGGACTTTCATCAACCCTCAGGGAGATTATTGGTCCGAGAGGAGAGATTTTCGGTCTCGACCGCTTCGGGGCAAGCGCTCCGTTCAAAGTGCTCGATGAGAAATTCGGATTCACTCCTCATGCCGTGTTGGAGAGGGTAAAAGCTTTCATCGGGGCATAAAAACTGCACTAAACACGATTTTTTTTGTCAAAACGATAAAAATAATTAAAAAAAGTATAGCGTATTAAAATTTAATAAGTAAATTTGTCGCTCATTTATCACATAATTCGTTTTAACTATTCAATCACTATGATTAAAAGAAGTATCCTTGGTCTCGCATGCGCTATGTTCATGGGCACAGCAGCATTTGCACAGGAGGTTCAGACAACCCCCGACCCTTCTCAGGGCTACCTCCTCAACCGTTTCTCTAACAACTGGTTCATCACCGCTGAAGGTGGCGTTAGCGTCTTCATGTCTGATTTCGACCAGCATCAGTCACTCTCTAAGCGTCTCGCTCCCGCTGCTTCTCTTTATGTAGGTAAGTGGTTCTCACCCATCATCGGTCTCCGTATCGGTGCTAACTACGTAGCAGGCAAGACTCTTAGCACTGTGAACGTTTATCCTTACACAAGCGGTCTCGTTGATCGTAAGTACTACAAGCAGTACCAGAACGAGTTCGGTGCTGTAGGTGACGTTCTCATCAACCTCACCAACTGGTGGTGCGGCTATCGTCCCGGTCGTGTGTACAATTCTTCTGTTTACTTCGGTGGCGGTGCTTACTGGACCGTTGCTCAGGTTGGCAAGAACTATGCATGGGAAAACGCTCACAACTTCAACACTTCACTCCGCGCAGGCTGGATCAACGCATTCAATGTAAGCAGAAGCGTACAGCTCTTCCTTGACATCCGTTACAGCACATTCGATGCTCCCCAGAAGCGTAAAGTTGTTGAAAAACAGACCGCCGGTGACCTCCAGGCTTATGTTGGCATCACCTACAACTTCAACAAGCGCACATGGGATGCTCCCGTTGTTCCCGTTTGCCCCGAAGTGCCTGACTGCAGCGCTATCGAAGCTCGCCTCCAGGCTGCTAACGCTCGCATCGCTGATCTCGAGCGTCAGCTCAAGGACTGCCTCAACCGTCCTGTTGAGAAACCCGTTGTTTGCCCCAAGACACTTGCTACTATCTACTACCCCATCAACAAATCAAGCCTCTCTACCCGCGAAGTTAACGTTCTCCGCGCTGTGGCTTCTGTGATGAAAGAAACTGGCAAGACCTACACACTCACCGGCTGGGCTGACAACTACACCGGCTCTGAGTCTTACAACGAACGCCTCCGCCACGCTCGCGTAGACGGTGTACAGCGTCAGCTTGTTCGTCTCGGTGTTCCCGAAAGCCAGCTCAATGCTACCGTTAACAACGGCAACCTCACCGACCTCGGCGAAAAGGCTGTTCAGCTTGACCGCGCCGTTACAATCGAAGAGGCTCAGTAATTTGTAAAAGAATTTTACAAAAACATAAAGACCCGTCATTAGGCGGGTCTTTTTTATTATCTTTGCACTGCAAATAAAAACACTATTGTCAAATGAAAAATATTGCTATCAAATTTATCGCAGCTGTAGTGGTTTTGCTCTCAGCTGTTCCTGCAAGTGCACAGTTTAACATCGGGAAAATTGCAAACGCTGCAAAAAAAGGTGTTCAGGCATTCACTCTCACCGATGAGCAGATGGCGGCATACGTCAAAGAGTCTGTTGACTGGATGGATAAGAATAACAAAGTTCCCGGAGAAGATGACCCTTACACCATCCGTCTCCGCAAGCTCACTGAAAACCTTAAAGAAGCTGACGGCATACCTTTGAATTTCAAAGTATATGACGTTATCGATATCAATGCGTTTGCTTGTCCGGACGGAAGCGTGCGTGTGTTTTCTTCGCTGATGGATATTATGAGCGATGAAGAGCTCCTCGGAATTATCGGTCACGAAATCGGCCACGTTGCAAAGCGCCATAGCAAGAACGGTTTCAAGCAGCAGCTCCTCACCGGCGCAATGAAAGACGCTATTGCATCTACCGGTGGTAAAGCGGCTCAGCTTACCGAATCGCAGCTTGGCACACTTGGTGAAAACCTTATCGGTGCGAAATATTCACAGAAACAGGAAAATGAAGCTGATGACAGCGGCTATGAGTTCCTTGTGAAAAATGGTATCAACCCCTGGGGTATGGTCATGGCGTTTGAGAAATTCCAGAATCTTGAAGGCGGCAGGAAATCAGGTATGATGGAAAAGATGTTCAGCTCACACCCTGAAACCGCAAAAAGAATTCAGCGCATGAGCGAAAGGGCTACCAAAGATGGCTACACCCGTCCCGAAGAAAACAAGTAATCCCCGTTTTCAGGCATAAAAAAGCGACCGGAGGCACTTCATGCTTCCGGTCGTTGTTTTTTCCAACTGTTTCTCTTAAGCTTTGATTCGTACAAGTACGACTTTCGCTTTGTCGAGTGCTATAACTGTATGGGGCGTGTTTGCCGGTAATACCATGGCATCGCCTGTATCAAGTTTATGGCGTTGGTCTTCGACTTCAAATTCTACAGCTCCTTCAATAACGGTTACAAGGACATCACTGGGAACTGAATGGCGTGCAATCATTGCATTGTAGTCAAATGCAAGCAATGTCACAGAGCCATTGTCATTTGACATAACATTCTTTGTCACCACATCGCCTTCTTTATAATCAAGTTCGTGACTTAACCTGATTGAGGTTTTGATTTCTTCTTGAGTTTCCATATCAATTGTGTATTTTAGTTGTTCTTTTACTTCTACAACGGATGAGGGTAGCTAAAGTTTCTCCCCTTAATATACTTTAAGCTTCATTTGCTCTCATTGAGTGTGGCATCTCTTTTAGAAGTCAAGCCTCTTGTATCGGCTTTGGGCAATGGCGCGGGAGCGGAAATTGAAGTGCCACCACTCTGTCCGGAGCGTGGAGAACCCTCCGGCTCGCATCACCTTGCGGAGCAGCAGGCGGTTTTGCCTTTCAGCCTCAGTTATTATTCCACGCTTCACTAAATCTGCCTCCATGTCGATGTTGCTTTCATAGCCGAGATGGTCGACAGGAGTTCCCATCGGAAGCTCTTTCCCTTTTTCATCTATGATGGTTATGTCCACGGCAAGCCCGTAGTTATGCTGTCCCCCACCACGCGTCGGGTTGCTTACATATTTTGATTTAGGCGTGCCTTTGACTTTCTTCCACATCTTTCCCTGCACGCTCATAGGCCGTGCCGCGTCGCAAACCTTGAGGCTGTAGCCCGGATGCTCTTTTTTGAGTGCCGACTGCGCTTTTGCAACGCCGGCGGCTGCTTCCGGATGTAGGTAAGCCTTTTTGAGTGTGCCGTACATGTTCTCGCCGACGAAATTATTCGGTCCTGCATACATGAGGTCGATTGTTATTGTCGGGTCGATTGTTGCTATGTCTGCCATTCCGGCGGCAATCATAGCGGAATCATAATCCTGCGCATTAATATTCGCGGTCCACATTATAACTGTAAAAAATAGAAACTTCAATATCTTCATACAGCGACGAAATTACTAACTTTGCCCCCGATGAGCAACAAATTTAGTTCAGTTCCGCTTATTTTAGCGATTTTTATAGCACTCGGCGGCTATAGTGTTGCTGCTGCGCTGTTTAATAATATCCTTGATTCATGGGTGTTACCGGCAGGTTGCGCAGCTACATTGTCGCTTGTGTCAGTTGTGCTTCTTCCCCGGCTCTTTGTCCGGGTTACGGGCAGCTCTAACCGTTGGATAAATGCCGCTGTGCAAATGGTTGTCGGCACAGGAGTGATGCTTGCCGCGCTGACCTCGCTTAACCTTGTTCATGTCGATGCGCGGCAACCGCGTACTGTGGAGGTTGAGATTGTGAAGACTTTCCAGACAACCCACTACCATAGCCGACGCATAAGTAGAAATACTTATGTTAAGGGAGCACCTTATCAGATGTATCACGTTGTTGTGCGTTTTCCCGGAGGAAAAGAGAAAGAGATGACGATTCCTCGCGCCCGTTACAACCAGTTGAAGCGAAAGCACACTCTTGAAGTCACCCTCACCAAAGGGCTGCTCGGAATGGAGATAATAAAAGGAGTATAAAACAAGCAGGGTGATGCCGGAGCATCACCCTGTTCTGTATCGGTGGAAATATAATCTTACATATATTTTGCCCAATCGGTGTTGCGCATATCGCCGCTTTCCTGGAATGCAGTGTGGAATGCGAGGGATGCGTTGAGCGAGTGGGGAGTCTGACCGCCTTTGCCCATGCACAGGTAATCGCGGAGAAGTTCGCGGTACATCGGGTGAGCGCAGTTGTCTATGATAGCCTCCGCACGCTGAACCGGATCTTTGCCTCTCAAGTCGGCTACACCCTGGTCGGTGATGATTACATCTACTGAGTGCTCGGTATGGTCGACGTGTGAAACCATCGGCACGATGTTGCTTATCAGACCGCCTTTGGTGATTGACGGGCAGCTGAAGATTGACAGGTAGCCGTTGCGGGTAAAGTCGCCCGAACCGCCGATGCCGTTCATCATCTTTGTGCCTACCACATGGGTGGAGTTGATATTGCCGAAAATGTCTGCTTCAAGAGCGGTGTTCATTGCTATAACACCCAGTCGGCGGATTACCTCAGGGCTGTTTGAGATTTCAGCGGGACGGATAATGAGTTTGTCACGGAAGAAATCAATATTGTTGAGCACTTCGGCTTCGGTCTTGTCTGAAAGAGTGAGTGAGCATGTGCTGCCGAATTTGCAGCGTCCCTGCTTCATCAGCTCGATTACAGCGTCCTGGATAACCTCGGTGTACATTTCAAACGGAGGCAGTTCCTTTGCGGCGCCGAGTCCGAAAAGCACAGCGTTTGCAACATTTCCCACGCCGCTCTGAATCGGGAGGAATGATGCCGGGATACGTCCTGCTTTGACTTCTCCAAGTAGGAAGTTGCAGACATTTGCGCCGATCTGCAGTGTCACATCGTCAAGTTCGGTGAAGCCCTTGATTCCGTCATACGCGTCGGAGTGAACTATGCCGGCGATTTTCGCGGGATCGATTTTTACTGTAGGTTCGCCGATGCGGTCACTCGGTTTGTACACCGGTATCTCGCGGCGGTTAGGGGGATCAAGAGGCATATAGATGTCATGGAGTCCGTAGAGGCCTTCGGGGAGGGTGTTGTTGAGCTCCAGGAAAATCTTTTTGGCGTACTTCGCGTAGGTTGGAACATTGCCCACACCGGTGCCGAGAACCACTTCGCCGTTGTCAAACACCTTTGCGACTTCAATGATTGCAAAATCAAGTTCGCCGTAGGTGCCGTAGCGGAACTTCTGTGCGAGTTCGCTGAGGTGGAGGTCGAAATAGTGTGCGTCATGCGAGTTGATACGCTTGCGCAGGTCAGGTGTGTTCTGGTAGGGAGTGCGTCTGCCGATTGCGTTTGCTCTTGCAAGAGCGCCGTCTGCATGGTTGTTTGTAGATGCCCCGGTAAAAATGTCAACCTTGAAAGGGCGTCCCTCTGCATGCTCTTTCACTGCCTTTGCGGCAAGTGCCTCTGTGATTACTTTGGGAGAACCCGATGCTGTGAATCCGGACAGGCCTATGGTCGCCCCGTTGTGGATTTGCGCTGCGGCTTCCTCTGCCGAAATAATTGGAAATGCCATAATCTTACGGTGATAAGTATGTTATATCAAAATTTTCTGCTAAGTATCTCTGAATCGATGATTGCCCTGCGCCACCTCTCGCGGTGTGCGGCGATAGCGTCGGTATCCTCGGAGCGGTATTCGGGGTGAGATTCCGGGATGTCCGTAGTTACCCGTGCGCCTTCGACAGGGAGGGTGGACGGCATTTCGGCAATCTCTGGAAAAACCGGAACAGGAGGCACCGCGCTTTTGCGTCGCGTGTCAGGAAAATCTTCCGGTGCATGAAACATGTTTTCGGATTTCTTTCTTTTCCTCTCCTTCGCAACGGCATAGATTCCGCTGATAAGCAAGGTTAAAATGATTCCGATAATTTGCTCCATCTGCACTCATTGATTAATTTTGTGCAAAATTACATTTTTATTATAGTAAAATCAAGGGTTAATGCCCTATAACATATTATTTATGGTGGAAAAATCACTACATTCTGCTGATGATGCCGGGGAACGCAGGCTTTGGATTGAAACTTACGGATGCCAGATGAATGTTGCAGACAGCGAGGTCGTTGCAGCTGTGATGCGTACTGTCGGCTATGAGCCGGCTGAAAATATAGATGAAGCGGATGCCGTTTTGCTGAACACCTGTTCCATCCGTGACAACGCCGAGCAGAAAATTGTGGCGAGGCTCCAGCATCTCCGCGCAATGAAGCGCAAGCGTCCACTTATTGTCGGTGTTATCGGCTGCATGGCGGAGCGCGTCAAGGATTCGCTTATAAATGACTACGGTGTTGACATTGTTGCAGGTCCTGACTCCTATAATGACCTACCCGCGCTGTTTGCCTCAGCCGAGGCAGGGGAGAAGGCTATCAATGTGGAGCTCAGCACCACCGAAACCTACCGTGACGTAATGCCGCTGCGCATCGGCTCAAACCGCATTTCCGGTTTTGTGAGCATTATGCGCGGATGCAATAATTTCTGCTCCTACTGCATTGTCCCATATACCAGAGGACGTGAACGTTCACGCGAAGCTGACAGTATCCTTGCGGAGGTGATGAATCTGCGTGACAACGGTTTCAAGGAGGTGACTCTCCTCGGACAGAATGTCAATTCCTACCGTTATGTGAGCCCTGAGACTGGTGAAATTACCGATTTTACCGCGTTGCTGCTGAAAGTGGCGGATGCAGTGCCGGAAATGAGGGTGCGATTCACGACATCCCATCCTAAGGATATGACCGATGAGACGCTGCGTGCCATAGCCTCGCGCCCCAATATCTGCAAGCATATCCATCTGCCGGTGCAGAGCGGCAGTAGCGCTGTGCTTAAGGCTATGAACCGCAAATACACCCGCGAATGGTACCTTGACCGCATTGCGGCTATCAAATCCATAATTCCCGGGTGCGGCATTTCCACTGACCTGTTCACAGGCTTCTCCGGCGAGACCGAGGAGGATTTCGGGCAGACGCTGTCACTGATGCGTGAAGTAGGCTTCGACAGCTCCTTCATGTTCAAATACTCGGAGCGTCCCGGCACCCTCGCCTCCAGGACCATGCCTGATAATGTGCCTGAAGCGGTGAAGATTGAGCGCCTTAACCGCATGATAGAGTTGCAGGGCAAGCTCTCGCTTGTATCTAACCGGCGAGACATAGGCAAAACCTTTGATGTGCTTGCCGATGGAATTTCCAAGCGCAGCACGCAGCAGCTTGTTGGGCGCACTGATACCAATAAAACCGTGGTTTTTGACCGCAATGGCCATAAACCCGGCGATATTGTCACGGTCCGCGTCCTTGATGCTACCGCCGCAACCCTTCTCGCCACCCCAATCTCCTGACTATGGCTCAGGGCGCGAAATATTAGATGTTTTTGCACAATCTGCCCGCGTTAAGCGTTGTAGGTCTATATACTTGTTATGAAAGATTTGATTATTGACAAAGAGACTTCGGAGCGCGCCGTTCTGGTAGGGCTCATCACGCCTCAGCAAAATGAGGCTAAGGCAAACGAGTACCTTGACGAACTTGCATTCCTTGCCGATACGGCGGGTGCCGTCACTGAAAAGAAATTCCTCCAGAAACTCAACAGCCCCGACTCAAGGACATTTGTCGGCAAAGGCAAACTTGAGGAAATCAGGCAATATGTCGAGGACAATGACATAGGCATGGCGATTTTTGATGACGACCTCACTTCCAAGCAGGTTGCGAACATCGAGCGCGAACTGAAAATCAAGATACTTGACCGCACAAGCCTTATCCTAGACATTTTTGCAAGGAGGGCGCAGACGGCAAACGCTAAGACGCAGGTCGAGCTTGCCCAGTACCAGTATCTTTTGCCGAGGCTTACAAGGATGTGGACCCACCTTGAAAGGCAGCGTGGCGGTATCGGAATGCGTGGTCCCGGTGAAACACAGATTGAAACCGACCGCCGAATTATCCTTGACAAAATAGCACGCCTTAAGGCAGAACTGAAAGATATCGACCGCCAGAAATCCATCCAGCGCAAGAACCGCGGCAAACTCACGCGTGTCGCACTTGTGGGATACACCAATGTGGGCAAATCTACCCTGATGAACCTCCTAAGCAAGAGCGATGTCTTTGCGGAAAATAAGCTTTTTGCAACCCTTGACACCACTGTGCGCAAGGTAATCGTTGATAATCTCCCGTTCCTGCTCACCGACACTGTCGGCTTTATCCGTAAGCTTCCAACTCACCTTGTTGAATCGTTCAAGTCAACCCTTGACGAGGTGCGCGATGCTGATGTGCTTGTCCATGTCGTAGATATTTCTCATCCTAATTTTGAAGAACAGATTGAGGTTGTCAACAAAACCCTGTCGGAGGTTTGTGGCAGCGCTGACAAGCCTATGATTATGGTGTTCAACAAGGTTGACGCTTTCTCTTTCACACCCAAAGATGAAGATGACCTCACACCTAAGACAAAAGAAAATTACTCGCTGGATGAGCTAAAGGCTTCGTGGATGAACAAGGTCGGGGACGATGCTGTGTTCATTTCAGCTAAAGAAGGGCTGAACATTGACGAACTGAAAGCCAAGATTTACGAAAAGGCAAAGCAGGTACACCTTACCCGCTTCCCTTACAATGATTTCCTTTTCCAGAAGTACGACGAAGACATAGACCCGACTCCCGAAATACCAGAGACAACTGAATAATAGCATGGAGCACCTTTATAATTTCTCCGCTTCGGAACGCATGAGGTATAGCAGGCAACTGACATTGCCAGGATTTGGCGAGGAGGCGCAGAGTCGCCTTGCATCCGGTTCTGTTCTTGTAATCGGAGCGGGAGGACTCGGTTCACCCGCCGCGCTGTATCTTGCTGCGGCAGGCGTAGGCAGGCTTGGGCTTGTTGACGGGGATAAGGTGGATCTCTCGAATCTCCAGCGCCAGATAATTCACTCCACATCGCGCATAGGCATGCCGAAGGCCGAAAGTGCCGCCGGAATGCTTGCCGACCTGAATCCTGAGGTGGAGGTAATCGCCGAATCAAAATTTGTCACTCCCGAAAATATAATTCCGCTCATCGACGGCTACGACTTCGTTATTGATGCTACCGACAGTTTTGAAGCCAAACGAATGATAAACGACACTTGCGTGCAGGCGGGAAAGCCTTTCAACCATGGGGCAATATGGCGCTACTGCGGTCAGACAATGACGGTGCTGCCACACACTCCCTGCTATAGTTGCCTGTTTGATACAGACCCGCAGGAGGCTGCCGCGCGCGGACCGCTCGGAGTCACCGCCGGAATCCTCGGTACAATCCAGGCGGCGGAGGCGATAAAATATCTTGCCGGCACCGGCGAGCTGCTCACCGGCACATTGCTCCGCTTCGACACCCTGACAATGGATTTCTCCAAAATCACGGTTCCAATGAATCCCTCATGCCACAACCATCACTAATACATGCTTATTGGATGAAGGATTTTTTACTCTTGGTTATGCTCGTGTTATTAGAGTACTGATATTTCTTGCCCCGGTATATTCCGGAATTTTATGTACTTTTGCATAAAAATTCACGTATAGCAATGGAAAAAGTAAATAACAGCGTGCGGCTCGGTTCGGTCGATGCCCTCAGAGGCTTTGCCCTGCTTGCGATAGTGCTGCTTCACAACCTGGAGCATTATAATATTTTCGGGGCTCCCGCAGCGGAGAGTTCTTTCATGCGTTGGCTCGACTCGGCAGCTTACGATTCGATATTCTTCATGCTTGCCGGCAAGGCATACGCAACATTCTCGTTGCTTTTCGGTTTCAGCTTCTTCATTCAGTTGCGCAATGCGCGCCGGCGCGGATGCGATTTCCGTGCGCGCTTCGCATGGCGCATGCTGCTGTTGGTATGCTTCTCGCAATTCCATGCGTTATTCTACAACGGTGATATACTTCTACTTTATGCGTTTTGCGGACTGATTCTCATTCCGGCATCAGGCTGGAAGGACAAAACGGTGCTTATTGTCGCATCGGTGCTGATGCTGCAGCCGTACGCATGGGCAATGGTTTTCTATGGTCTGGCAAATCCGGATTATGTGAACGCCAACAACTCCTTCATGCAGTTTGCGGCGAGTGCCGAGGAGGTAGGGCGTACCGGCAATATATGGCAGATGCTTGCAAATAATATATGGAACGGACAGCTCTACAGCAATTTCTGGCAGGTGGAGGCAGGAAGGCTTTTCCAGACTCCCGCGCTATTTCTTTTCGGTATGTGGCTCGGTCGAAAGAGCCTATTTGTCAAATCCGCTTCCGCCATATCTTTCTGGAAGAAAGTGCTTGTCGTGGCGTTAATTGCTGCAGTACCACTTTATTTCCTCTGCCGCCTTGTCCCCGGGCATATCGAAACTGTGACAGTTCTCGCTTACTATTGCATCGCAGTGCCTATGGTTTATAATTTCGCATTCATGTGCGTGCTGGTTGCTGCTTTCATGCTTGTATGGTTTCATGCCGGTGATGGACGCCGCTGGCAGCGTTTCATCATCCCTTACGGACGCATGAGCCTTACCAACTATATCTTCCAGTCGATAATGGGAGTGTTCGTGTACTATCATTTCGGCTTCGGGATGTACGACATGATTGGGGCATTCGGGGCGGTGCGTGTAGGCTTGGGCATATTTGCGGTTCAGTGGGTATTCAGCAC